>JAVBSF010000254.1:0-8238 GCA_031556925.1 Pararhizobium sp.
CTGAAACCCGCGAGATAATCGAAGACGGTTTCCAGACCGTCGTAAAACAGCGGCAGCCAATGCTCCATTCCAGCATAACGCCGGCCTTCGGAGACAGCCTGATAGAGCGCGTCGTCACGCGTCGCTGCGCCAAAGAGCGAGAGATAGCCGGTTCGGAAATGGCTTATCGTTTCGGGGGTCAGCGACACCTCGCTCATCGGGCTGAGATCGAGCGACTTCGCCTGCCCCGTTGTACGCTGGCTCGCCGGATCGAACGAGCGGATGCTTTCCAGTGTGTCACCGAAGAAATCAAGGCGCACCGGCTGTTCGCTGCCGGGCACGAAAACATCGAGAATACCGCCGCGCACCGCAAATTCGCCGACTTCGCGCACAGTCGCCACGCGATCGAAGCCGTTGCGCTCCAGCCGGACGGCGATATCGTCCATGCGGATCGTGTTGCCAGGCCGCGCTGAAAAAGCCAGACCTTCGATGACCGACTGTGGCGCCATCTTCTGGAGCGCGGCATTTACGGTCACGAGAACGATGGCCGCGTGCGGCTTGTCGGCGTGTGCGATCAAGCCACTCAGGGCGGCAAGACGACGGGCGGAAATATCGGCGCTCGGCGAAACGCGGTCGTAGGGCAGGCAGTCCCAGCCCGGCAGGGTGAGCACCGGGATATCCGGCGCGACGAAGCCGAGCATCTGTTCGAGATCGCCAATGCGCTGGCCGTCCGAAAGGATATAGGCGACCGGGCCGTTGGCGCGGGCCAGTTCGGCGAGAATCATCGGTTCGACGCCGGATGGAACCGGGCCGATAGTCAGTTCGCGCGTGGCAGACGCGATCTTCTTCGGGTCAAAGCCTGCGATAGCGGACATCAGTCGTTCCTGTCCGGATGGCTTTTGTCGAAATCCGGCCGATAGGAGGCGATGCGCTCGAACATCGGCGTGCGGAATTTTTCCGGCAGGGGCAGCTCTCCGGTGATCCATTTCACCAGATCGGTGTCCTCCTCCGCCATGATCGTTTCCAGCTCGTCGAGCGCCTCGTCCGAAAGGTCGGCAAGCTCGGTCTCAGCGAATTGACCCAGAACGAGGTCCATTTCGCGAATGCCGCGATGCCAGCAGCGAAAGAGGATACGGCGGCGGCGCGGATCGAGATCGGCGCTGGTGCGCGAAATGCCAGTCATGGGCCAAGTCCTTCCTGCCGCGGGCGCGTTTGGCGATGGAGGCGGCGCCAGCGGTTCAGTCTGGCTCTATAAACACTGAAAAGACGATTGTCAGCCTTGCCAAAGCCCGTTTCCTCGTTTCAGTCTCCGGCCATGCGCCCGCTCCTGCTCGATCCCCTGTTCGCCCCCCTCGATACGCTTTCCGGTATCGGCCCGAAAGCGGGCGAACTCTATGCCCGTCTGCTCGGCCGCGAGAGTATCGACGATTGCCGTGTCATCGATCTCGTCTTCCATGCCCCCTATTCTCTGATCGACCGGCGCGAACAGCCAGGAATCGCCCGCGCGCCGCAGGGCGCGACCGTCACCATCAAGGCCCGCGTCGACCGCCACCAGCCACCCCCGCCCGGCCGCAGCAGCCAGCCCTACCGCGTCTTCCTGCACGACGAGACGGGGGAACTTGCGCTGACCTTCTTCCGCGCCAAGGGCAACTGGCTGGAAAAGGCGCTGCCGATCGACGAGACCGTCATCGTCAGCGGCAAGGTCGACTGGTTCAACGGCCGGCCGTCGATGGTGCATCCGGACTACATGGTCCGCGAGGCGGATGCCGACAATCTGCCGCTCGTCGAACCCGTTTACAGCCTGACGGCCGGGCTTTCGCCCCGTATCCTGCGCAAACAGATCGAATCTTCCCTTCAGCGGGTGCCGGATTTTCCGGAATGGCTGGACGAGGCGCTGATCGCCAAACAAGGCTTTCCCTCCACCCGCGACGGTTTTCTGCAGCTTCATCACCCCCGCGACGCGGCCGACATCGATCCGCAGGCGCCCGCCCGCCGCAGGCTGGCCTATGACGAATTCCTCGCGGGGCAACTCTCTCTCTCGCTGGTGCGCCAGCGCCTGCGGAAAGTCGCCGGCACGCCGGTCACGGCGACGGGCAAGCTCAGCGGCTCGGTGCTCTCCGCCCTGCCCTTTTCGCTGACCGGCAGCCAGCAGGCGGCGATTGCGGATATTCTCAAGGACATGGCAGGCAGCGAGCGCATGCTGCGGTTGCTGCAGGGCGATGTCGGGTCGGGCAAGACGGCGGTCGCTCTCATGTCGATGCTGGCGGCGGTCGAATCCGGCGGGCAGGCCGTTCTCATGGCGCCGACGGAAATTCTGGCCCGCCAGCACCATGCGACGCTCTCGAAGATGGCGGCTCCCGCAGGCCTTACCATCGACGTGCTGACAGGGCGCACCAAGGGGAAAGAGCGGCAGGCGATCGAGGAACGGATCGCGTCGGGCGAAACGCATATCGTCATCGGCACCCATGCGCTGTTTCAGGACAGCGTGACCTACAGGAACCTGCTGCTTGCCGTGGTGGATGAACAGCACCGTTTCGGCGTGCACCAGCGGCTGCGGCTGACGGCCAAGGGCATTTCCCCGCATATGCTGGTCATGACCGCGACGCCGATCCCGCGAACGCTGGTGCTGGCCGCTTTCGGCGACATGGACGTGTCGAAGCTCACGGAAAAACCGGCGGGCCGCAAGCCGATCCAGACCGTCACCATTCCCACCGAGCGGACCGGCGATATCGTCGAGCGCCTTCGCTCGGCGCTGGCCGAAAGCAAGAAGGCCTACTGGATCTGCCCACTGGTCGAGGAATCGGAAAACTCCGACCTCATGTCGGTCGATGAACGCTTCCAGATTCTGAAAAGCAGCCTCGGGCCGGATATCGGCCTCGTCCACGGTCGCATGAACGGTGCGGAGAAGGATGCGGTGATGCTCGCCTTCAAGAACGGCGATATCCGGCTGCTGGTGGCGACGACCGTGGTCGAAGTCGGCGTCGATGTGCCGGATGCGACGATCATGGTGATCGAACATGCGGAACGCTTCGGTCTGGCGCAGCTTCACCAGTTGCGCGGCCGCGTCGGGCGCGGCGACGAGGCCTCCACCTGCATCCTGCTCTACAAGGGCCCGCTCAGCGAAAACGGCCGCGCGCGGCTCTCCATCCTGCGCGATACCGAAGACGGCTTCGTCATCGCCGAGGAAGACCTGAAGCTGCGCGGCGAAGGCGAGCTTCTCGGCACGCGTCAGTCCGGCACGCCCGGCTTTCGCATCGCCAGCCTGGAGGCCCATGCGGATCTTCTGGAAATCGCCCGCAAGGATGCCGCCTATGTTTTGGAAAAAGACCCGGAGCTGATATCCGCCCGTGGGGAGGCCTTGCGCACGCTGCTTTACCTGCACCGGCGCGACGAAGCGATCCGTTTTCTCAGGGCCGGTTGAGGAAACGCTTCGGCTTGGCGTCGCGCATCGACGGCTGCAGGTCTGTCGGCAGTTGCTCCGGCACGACGAGACCGCCGGAAATCAGCATCTTGGCTGCGTCTTCGGCGCTCATGTCGAGAAGCACGATCTTTTCACGCGGCACGAAGATCAGGAAACCGGCAGTTGGAACCGGGGTCGGCGGCAGGAAGACCGCGACCATGTCCAGACCGCGATCCTGGAATTTCACCGCAATCTCTCCCCTGGCATCCGTCGCGACGAACACCAGCGACCAGAGGCCGGCGCTCGGATATTCGATCAGCCCGGCCTTCTTGAAGGAATTGGACTGGTCCTGCAGCACGGTTTGAAAGATCTGCTTCAGGCCCTTGTAGATGGTGCGCACCAGCGGCGTGCGCGACAGCAGCGATTCGCCGAAGCCGACGATGCTGCGGCCGATCAGGTTGGCGGCGAAAAAGCCGACGATGGTGATCAGCAAGAGCGCGGTCAGGAGCCCGAAGCCGGGGACCGGATAGGGCAGGAAGTTATCGGGATTGTAGTCGAAGGGCAGATAGGGCTTCACCCAGCTGTCGGCCCAGAGAATGAAAGACCAGGTGATCCAGGCGGTGATCGCCAGCGGCGCGCAGATGATCAGCCCGGTCAGGAAGTAATTCCGCAACCGGGTGGCCAGAATTCCGCGTGCCGGCTTGTCCGTCATGCTGTTTCGCTAGCTCGTGCCGCCATAGAAGGCCGGGTGATAGCGCACCATGCCGGAGGCGGGCGCCGAGGACAAGGGCAGCGCAAGAAAATATTGCGGCGCACAATCCTGAAGCATCAAGGCGGGATCGGCGCGGAAGCCGAAACGCTCGTAAAACGCGGGATCACCTGCGAGAACGCAGCCTGAGGCCCCCATTTCCCGCAGCCATCCAAGCCCGGTCTGCACGAGGATCGAACCGATCCCTTGCCCCTGTCGCGCCGGCAGGACCGAAATCGGCCCGAGCCCGAACCAGCCCTGTGCACCGCTCTCGACCCCGACCGGCGAAAGAGCGATATGGCCGATGATCCTGCCGCCGTCTTCCGCGACAAACGAAGCGGAAAGAGCACCTGCATCGCGAAGCCGTTCGACGATCTCCGGCTCGCTGCCGTCGCTATAGGGACGGCCGTCGAAGGCGGCAGCCGTCACGGAACGGATCGCGTCCCAATCGCCTTCCCGCTCCGGCCGGACGATCATTCGACCGTCACCGATTTTGCGAGGTTGCGCGGCTGGTCGACGTCGGTGCCCATGAACACGGCGGTGTGATAGGCGAGCAACTGGATCGGCAACGAGAAGATCATCGGCGCGATAATCTCATCGACAACGGGCAAAACGATTGTGCTCATTGTCTCGAGCTTGGAGGCGGCCGCCCCCTCCTCGTCGGTGATGAAAATGATCCGGCCGCCGCGCGCGGCGACTTCCTGCATGTTGGACACTGTCTTCTCGAAGAAGCGGTCATGGGGCGCGATCACGATCACCGGCATGTTCTCGTCGATCAGCGCGATGGGGCCATGCTTCAGCTCGCCGGCGGCATAGCCTTCGGCATGGATATAGGAGATTTCCTTGAGCTTCAGCGCGCCTTCCATCGCCAGCGGATAGCTCGTGCCACGGCCAAGATAAAGCACGTCGCGGCATTTCGACAGTTCGCGCGCAAGGCTTTCCATCCTCGGCTGAATGCTGTTCAATACCGAGGACATGATGCGCGGCATCTCCGTGAGGTGGCGGACGAGGCGCTTTTCCTCTTCCGGCGAAACCGTGCCCCGCGCCCGGCCCGCACCGATGGCAAGGGCGGCCAGAACGGCAAGCTGGCAGGTAAAAGCCTTTGTGGAGGCGACACCGATCTCGGGGCCGGCCATGATCGGGAACACGGCATCGGATTCGCGTGCGATAGTCGATTCCCTGACGTTTACGACAGCGCCGATCTGCAGGCCCTCGTCCTTGCAATAGCGCAGCGAGGCCAACGTATCGGCC
This sequence comes from Pararhizobium sp., assembly GCA_031556925.1. Taxonomy (GTDB): domain Bacteria; phylum Pseudomonadota; class Alphaproteobacteria; order Rhizobiales; family Rhizobiaceae; genus Pararhizobium. The sequence continues at coordinate 5,379 of JAVBSF010000254.1, forward strand.
GTCTCCCCGGACTGCGAAATGAACAACGCCGCCGCATCGCCGGAAAGCGGGATATCACGATAGCGGAATTCGGAGGCGACATCGGCCTCGACAGGCAGACGCGCATAGCGCTCGAACCAGTATTTGCCGATGAGGCCGGCCAGATAGGCCGTGCCGCAGGCCGACAGCGCGAGACTCTTCACCTTCGAAAAATCGATCCCGACAGCACTGGCATCGATGCGGTTTTCGATCAGATCGATATAGTGGCCGAGCGCATGCGAAATGACTTCCGGCTGCTCGTAGATTTCCTTTTCCATGAAATGGCGATGGTTGCCCTTATCGACCATATAGGCCGCGGCGGACGAGATCTGCACCGGGCGCTCCACCGGATTGCCGGCCAGATCGAAGATGTGGGCGCCCGTGCGGCCTAGGATCGCCCAGTCACCGTCATGCAGATAGGCGATGCGGTTGGTGAAAGGCGAAAGCGCGATCGCATCCGAACCGAGAAACATCTCGCCCTCGCCGTAACCGATGGCCAAAGGCGGGCCGGAGCGCGCCGCCATGATCGTCGACGGATCGTCTGCGAAGATGACGGCGAGCGCATAGGCGCCGGTCACGCGGCGCAGCGTCGCATGCATCGCCTCACGTCGGCCCAGACCTTCCCGCCGATACCTGGCCAGCAACTGCGCGACGACTTCGGTGTCCGTTTGCGTGGAAAAGGTCGCACCAGAGGCGATCAACTCGTCCTTGATCTCGGAGAAGTTCTCGATGATGCCGTTATGGACGACGGCGACGCCATCGGTGAAATGCGGATGGGCGTTGTTTTCGGTCGGCGCGCCATGGGTCGCCCAGCGGGTATGGGCGATGCCGATATTGCCGGCCAGTGGCTCGGAGTGCAGTTTGCTTTCCAGATTGAAGAGCTTGCCTTCGGCGCGGCGGCGTTCGAGCTTGCCGTCGTGGACGGTGGCGACGCCGGCGGAATCATAGCCCCGGTATTCGAGCCGCTTCAGCGCATCCACAAGCCGTCCGGCTACCGGCTTCTCCCCAACGATGCCCACGATCCCGCACATATCGACGTCTCCATTCCAGACAGCCCCACGGCTGCTGACCGTTACCTACCTTATTTGTGCAAATGCACAATCAGTCCGGATTTCACTTTCAGTTTCAGAGTTTAACGTCCGTCCGAACGTCAACTCCCCTTCTTGCTTGCGGCCTTCTGCGCCAGATATTTTTCGCGCAGCACCTTCGCCCGGCCCGGCTTGATCGTCTGTTGCGCGCGGCCGAAGGCGACGGCATCGGCCGGAACATCGTCGGTGATGACGCTGCCCGACGCGACCAACGCACCGTCCCCGACGGAAACGGGCGCGACCAGCGACGAATTCGAGCCGATGAAGGCATTGGCGCCGATCCGGGTGATGTGTTTGTTCACACCGTCATAGTTGCATGTGATCGTCCCGGCGCCGATATTGGTCTTTGCGCCCACAAAGGCATCGCCGATATAGGTGAGATGGTTGACCTTGGCGCCTGCGCCGATCTCGGCCTTCTTCACCTCACAGAAATTGCCGACCTTCGAATCGGGACCGAGATTGGCGCCGGGGCGAAGCCGCGCATAGGGACCAACCGTCGCGCCCGCGCCGACGTGCGCGCCTTCAAGATGCGAAAAGGCATGGATGACGGCGCCGCTTTCGATCGTCACACCGGGACCGAAAACGACATTCGGCTCGATCAGGACGTCCTGGGCAATCGCGGTATCATAGGCAAGGAACACGGTTTCCGGCGCGATCATCGACACGCCCGAGACCATCAGCTCGTGGCGCCGGCGCCGCTGCCAGACGGATTCGATGAGCGCCAGTTCCGCGCGGTTGTTGCAGCCCATCAGTTCGGTTTCCGGGGCTGCCACGGCAATCGCAGAGCCGCCGGATGCATTCGCCACCTCGACGATATCTGTGAGATAATATTCGCCCTTGGCATTGGCGTTGCCGATGCTCTCCAGCAGGGAAAGCGCCTTGCGCCCGTCGATCGCCATCAGGCCGCCATTGCAATAGGTGATCTTTCGCTCGGCTTCGCTGGCGTCCTTCTCTTCGCGGATCGCGACCAGCGCGCCGTTCTCGACGATCAAACGTCCATAGCCGGTGGGCGTCGCGGTTTCGAAACCGATGACGACGACATCGTTGCCGTCGGCCAGGCCCTTGCGGGCGGCGAGAAGCGGGGCGGCCGTGATCAGCGGCGTGTCGCCGAAAACGACGAGAATGTCGTCATACCCTGTCGCGATAGCATCGCGGGCGGCTAGCACGGCATGGGCGGTGCCGAGGCGCTGCGTTTGCAGATGGGCGGAAACCGCCATCCCGTCGCGCCGAGCCGCCTTTTCCACGGCTTCTGCGTCGCGGCCGAGCACCAGCGCCGTCGCCGTTATGCCGGCCTCATCCAATGCCTCCATGACATGCGCGATCATCGGGCGTCCGCCGACCGGATGCAGAACCTTCGACATCGAGGATTTCATGCGGGTGCTTTCGCCCGCCGCAAGCACGATCGCCAGACATGAGCGCTGCATGCCGTTTCTCCCTTATTGGCGGTGCGCGGCGCACAGTTGTCGGCGCACCTCTTCATCCCAAGGCAGGTTCCATAGCAGCAAGATATTGCGAGAACCATAACCCTTGCCTCGAGAGGAGCGCCGTTAACCGGGCTAAAACCCGATCCTGCCATAACTGGGCGACATCAGCGGGATCAGTCTGCGTCGCGACGTCAGCCCGCTACGAGCCGGCAAACGGCGACGCATGACGCGCAAGGAGAGGAAAATGCAGGCTTCGACGGATCACGCTTCTGCATTGGGGCAGGAAAACAACCTCAAAAATATTGTTTTCAGCCCGCCACGAGCCGGCAA
>JAVBSF010000477.1:0-4130 GCA_031556925.1 Pararhizobium sp.
TTGCCGCAATAGTTCGACAGCATCACGCCATGGCCGGAATATCCGCCGATCGAGGTAACACCGGGCATGACTTCGCGCACGAATGGCTCGCGCGGCAGGGTGATGCCGACCGAGCCGCCCCAGGAATGGGTCATCTCGATATCGGCAAGCTGCGGATAAATCTCGGCAATCTGGCGACGGATATGGTCGGAAATGTCGCGCGGATTGTCGGCCGTATAGGCTTCGCGGCCGCCGAACAGCAGCCGGCCGTTCTTCAAGCGGCGGAAATAGCGCACGACGAAGCGCGAATCGGCAACCGATTCGTTGCCGGGAAGAACGCCGGGAAAATCGTCGAGCGGCCGGGTCGCGCCGATGAAGGAGCGGATCGGCATGACGTGGTTTGCGGTTATCGGTTCGAGATTGCCGATATAGGCGTTGCAGGCGATCAAGGCGCGGTCGGCGCGGATGGTGCCATGATCCGTCTCGATGACGATCTTGCCGCCCTGGCGGTCGATCTTCAGCGCCTTCGTCTTCTCATGGATGGCCGCGCCGGCCACCTGAGCCTGCCTGGCGAGCCCGACCAGCAGCTTCATCGGCTGGATATGGCCGGTGCCGGTGTCGCGCACGCCGAAAAGATAATGCTTGGAGCCGAGCCGTTCCGCCGTCTCCTTGCCATCCATGAAGGAGATATGCGGATAGTCGTAACGGCTCGCGGCGATCTCGCCATTGGCGCGGTAATATTTCTCCAGCCCCTTCTTGTGAGAGACGTTCATCTGGCCGGGCGTGTAGTCGATATCGATACCGTGGTTTTCGGCGAAATCGAGAAGATGCCGCTTGGCATTCTCGGCCATGTCGAACAGCGCTTTTGAGCGCTCGTAGCCGAGGGAGGATTCCGCTTCCTCCGGCCACCAGCGCTGGCCGCTGCCGAGCTGGCCGCCATTGCGACCGGACGCGCCGTCACCGAAGCGATAGGCCTCGATGAGCGTGACGCGCACGCCGCTCTTCGCGAGATTATAGGCGGCCTGAAGGCCGGTGAAACCGCCGCCGACGATGGCGACGTCCGTTTCGGTGGAGCCGTCAAGGGCCGGATATTCCGGCCGCTCGGCAACATTGTCCTCATACCAGGAGATTCCCGGCGAGATCGGGCTTTGCCACGCCATGGAACGCCTCCGTCAGACGTTGAGAAGCAGGTATTCCCGCTCCCAGGGGCTGATCACCTGCATGAAGGTCTCGAACTCGCCGCGCTTGACGCCGCCATAGATGGCGATGAACTCGGCGCTGAACACTTCATCGAAGGACGGTTCCGATTCCAGCAGGGAGACGGCTTCCAGGAGGCCGCGCGGCAGCTCGATTGCACCTTCGTTGACGTTGTCGTCCGCCGGCGCGGACGGCTCCAGCCCCTGCACGATGCCGAGATAGCCGCAACCGAGGGAGGCTGCGAGCGCCAGATACGGGTTGGCGTCCGAACTCGGCAGCCGGTTTTCGACGCGCCTTGCGGCCGGTTCGGAGACCGGAACGCGGAAGGCGGTGGTGCGGTTGTCGTAGCCCCAGGCATTGTTGACCGGCGCAGACATGTCCGGCGTCAGGCGACGGTAGGAGTTCACATAGGGCGCCATCATCGACAACGCCTTCGGCACGTATTTCTGCATGCCGCCGATGAAAGAGAAGAACTCCTTCGAGGCCGAGCCATCGGCATTGGAAAACAGGTTGCGGCCGGTGTTGATCTCCACCACCGACTGGTGGATGTGCATGGCCGAGCCCGGCTGCGCCTGCATCGGCTTGGCCATGAAGGTCGCGTAGATGCCGTGCTTCAGCGCGGCTTCGCGGATCGTGCGCTTGAACATAAACACCTGATCGGCAAGCTCGATCGGGTCGCCGTGGCGCAGGTTGATTTCGAGTTGCGCCGGACCCTCTTCATGAATCAGCGTGTCGATCTCCAGCCCCTGCTTTTCGGAGAAGTGGTAGATGTCGTCGATCAGTTCATCGAATTCGTTGACGCCGGCGATGGAATAGGCCTGACCACCCTGGATGGAGCGGCCGGAACGGCCTGTCGGCGGGCGCAGCGGATAGTCGGGATCGTCGTTCTTGGCGACGAGGTAAAATTCGATTTCCGGCGCCACCACCGGCTTCCAGCCACGCTGCTTGTAAAGGTCGAGCACATGCTTCAGCACATTGCGCGGCGTGTAGGGCACGTTTTCGCCGGAAGAGCCCGCGATGTCGCAGATGACCTGCGCCGTCGGGTCGCTTTCCCAGGGAACGATGGAGAGGGTGGAAAGGTCAGGCACCAGCTTGATGTCGCTGTCGCGGCTGTCATAGCGGAAGTTGCCGGTTTCCTCGGGATATTCGCCGGAAATGGTGTGGCGGTAGATCGCGGAAGGAAGCGCGAGCGAGGTGTTGGATGTGAATTTCGAGGAAGGCATCATCTTGCCGCGCGGTACGCCGGCAATGTCGGGGGTGATGCATTCGATGTCTTCGACGCCCCGGACCTTCAGCCAGTCGACGGCTTCCTTCCAGGTCTTGACCCCTCGGGGGGCTTGCAGTGCTGCGGGTATTTTCTGTGTTCTCGTAATCTCTTGCGTGCGTGGGACCAAAGTTCTCTTAGCGGGCATAAATCACCGGTTTTGGGTTCGGATGAGCCATCATAGCCACTGTTTGGCAATTGGCTAGGGGGGCTTTCCGGTCCTCGAAGCGGCTTTTTGAGGATTTTCCCGGCCGGATTGACATTCTGTCTGTGGCCGTAAATGGAAGGAAAAACGGGATTGAAACGGTGGCTGAAAACTACGACGTGGCGATAATCGGCGCCGGTGCCGCAGGCATGATGTGCGCGATCGAGGCTGGCAAACGCGGCCGGCGGGTGATCGTGCTCGACCATGCCGGGGCGCCGGGCGAGAAGATCCGCATCTCCGGCGGCGGCCGTTGCAACTTCACCAATATCCATGCCGGTCCCAAAGCCTTTCTGTCCACCAATCCGCATTTCTGCAAATCGGCGCTTGCCCGCTATACGCCGCAGGATTTCGTGGGCATGGTCGAGCGCCACGGTATCGCCTGGCACGAAAAGACGCTCGGGCAATTGTTCTGCGACGACAGCGCCAAGGACATCATCCGCATGTTGTTGGCGCAGATGAAGGACGCGGGCGTCGTCCTGCGCCTCTCGACTGCAATCGAGACGGTCGAAAAAGTCGTCAGCGGCTTTCGCATTGAAACCTCGGGTGGGCGCATCGACTGCGCGTCTCTGGTCATCGCGACGGGGGGCAAGTCCATTCCGAAAATGGGCGCCACCGGCTTTGCCTATAAGATCGCCGAGCAATTCGGTCTCGCCATCGTCGAGACCCGGCCGGGGCTCGTGCCGCTGACGCTCGATCCAATCGAGCTTGAAAAGCTTGCACCGCTCTCCGGTGTTGCCGTCGATGTCCGTGCCAGTATCGGCAAGACCGGGTTCGAGGAAGCCCTGCTGATCACCCATCGCGGTCTGAGCGGTCCGGCGATCCTGCAGATATCCTCCTATTGGCGGGAGGGTGGCGAGATCAGCATCCGCCTTCTGCCGTCGTTCGATATCCCGCAGGCCTTGAAGGACGCGCGGCGCGGGCAGGGGAGGCAGGCGCTGCAGACCATACTGTCGGAGCATCTGCCGAAACGGCTCGCGCAATTCTTCGTCGAGAATGCCGGCCTGCAGACGAGGAGCCTCGCCGACCTTTCCGACAAGGTGATCGATGGCTTCTGTGCCGGCCTTGCCGATTGGCGCATCAAGCCGGCGGGCTCTGAAGGATACCGCACGGCGGAAGTCACGCTCGGCGGCGTCGATACGGCAGGTCTCGATTCCCGCACCATGCAGGCCCGCGCCATCGACGGGCTTTATTTCATCGGTGAAAGTGTCGATGTGACCGGCTGGCTCGGCGGCTATAATTTTCAGTGGGCCTGGGCCTCCGGTTTCGCGGCGGGGCAGGCTGCCTGATCAAATCAGGAGGCTTAAAAAACTTTCGTCTTCAGGCATTCTTAAGGGATATGCCGGAACCTCGTTGCTTGTCGGCGAGATTGACCGGCGATGTGCGGACTTGATCTTCGGTGTGCCGCATCATCGGGACGAATATTCTTCATTCGGGGTCGATCTTTACATGATGTGGGCTGGTCATCCGGTTCATCCGGGTCTATTG
>JAVBSF010000044.1:0-2708 GCA_031556925.1 Pararhizobium sp.
TAGCAAAGATCTCATCAGCAATTTCTTGGGCATATTCAAGGCGACTTTTGCCGGTAGGAGTGTCGGTTGTAGCCATTGAGGCAGAGACGTCGATTGCGACGATTACTTCGTGGGCTTTGCGCTTTAATGAGACGGTGGCAGGCAGCTGCGGCGCTGCATACTGTTCGGGCGAGTGGCCATGGCCCTCTGGTTGCATGAGAGCGATAACTCCCAGTATAAAAGAGGCGATCAGCAGAAAGCCTTTGGCACTGTTTAAAAATGGCGATCTTTCTGACGTTGGCAGCATAATACTGCTAGAGGCCGCAGTATAGCTGCGCAGGGCCCACCCCCAAAGCAATGCCATAAGAAGTGCTAGCGGCAGCAAATAGGCCGCTTCTGGCAGGTGATAGTGCAAATCAAAGGGGATCATGGGTATCTCCACAGCCATGAAGTTTCTAACAGGAGAGCCAATGCTAACGCCAATAAGCCCAGGGCGATCAGGTAAGGGAAGAGCGAAACCCTTTGGTAAAGCATTGGAAGCTGATCTTTATTAAGTAGCTGCTGGAGTTCATCTTTTAGTGCTATCGAAACAGGCAAGGCACCTTTTTCGAGCTTATCGATAGAGGCATAGATTTCAGCCAAGTCATTGCTGCCATCGATGATGAAAAATTTGCCCCCAGTCATTTCAGCGGCTTTTGTCATCTGCCTGCGGTTTGCGTCGAAGCTCTTAGCGGCAAGCTTAGGTTCAACATTGACGATGTAAAGGCGCACATTGTTTTCTTTAGCATAGCGAGCGGCCTCGAGGGGATCTATTTGCCTCCAAGGGGTTTCCTTGTCTAATGGGTTGGGATCTTGCATGCCATCAGTAACTAAAACGATGACGGAGCTTTTGATCTCATAGGCCGCTTTGCCTTTACCTGAGCTATCTTGGGCAAATCGCCTTGATGCAGTCAACAAGTTGGCAGCCTTAAAAATGGCATAGCCGATGGCTGTACCATCGCGATTGCGGTCGCCAACGACATCGAGCGCGTTAAGTTGGTCTAAGATAGTTTGATGGTCTAGGGTTAATGGAGAAAGCAAATCTACTCCCCGCGCGAAGGCTAGCAAGCCGATAAGGTCGTTGGGGCGGCCTGGAAGGTTTTTTTGTGTATTGCCAGCAACAAAGTCAGCGGTCACCTTTTTGAGAAGGTCCATTTTGGATTGGGAGCTATTGCGAATAGTCTCTGCCATTGACCCCGATTGGTCAAGCGCTAAGTAGATAGCAATGCCTTCGACAGACTGCGGCGTGGGGCGGTTGCCTTTGGGAGAAGGCGGTTTGTCAAGATATAGGTGCGGGTCGATGAAGGCTAAGCTTAAGAGACAAAAGCTTGCTACATAGAGCCAGCGAGGCAGCTTTGCTAGTCGCTGGCGCAAGCTGACGGGAGTATCTGCTAAAAAGGATAGCGAGGAGGCAAATAGCCGCGGGGAAGGAAGCGTGTTGAGGGTGCGCAGCCAGAGCCAGAGGAGTATTGCAGCGATAGCTGTCGCGAGGAGGGCCCACCAGTTAATTGCAAAGGAATTTATCGCCATTGAAGCCCTGAACTTAAGTGTGCCATTTCTTAGAGCATGTCTTCAAAGTTCAAGTTGGATGCTTTGAAGACACTCTCTTAAACTACAAATTAGGCAGTCGGGGAAACGCCCTAATCAGCAAGTTTAAGTGAACGATGATACTTTCTTAACATAAAGGAGGATTTTTATGCCCAGGGGCTGCGCGCCAGCCAGAAAGGTAAAAAAAAATTGTGAGATTTAGCACATGACCTTTAAATCAAATAAAAAGGCTCTCTCCTGGTAGAAGAGCCTTTTTATCACTTATGCCAAAGGTTGCTGTCGGCCAGGTCCGGCAAGATGGCTCCCAAAGGCGGCAAGACATTGCCATCTTCATCGCTCCAGCCTAGTTTAACTATGACTTTAAAGCCCATGTCGGCAGGTGAGTGAAGATCTTCGATTAGTCGGCGCACGGTAGTTTCGGTGTCTCGATGAGAAAGCTCGGCGCTGAGCTCAGCGGGAATACTGCCATAGGTTGCAGCATACATATCTGCAAACGAAAGGACCAAAGCCATTGACGAGAGGTTGCTCATGATTTGCTTTGAAAGTTTACGCGTATAGGTGGTGACTTCAGGCTTAGAAGTTTCTGGTCCTGCAGATAAGTCTATGCGAGGGGGGATGAAGCGATAGCGCTGGCGAAGAAAGTCCTCAAAGCGGCTGTAGAGCATACTGTGCATTTCGGCCGTAGGGTGAACATCATCAAAAAAGAAAAGGTTTATGGAGGGGAGCGGCTTAGAGTCGCGCCCTTCATCGGGGATTTTGCTGTCGGAGTTTATGTAGCGCTTGAAAGCCTTTGTCTCTACCATTGGCTGGAAATAATCGCTGCAGGTGTCGCCATGCTTTTCGGTCAGAGCTAGGAGTTGTGCTTTATAGTTGCCGACTAGTGAGGGATTTGAAAGCTGTTCAAAGGAGGTTAGCCCAAGTTCTCGGTAGGGAACTTTTCTTTGTTGTTTTTGTCCACATGGATCTAAGACAGCATATGTTAGCAGCTCGAGCTGATCGTCACCAGAAAGGTAAATCGTGCTTTTCTTAAGAAGCTGTGGTAGCGGCCTGTCGCAGATTAGTTTGTAGTTGTTGTCAAAACCAAAAGCGGTGGGGTTGTCGATGCATTGTTGAAAATAAAAATGAGCATCGAAGATGTCGAT
>JAVBSF010000324.1:0-19331 GCA_031556925.1 Pararhizobium sp.
TTGCCCCCTATAAGGAGAGGATCGCATGGGTAAGCTTGCCTGCCTGCCCGAGCTTCCGGTCAAGGCTGTGCTTCCGGCTCTGGGGAAGGCTCTTCAGACTGCCTCTTCGGCCGTCCTCGCCGCACCGCCCGGCGCAGGCAAGACGACACTGGTGCCGCTCTTCCTTCTGGATGAGGCGTGGCGAGGTGATGGGCGCATCATTGTGCTTGAGCCCAGGCGTCTTGCCGGCCGCGCCGCAGCGAGCCGGATGGCAAGCCTTCTCGGAGAAGATGTCGGCCAGACTGTCGGCTATCGCATGCGCCTCGACACCAGAGTTTCGGCGAAGACCCGTATCGAAGTCGTCACCGAGGGGGTTTTCGCGCGGATGCTGCTCGACGATCCCGAGCTTGCAGGCATTTCGGCCGTGCTTTTCGACGAGTTTCACGAACGGTCGCTCGATGCGGATGTCGGCCTGGCGCTGGCGCTCGATGTGCAGCAGGCACTGAGACCGGATCTCCGGATCATCGTCATGTCGGCGACGCTCGATGTCGATCGCGTCGCGGCATTGATCGGCGACGCGCCGATCATCGAAAGCCAGGGACGGACATTTCCCGTCGATGTCCGCTATCAGGATCGGTCCGGAACGGAGCGGCTCGAGGATAGCATTCAACGAACCATTCTCGACGCGATGCGCACAGAAGATGGATCGATCCTCGCCTTTTTTCCCGGACAGGCCGAGATCCGCCGCACGGTGGAACGGCTCGAAGGACGCCTGCCGGCAAACACCGAAATCGCGCCGCTCTACGGCAATCTGAGCCAGAAGGAACAGGATGCGGCCATAAAGCCGGCGCCGCCCGGCATCCGCAAGATCGTGCTGGCGACCTCGATCGCCGAAACATCGATCACCATCGACGGTGTTCGCATCGTCATCGACAGCGGGCTGCAACGGCTTCCGGTCTTCGAGCCCTCGACCGGCATCACCCGGCTGGAGACCGTCCGGGTTTCGCGGGCGTCGGCCGATCAGCGGGCGGGCCGCGCCGGGCGTACGGAACCCGGTATCGCGATCCGTCTCTGGCATCAGGGGCAGACGGCGGCAATGCCCGCTTTCACGCCGCCGCAAATCCTCTCCAGCGATCTTTCCGGGCTCGTGCTCGATCTTGCCCATTGGGGCGTCGGCGATCCGTCCTCGCTTGCCTTTCTCGATCAGCCGCCGGTCGCAGCTTGGCAGGAGGCGAAGGCGCTGCTTGTTTCTCTCGGCGCGCTCGACAAGGCAGGGACGCTGACCGCGGAAGGACGCCGTATCCGCGATCTGGCTTTGCCACCGCGGCTTGCGAGCATGGTGGTTCAGGCGGCCGCCAATGGTCATGGCGAAGAAGCCTGCCTGTTGGCCGTATTGCTGACCGAACAGGGGCTGGGTGGCAGCAGCATCGATCTCGAGGATCGCCTGCGCCGGTTCCGCACCGAACGCGGGGAGCGGGCGGATGCAGCGCGACGACTGGCGCTCCGGATGGCAAGGGAGCTTGGCGGAAAGGCGGAGCAATCCCCCATCCAGCCTGGCAGCCTGCTGATGCATGCTTTTCCCGATCGGATCGCCCTGCAGCGCGGCGGGCGCGGACGATTCGTCATGGCCAGCGGCCGGGGCGCGGAACTCCCGGAGACGGAGCGCTTGGCCGGCGCTGCCATGCTTGTTGTCGCCGACCTGACGGGGCGGGCGGGCGGGCAGCGGATTCTTGCCGCAGCGGATATCAGCCGCGGTGATATCGAGGCGGAAATGCCCGAGACGATCGTGCGGGAGGATCAGATGGTGTTCGACCGGCAAAGCCGGCAGGTGCGCGCGCGCCGCGTCACGCGGCTTGGCGCCATCGTTCTGGAAGAGACACCCATCGCCCGACAGAAGGGCCCTGCCAATGCCGCGGCGCTGGCCGAAGGCGTACGGCAGCTTGGGCTTGCCGTTTTGCCCTTTTCGAAAGAGGCAGTGCAGCTTCGGGATCGGATCGGCTTTCTCAACCGTACGATCGGCGAGCCTTGGCCGGATATGTCTGACGACGGCCTGCTGGCGACGCTCGATATATGGTTCCTGCCGTTTCAGGAGGAGACGCGCGGGATCGATGACATCACCGCCGTTTCGCTGTCGGAAGGTCTGCTCTCGCTGGTCCCCCACAATATCACCCGTGATCTTGCCAGACTGGCGCCCACCCATTTCGAGGCGCCGACGGGCCAGCGCCACCCGATCCACTATGATGGCGACGAGCCGCTATTGTCGATCCGTGTACAGGAGCTTTTCGGGCTGAAGACTCATCCCGCGATCGGCGGCGGTCGCTTGCCGCTGGTGCTCGAACTTATCTCTCCCGGACACCGGCCGATCCAGACCACGCGTGACCTGCCAGGTTTCTGGGCGGGATCATGGAAGGATGTGCGGGCGGATATGCGTGGGCGTTATCCCAAACACCCCTGGCCGGAAGACCCGGCCAATGCCGCGCCGACGACGCGGGCGAAACCGCGTGGTACATGATGGCAGGGCGACCGCCGACGAGGACGACCGGCGAAGATGAGGATTCTACATGGCGATGACCTTTCACCCCTATGAAGAGGCGACGATCCGTACCCTGCGGCTGCAGACGATCGTGCGGCTGCGCTGGCTTGCCGTCGGGGGGCAATCGGTCGCGGTGGTGATCGTCGCGTTCTGGCTTCGGTTTCCACTGCCGCTGGCGGCCTGCGCCGCGCTCATCGCCTTCCTGGCCTGGGTCAATGCCTATCTGACGGTGCGCTATCCCGCAGCGCACCGTCTGCAGCCGCTGGCGGCTTTCGCCCTCCTCGGCCTCGACCTTACGCAGCTGACCGCGTTGCTTTTCATCACCGGCGGGCTTTCCAATCCCTTTGCGCCGCTGGTCTGCGTGCCCGTGATCATCTCGTCTGCCTCGCAACCGAAACGGCATAGCATCGCGCTCGCCTGCCTGGCCGTGATCGGCATCACGGCGCTTGCTTTCACACCCTTTCCGCTTCCCTGGTATCCCGGCGTCGTGCTGATGGTGCCGTCTTTGCTGACGGCCGGCTTCTGGTTCGCGATCGTCTCCACCACGGCCTTTGCGGCCTTCTATACTTACCGCGTCTCGCTGGAAGCCAACCAGCTGTCCGATGCCTTGGCCGCGACCGAACTGGTCTTGCAGCGGGAAAAGCACCTTTCGCAGCTCGACGGCCTCGCCGCCGCCGCCGCTCACGAGCTTGGCACGCCGCTTGCCACCATCACCGTCGTCGCCAAGGAGATGGAGCGTGAACTCGGCAAGGATCCCCGTTTCGGCGAGGACGTGCACCTGTTGCGCAGCCAAAGCGAACGCTGTCGTGACATCCTGCGACGGCTGACGACGCTGTCGTCGGAAGATGAGGCGCATATGCGTCATCTGCCGCTCTCCTCGCTGATTGAGGAGGTGATGGCGCCGCACAGGGAATTCGGTATCCGGCTCAATCTCGTCGAGCTCAGCGACCGCGCTTCGGAGCCCGTCGGAAACCGCAATGCCGGCATTCTCTATGGTCTCGGCAACCTCCTGGAAAACGCGGTCGACTACGCCAAGAAGGAGGTGACGGTAACCGTCGCCCACACGCCCGATATCGTCCGCGTCACGATCGAGGACGATGGCGACGGCTATGCGCCGGATATCCTGAGCCGCATCGGCGAACCCTATGTGACCCAGCGCCAGAAGGTCGACAGCGCCGGCGGCCTCGGCCTCGGTCTCTTTATCGCCAAGACCCTGCTTGAACGCTCCGGGGCGAAACTCTCCTTCGAGAATGGCGGGCCGAACAAACCCGGCGCGCGGGTGCGTGTCGAATGGCCGCGCCGGCTGATGGATACGAAAGTGCCGAATTGACTTTACCGGCCGCTTTGAAGCGAGAATAAAGCCACATTATATAAGACGAGAAATGAAATCGCCCGAGGAACCGCGATCATGACGGACAAGACGAACGAAACGGCAATCGAAAGCAGCGACGCCGCATCGATCGGCCCCGATTCCTCCCTCCTGATCGTCGATGACGACGGACCGTTCCTGCGCCGCCTCGCGCGCGCCATGGAAGCCAGGGGATTTGTCGTCGAAATCGCCGAATCGGTGGCGGAAGGTATAGCCCGCGCCAAGACCCGCCCGCCGAAACACGCCGTCATCGATCTGAGGCTTGGCGATGGCAGCGGTCTTGACGTCATCGAGGCCATCCGTGCCCGGCGTGACGATACCCGCATCATCATGCTGACCGGCTATGGCAATATCGCGACCGCCGTCAATGCCGTGAAGCTCGGCGCGATCGACTATCTCGCCAAACCTGCCGATGCCGACGAAATCTTTTCGGCGCTGATCCAGAGGAGCGGCGAGCGGGCGGAACTTCCGGAAAACCCGATGTCGGCGGACCGGGTGCGCTGGGAACATATCCAGCGCGTCTATGAAATGTGCGAGCGCAATGTGTCGGAGACGGCGCGGCGGCTCAACATGCATCGCCGCACGCTGCAACGCATCCTCGCCAAGCGGGCGCCGAAGTAAGCACTCCTATTTGAACGTGTCGCGCGCGCCGGAAAGGATGTCATGCATCGCCGGATCGTCGCTTTTGTCCGCCGACCATTCGGCGAGCATAAGCCGCTGGGCGGAAATGCGGGCGAAACTCGCGGTCACGCTCTTTCGCGTCGCAGCGGAAAGCTTGTGTTCCGGCGCTTCGCGGACCATCTCCGCCCCATAGCCATCCGAGACGAACAGACCGCACTCTTCGGGAAATATATCCAGTGGCACGCCGCTGTGGGTGGCGAAAAACAATCTATCGGAATGCTGGCGATAGTCCGGCCATTTACGGTCGACGCGAAAATCCTCGACCGAGGTCTTGATCTCGATGATCCAGATTTCCCCCTTGGGCGATAGGGTGATGAGATCGGCCCGGCGGCCGCTGGCCAGCGTCAGTTCGGGCAGGACCGCGTGGCGCATATCATAGAGGTATCTCTGGATACCACGGCGCACCATCATCGCCCTTTGCGACTGCCGGCCGTCGATCAGCGGATTATCGTTGTGGATAGAGAGAATCGCCATGGTTCAAACTCTGGCATAGCGGGCGTTTTGTTGCAAAAAAGCCAGCCGTGGTAATTTTGGAACGTCCCTGCAACAATGCTGCACCGCATTCACTTGCACCGGGGATGTTAATCGAAAATAAACCATAATCACTGAAGGTCGAATCGGCCCGGATATTCTTCATATCTTTTTAAGAGACCCCCATGCGCTTCCGCAATGCCCTCCTGCTGTGCAGCCTCGCGGCAACCCTTGCCCTTGCCGGTTGCTCGACCTCTCCCGTCTCTCCCATCGGCGAGAAAGTCGCAACCAACCAGATCTTCTCGGACGGTTACGGCGCCGTCGAAGACCATGGTTACGCCCTGCCCGCCATTCCGATTTCGAAGGTCAACCAGCGTTTCCATCGCCAGATCGTCGATTATTCGACCGCTGAGCGCCCCGGCACGATCATCGTCAACACGCCGAACCGCTTCCTTTATTATGTGCTGCCGGGTGGCAAGGCCGTTCGCTACGGCATCGGCGTCGGCAAGGCCGGCTTCGCATGGGAAGGCCGCGCCTATATCGCCTGGAAGCAGGAATGGCCGACCTGGCACCCGCCGAAGGAAATGGCGGTCCGCAAACCGGATGTGGCGCAATATGTCGAAAACGGCATGGGCCCCGGCCTGCGCAATCCGCTCGGCGCCCGCGCCATGTACCTCTTCAACGATGAGGGCAAGGACACGCTCTTCCGCATTCACGGTTCGCCGGAATGGTCCTCGATCGGCACGGCCGCGTCTTCCGGCTGCATCCGCATGATCAACCAGGACATCATCGACCTCTATGCACGGGTGCGTCCGGGCAAGAACACCCGCGTCATCGTGCAGCAGTAAGCTTTCTTCGCATCGCGAAGAAAAACCCCCGGAAGAGACTTGAACTGACCCCGGAAAGTTATGTCGAACTTTCCGGGGTCAGTTCAACTCCGGGGGTTTTTATTTGTCTTGAAGGTGAGGCGGTCAGGCCGCCTTGCTGGCCTTCAGCTCCAGCCGGCGGCGGTGCAGGACCGGCTCGGTATACCCGTTCGGCTGTTCGCGGCCCTTGAGGACCAGTTCGACCGCCGCCTGGAAGGCAATAGAACCATCGAAATTGCCGGCCATCGGCATATAGGCGGGATCGCCGGCATTCTGGCCGTCGACGACGGCTGCCATACGCTTCATTGTCTCGACGATCTGCGTCTCGGTGACGACACCATGATGGAGCCAGTTGGCCATATGCTGCGCGGAGATGCGCAGGGTGGCGCGGTCTTCCATCAGGCCGACATTGTTGATGTCGGGCACCTTGGAGCAACCGACGCCCTGATCGATCCAGCGGACGACATAACCGAGGATGCCCTGGGCATTGTTGTCGAGTTCGCGCTGGATTTCCTCCGGCGTCCAGTTCGGGCGCGAGGCGACCGGGATGGACAGGATATCCGAGAGCTTTGCCCGCGCCCTTGATTTCAGGGTCTTCTGTACCTCGGCGACATCGATCTTGTGATAATGCGTTGCGTGCAGGGTCGCGGCCGTCGGCGATGGCACCCAGGCCGTGTTGGCGCCGGCCTTGGGATGAGCGATCTTCTGCTCCATCATCGCCGCCATCAGGTCGGGCATCGCCCACATGCCCTTGCCGATCTGCGCATGGCCGGAGAGGCCGCATTCGAGACCGATATCGACGTTCCAGTTTTCGTAGGCACCGATCCAGGCGGCCTGCTTCATATCGCCCTTGCGGATCATCGGGCCGGCTTCCATGGAGGTATGGATTTCATCGCCGGTGCGATCGAGGAAGCCGGTGTTGATGAAGACGACGCGCTCGCGGGCGGCGCGGATGCATTCCTTGAGGTTGACCGTCGTGCGACGCTCCTCGTCCATGATGCCCATCTTCATCGTATTGGCCGCCATGCCCAACGCCTCCTCGACAACAGAGAAGATTTCGCAGGCAAAGGCAACCTCTTCCGGCCCGTGCATCTTCGGCTTGACGACATACATCGAGCCTTCGCGCGAATTCATGCGCCGGCCATCCTTGCCGATGTCGCGCAATGCGATGAGCCCGGTGATCATGGCATCCATGATGCCTTCCGGCACCTCATTGCCGTCCCGGTCGAGGATCGCCGGATTGGTCATGAGATGCCCGACATTGCGCACCAGCATCAGGGCGCGGCCCTTCAGCACGAGCGGCCTGCCATCGGCGCCAGTGAATTCGAGATCGGGATTGAGCCTGCGGGTAAAGGTCTTGCCGGCCTTGGAGACCTCCTCCGTCAGATCGCCTTTCATCAGCCCGAGCCAGTTGCTGTAGACGACGACCTTGTCCTCGGCATCGACGGCGGCAACCGAATCCTCGCAGTCCATGATCGCCGTGATCGCCGATTCGATGACGACGTCGGAGATATGGGCCGAATCGGTCTTGCCGATCGGCGTCGTCGCATCGATGATGATATCGATGTGCAGCTTGTTCTTGACGAGGAGGATATGGGACGGCGCGGCCGCATGACCCTTGTAGCCGGCGAATTGCGCGGCGTCAGAGAGCGTCGTCGATCCGACCTTGGTGCTGATCGACAGTGCACCATCCTTGATCGAAAGGCCGGTTACATCGCTCCAGCTGCCGGCGCTCAGCGGGACGCTGTCATCGAGGAAGTTGCGCGCCCAGGCAATAACCTTTTCGCCACGAGCGGGATTGTAATCTTTGCCTTTCTCCGCACCGTCAGCCTCCGAAATCGCATCCGTTCCATAGAGTGCGTCATACAGCGAACCCCAGCGGGCATTGGCCGCGTTCAGCGCGTAGCGCGCATTCATGACGGGAACGACGAGCTGCGGGCCGGCAATCGTTGCGATCTCCGGATCGACATTGTCGGTGGTAACCGTAAAGTCAGGGCCTTCCGGAACGATGTATCCGATCGCGTTCAGGAAGCCCTGATAGGCCTCGATATCCGAGGGAATGCCGTTGTCGCGATACCAGGCATCGATCTTTGCCTGCAGCGCGTCGCGCTTGTCGAGAAGGGCGCGATTCTTCGGCGCAAGATCGTGGATGATGGACGACAGCGCCTCGAAAAAGCGCCCCTGATCGACACCGGAGCCCGGCAGCGCCTCATTCACGAGAAAATCGTCGAGGCCCTTGTCGATCTGCAAACCGTTGCGCTCAATCCGGCTCATGGCCTTCTCCTACTCAGCTTTTCAATTAGGGCGCAGTCTCTCATTCTTTGACAGCCTGTCAATTCTGCGAAAATGCGAAGAATTATTTCCCTAAGGGAATAAATCAATGATGGGCGATGCGCGGACGGCCACTGGCGACGGCAACGAACCGCGCCTCGATCAGCTTCCGGGTGCCCTCGATTTCCGGCGCTGCGATGTCCTCCGTCAACATCACCACCGGACCTTCCGCGCCGCTGCGTTGCGCGGCTTCAAGTGCCGCAGCTTCGGCCCGTTGCCGGGCTTCACCAAACGCCTTTTCCTCGTCGATGAAACGCGCGCTTTCGCCGGCGCCATTGACGATGAAGATGCCGTCTTCCGGTACGGTGACAAAGACAGTCGCGGAAGCCCGAATCTGGCCGACAACCGCACCCACGGCATTCGCGACACCTGCATCAGCCGGGATAACAGAGGGGGCGGACAGGATCTCGGCGATATCCGGGTAATAAACCGGGGCGGACGCACCGAGACCCACCAGCGGACGATCGAGCGCCAGAGAAAAACGGACGATACCCGGGCTGCGCTTCAAGGCGCGGTCGATGGCAAGCGAAACGGCGGGATCGATCGCCGCGCCATCTTCGGCAAGGCAACTCGACAGTATGACCTCCGCGGATTGCCGGGTAAGGCGGCCAACGATCTTTTGCGCCATGTCTTCCGGAGAGCTCGCAATCGGCCGGCCCTGGCCATCCTTGATGCGTGCGGCAAGCTCCGCGCCCAGCCGGGCTGCTTCGCCGTTCCACTGGCCCTGGCGACCGAGAACATGCATGGCGTCGGATGGCGTGAGACCACAGATATGAATAAGGCCGCGCTCGACAAGCCGGTCAAGCGTCGCGCGTTGCAATGTGCTGGTGAGCAGGTTTTCCAGCGCGACAGGCACCGCACCGATGCGCTCGTAAAGTGCTTGCTGCTGGTTCGTGAGGCCAGCAGCGAGATGATCCGGCAGACCGGTGCGCACAGCGAGCTTGCCGTCATACCGACCGACATGGTGCGAGCGCAGCTGCTTCTCGAGCACACCGATAACCGCCGCCTCATGCTCAACCGCCGCAAGGCTGAGTGGCAGGAAGCGGCGCGGACCGAGCACGATGCCGGCTGCGAGCCCGCGATCATCGATCCGCACTTCCGAATCACCACCAAGCCCGAAGGTGCGCATCGCAACCGCCTCGACCATGGTGCGGAAGCCGCCGACGACGGCGCCCTCCTCGTCCAGCCGCGGCCGGCCTTCAGCAAGGGTTGCAACGTCGGTGGTGGTGCCGCCGATATCGGACACGACGGCATCGTCGAGACCCGTGAGATAACGGGCGCCGACGAGGCTGGCGGCTGGGCCGGACAGGATCGTTTCGATGGGTCGCAAGCGCGCTTCCGCTGCCGAGATCAGCGCGCCATCGCCACGCACCACCATCATCGGCGCCTCTATTCCACGGGCCTTCAGGAAATCCTCGCAGGAGCCTATCAGACGATCGATCATCGAGACGAGCCGCGCATTCAGCAGCGTCGTCAGCGCCCGGCGCGGGCCGCCGAGCTTGGAGGTCAATTCGTGGCTGCAGGTGACCGGCAAATGCGAGACTTCGCGAATCCGGTCCCGCACCCGTTGTTCGTGGGATGGATTGCGGACGGCGAAATAGCCGGCGACCGCGAAGGAGGATACTTCATTTGCAAGCCGCGGCAGGGCTTCGTCCAGCGCGCTCATATCGAGCGGCGTTTCGCCTCCATGAACGTTGTGGCCACCGGGCAGAAAGATCACCGGATCGGTGCCCAAGGCATCTTGTAAGCCGTCGCGCTTCAGATCGTCCGGGCCAAAGCCGATCATCACCAGACCGGCGCGCCCGCCCTGCCCTTCGACCAGCGCATTGGTGGCAAGGGTGGTGGAAAGCGACACAAGGCTGATGGCCGTGACGGGCGTCCCTGACGCTTCAAGCACGGCTTCCACCGCCCCGGAAATGCCAACGGCCAGATCATGCCGCGTGGTCAGCGATTTTGCCCGGGCGACGACGCCGCCGTCTTCGCTGAAAAGAACCGCGTCGGTATAGGTTCCGCCGGTATCGATGCCAAGAAGAAGATGATCGCTCAAGATAGTGCCCGTCAGCTCACGAAAGGCGACGCACGGCGCCGCTTCAAAGGAGGTTGCGAAGGTGATAGGACATATTGGCGGTCAAGGCTATCGCGCAGGCGACGCGATGGGGACGGGACCGAACTCGTTTTGCAGCCTGGGGATGTCGCATGCGTCGTTTCACTTTGTCTGCCACCGCTCTGATGCTCACCGCCGGGCTGTCTTCCTCGCACGCCTTGGCGCAGGACAGCGACGAGGAAGAATACAAGCCCCAGCTGCCCGATGTCTCCATCTACAAGGCAATGCTCGACGCCAACAAGACGACGGGATGGGTGCAGTTTCGCAATTACGACGACAAGCAGCTGATCTACTTCACGACACTGCAGACGATGCATTGCCGGCTATCCGAAATCCGCTACTCGGTAAACTCCGACCTGCTCGACCAGCGCATGCCGCTCGGCGAATGCAATCCGCAGGTACCCTTCAATCTGCCGGACGACCCGACCAACAAATACATTTATATATCGCTGCCCGGCGGCGAGGCGAAAACCATCACGATTCAGGTGGTGTGGGACGATGGTGCCGGCAGCGAGATCGTCGTCTACAAGCCCTGCGACAATGTTGGCGACGCGACCTGTGCCCAGATCAAGACGATCAAGAAGTCGAGCAAGGTTCTGCCGCAACCGCAACCAGCAGACAGCCCGGTGAAGGCCATGCAGGAACAGACACCAGGAAAGAGTTTCAGCGAGCCGTCACCCGCATCGGCAGGCCGCCCCTAGGCTGGGTCGTCAGCCGCTGGATCGGCCAGGGGTTGGTGTCATCGGTCATGTCGAATCGGTAGCGCTTCATCAGTACAGCGAGCGCGATCACCGCCTCCTGAAGCGCAAATGTCGCACCGATACAGGTGCGCGGACCGGCACCGAAGGGCAGATACTGGAAGCGATGCAATCTTTCTCGGTTTTCCGGCAGGAAACGCTCGGGCATGAAGGCGCGCGGCCTGTCCCAATAGAGCAGATGCCGATGCAACGTCCACGGCATGACAAGCACAGAAATGCCCTTCGGGATATGGACCGTTTCGCCTGTCTTCGACGTCCATCGATCGTCTTCGATCGCCGCGCGGTTGATCGAAGGCGCCGGTGGATAGAGCCGCATCGCCTCTTCGAAAGCAGCGCGCACATGCGGCATCCGATCCAGCCAGTCGACCGGCTCGGCACCGCTCGAGAGGACTTTGTCGATTTCCTCTTCCATGGCCTCACGCACATACGGGGCGTTGGCAATGCAATAGAAGGTCCAGCCAAGCGCCCGCGCCGTCGTCTCATGTCCCGCCCCGATGAAGGTCAGGATATTGTCGGCGATCTCTTCCGTCGAAAGTCCGCCCGGGCCTTCCAGCTCCAGAAGCAGCGTCAGGAAATCGCGCGGAACGTTCTCGCGATCGGTCTTCATCAGGGCCCGGCGCCGGTCCATCGTGTCATAGACGATGCCGTAGAACCGCCCCAAAACCCTGCGGCCGCCGATCCGCGTCAGCCGCGGCACCCATTTGGGTGCGAGCATGATATCCATGGGATCGACCCGGCCCATGCGGTGCAGCAGCTGGTCGACGCTGTCGGCGAAACCCTCCGTCTCCGTGGCGATCTGGCCTGAAAACAGGGTTTCCGAGAGAATCTCGAAGGTGAGTTCCGTCATATCGTTGGCGATATTGATGACGGCGCTGTCGCGCGCGGCCTCGTCGTAGCGAACCGCATATTCCTCCGTCTTCGCCAGCATCTGCGCGGTAAAACCGCGGGCGTGGCGCGGCGTGAACACCGGGGCCATCGCCTTGCGCGACCGCTTCCAGACTTCGCCCTCTGCCGTCAGCAGACCGTCACGGAGAATCGGCCGCAGGACAAGCCGGCGCACCTGCGACATCTCGTAATTCGAGGCATTCTCGACAAGGATGTAGCGGATGAGATCGGGATCGTTGACGATCAGGGTGCGCTGGTTGAAGAACTTTGTCTCGATCCAGGGCTGCGTATAGGAAGGCTCGCCCCATAGCTCGAGCGGGTTGCGCAGCACCGTGCGGATAACCTCAAGCCGGCTCAGCAGCCGTGACCGCAAAAGTGGGGCCGGGGGTTCGAAAGGATCGGGTCGCTTGTCCATCTTACCTCCCGCAACGCAGATCAGCAGCCGGATTCACACCCGAGCCAAACGTTAGAGAAGTGCGCGCAGTTCCGCGAGCTTGTCATTGACGAGCCAGCCATAATAATTCTCTTCAGGCCATTCGGCACCGCCGCTGTTCCGCCTCGCGGCAAAAGCGGCCGCGCGCTGGTCGGGATTGCCGACATTGTAGAGCGTCGAGGTGATGCCGGGATTGTCAGAGATATCGACGCCAGCGATCGACTTGTAGGCATCGATCGAATGACGGATCGAGGCGGCCATGTAAGCGAGCGACTGATCGGGATCCATGATCGCCTGATAGACGCCCGCCGCGTCGTTCTCATCCAGCCTGTCATAGCCTGAGACGCGCGAGACCATATCGGTCAGCATCAGCGCGGTCAGCGGATTGATCTGCCCGAGACCAAAGGTCTGGCCGGCAAAGAAAGGCTGGAAGAACACGGCGCTGAAACGGTTGTTCGGATACGAGATGCCGCCGACAGTCTTGCCCCGGAAATCCTGCTCCCAGATATTTTCCCGGCAGCTCCAGAGAGAATAGGAATTCTTCTTGCCCTGGCACTCGGCAAATTCCGGACGCGCCACGAACTGGGCGACCGTCTCATCCTCGTAACCAAAACGGAAGCTGTCGCCGGCATAGGCTGCAGCCTTGACGTAATAGGATTGCAGCCGGTCATAGGCATCGACGTTGTAAGTGTGTTCACCGACGATCGCGCCGATCATATGGATCGGATCGATACCATAGGCGGCGGCGGTCGACTTGATCTTGCTCATCAGCTTGCGGTCGCTCGCGAGCAGGCGGTGAACCTTCTCGTATTTGGCATCGAACGAGGTCTTGCCCGCCTTGGTGCGGCGCACGGATGCGCCCGGCACGCTCGGCTGCTCGACGTTGCGGTTGCCTTCCGGCATGCGGCGAACTTCGGCCTGCGCCTCGACGCTTGCCAGCGCCAGAACAGAAACGAGTAGCATTGCAAGAATGGAACGCACGATCATCTTCCTCTGATCCCCCGAAGCCGCCCCGCCCGATATTTCACGGCATGTGGCGCTGGACGCATGCGGCAAAATCATGTCGGAATCATGCCGCCAGTGCTGTTTACAGCTTACCGTAGAAATAACGAAGGCGCCTGTCGCGTGACAAGCGCCTTCTTTGTCATATTCCGCCAAGACAGGTCCCGGCGTCAGAGAAGTTACAGGATGTAACGCGACAGGTCAGTGTTGGCGGCGAGGTCGCCGACATGCTTGCGGACATAATCCGCGTCGATGGTCAGCTTCTCGCCGGACTTGTCGGGCGCGACGAAGGAGATTTCATCGAGCACACGCTCCATCACCGTCTGCAGGCGACGCGCACCGATATTCTCGACGCTGGCATTGAGCTTGACGGCGACATCGGCAAGCGCATCCAGCGCATCATCGGTGAAGTCCAGCTCGACGCCTTCCGTATCGAGAAGCGCGATATACTGGCGGATCAGGCTCGCCTCGGTCTCCGTCAGGATGCGGCGGAAATCTTCCTTGGTCAGCGCCTTGAGCTCCACGCGGATCGGCAGGCGGCCCTGCAATTCCGGCAGCAGATCCGACGGCTTCGACACATGGAAGGCACCCGACGCGATGAACAGGATATGATCCGTCTTCACCGGGCCGTATTTGGTGGCAACCGTCGTACCTTCGACGAGCGGCAACAGGTCGCGCTGCACGCCTTCGCGCGAAACGCCGGCACCCATGCCACCATCGCGCGCCGCGATCTTGTCGATCTCGTCGAGGAAGACGATGCCATCGTTTTCGGCCGAGCGGATCGCCTCGCGCTGGATCTGCTCATTGTCGAGCAGCTTGTCGGATTCGTCGTCGATCAGCAGATTATAGCTGTCCTTGACGGTGGTGCGCACCTTCTTCGTGCGCCCGCCCATGGCTTTGCCGAACATTTCCGACAGATTGAGCACGCCGATATTGGCGCCGGGCATACCGGGGATTTCGAAACCGCCTCCGGGTGCGCCGGCATCGGCCACCTCGATCTCGACTTCCTTGTCGTCGATCTCGTTGGCGCGCAGCTTCTTGCGAAAACTATCGCGGGTAGCGGGTGATGCGGTGGCGCCGACCAGCGCATCCAGCACGCGCTCTTCAGCGTTCTGGTGTGCCTTGGCTTTCACTTCGGCACGCTTCTTCTCGCGCACCAGGCCGATGCCGACCTCGACCAGATCGCGCACGATCTGCTCGACATCGCGGCCGACATAACCGACTTCGGTGAATTTGGTCGCTTCCACCTTGATGAAGGGGGCGCCGGCAAGCTTGGCGAGACGGCGGGAAATCTCCGTCTTGCCGACACCGGTCGGGCCAATCATCAGGATGTTCTTGGGCATGACTTCGTCGCGCAGCTCGTCAGGAAGTTGCTGGCGGCGCCAGCGGTTGCGCAGCGCGATCGCGACGGCGCGCTTGGCGTCATGCTGGCCGATGATGAACCGGTCGAGCTCCGACACGATCTCGCGGGGGGAAAATGTGGTCATATTCATTCCTTCGACAGCCGGCTGGCTGGAACTGGTTGGGGCTCTTGAGATCGCGGTATCAGGCGTGGGCGGCCAGCGTTTCGACAACGATATTGCCGTTGGTATAGACGCAGATGTCACCAGCGATTTCCATGGCGCGGCGGGCGATCTCTTCGGCCGTCTTGTCGCTGTCCATCAGGGCGCGCGCAGCCGCATAGGCATAGTTGCCACCCGAGCCTATCGCGATCGTGCCGTGCTCCGGCTCCAGAACGTCGCCGTTGCCGGTGATCGCCAGCGTGATCGACTTGTCGGCGACCAGCATCATCGCTTCGAGATTGCGCAGATATTTGTTCGTGCGCCAGTCCTTGGCAAGCTCGACGGCGGCGCGCATCAGCTGGTCGGGGTATTGCTCCAGCTTGGCTTCGAGGCGTTCGAGCAGGGTGAAGGCATCGGCAGTCGCACCGGCAAAACCGGCGATGACATCGCCCTTGCCGAGACGGCGAACCTTGCGGGCATTGCCTTTCATGACCGTCTGGCCAAGGCTCACCTGACCGTCGCCAGCCATGACCACCTGCCCGCCCTTGCGCACCGTGATGATGGTGGTCGCGTGCATGGTTCCGTAGGGGTTGTGTTCACTCATAGGGGTACCTTTGGGCCCGGAAAGCCGGGCGTTGACAGGGGATTGTTGGGTTCTATGTAAGAGCGGTTTCGCCGATTGCAAATAGAGTCGGCAGCGTGCCTTTCCAACGTGTCAGAATCCCTGTCACACTTCTGGATATTTGGGCTGCGGCCTGATATGGAGCGGCTCTGTTTTCTTGGAGAGCGCCTGATGGCAGACGAAAAGACCAGCCGCACCGCCAGCGTTTCGCGCAAGACGAACGAAACCGCGGTGAGCGTATCCGTCAATCTCGATGGCACGGGCGTATCCCGTATCGCGACGGGCATCGGCTTCTTCGACCATATGCTGGACCAGCTTTCGCGCCATTCGCTGATCGACATGGAGATCAAGGCGGAAGGCGACCTGCATATCGACGATCACCACACCGTGGAAGACACCGGCATCGCCATCGGACAGGCGATCTCCAGGGCGCTCGGCGACCGTCGCGGCATTACCCGCTATGCCTCGCTCGATCTTGCCATGGACGAAACCATGACCAAGGCGGCCGTCGATCTTTCCGGCCGGCCGTTCCTTGTCTGGAACGTCGATTTCTCCGCGCCGAAGATAGGCACCTTCGACACCGAGCTGGTGCGCGAATTCTTCAACGCGTTCGCCCAGCACGCCGGCATCACCCTGCATGTGCAGAACATCTACGGCGCCAACAACCATCATATCTCCGAAACCTGCTTCAAGGCCGTCGCCCGCGTTCTGCGCGTGGCGACAGAGATTGATCCGCGCCAGGCAGGCCGCGTCCCCTCCACCAAGGGAACTCTGGTCTGACCGGCATAGCAGCGAAAGCCGCTCATGACGTCCTATCTGGTCTATAGTCCTCCCGGCGACAAGCCGCTCGATATCCGCTTCATCGCGGACCGGTTTTCTTGGCTCGCCTTCATTTTCCCCGCCTTCTGGCTGCTGTTCAAACGGCAATGGCTGGCGGGGATCACGGTTTTCATCCTGCAGGGCGCCGTCGCGGTCGCAACGGCCGAGCCCAACCTTCTGGTCGCAGGACTGCTGGCCGAACTGGCCCTGAGACTGCTCGTTGCGCTGGAAGGCCCGCGTTTCCTCGCCTCCCGCCTCGAGGCAGCGGGGTGGACCTTGCACACAGTCATTCCGGCTGACGACCTCGCAACCGCCGAAGCGATCTGCGACAGCTTGCTCGATACGACCGATATCCCCACATCCACCATCTCATTGACGAGCGCCCAGAACGGCACGGCGGGTACGCCGGCCTTCGGGCTCTTCGAAACCTATGGAGAACGCTGATGCGCGTTGCCATCATCGACTACGGCTCGGGCAATCTGCGCTCTGCCACCAAGGCCTTTGAACGGGCCGTCCGCGAAGCCGGCCTTAACGCCGAAATCGAGCTGACCGACAAGGCGGACCGAGTGGCAACAGCCGATCGGATCGTGCTTCCGGGCGTCGGCGCCTATGCCGATTGTCGCGCCGGCCTCGATGCCGTCGACGGTATGCAGCAGGCGATCGAAGAGGTTGTCGATATCCATGGCCGGCCGTTCCTCGGCATCTGCGTCGGCATGCAGCTGATGTCGTCGCGCGGGCTTGAGAAGACGACGACCAAGGGTTTCGATTGGATCAAGGGCGATGTGGTCGAGATGAGGCCTGAGGATCCGAACCTGAAGATCCCGCAGATCGGCTGGAACACGCTGACGCTCGCCCGCCCGCATCCGCTGTTCGAAGGCATCCCAACCGGACCGGACGGGTTGCACGCCTATTTCGTGCATTCCTACCATCTCGCCGTTGAAAATGCGGATGATCTCGTGGCGACCACCGATTACGGCGGCCCGGTCACCGCCTTCGTCGCCAACGGCAACAAAGCCGGCTCACAATTCCACCCGGAAAAGAGCCAAACGCTCGGCCTCGCTCTGATTTCCAATTTCCTGCGCTGGAAGCCCTGACATGATCCTTTTTCCCGCCATCGACCTCAAGGACGGCCAGTGCGTTCGCCTCAAGCTCGGCGACATGGAGCAGGCCACCGTCTACAATCCCGACCCCGGCGCCCAGGCGAGAGCCTTCGAAGATCAGGGGTTCGAATGGCTCCACGTCGTCGACCTGAACGGTGCTTTTGCCGGTGAAACCGTCAATGGCACGGCCGTCGATGCCATTCTCAAGGCGACAAAAAACCCCGTGCAGCTGGGCGGCGGCATCCGCACGCTCGACCATATCGAAAACTGGCTGTCGCGCGGCCTCGCCCGCGTCATTCTCGGCACCGTTGCCGTGCGTGATCCCGCGCTGGTGATCGAGGCCTGCAAGAAATTCCCCGGCAAGGTCGCCGTCGGCATTGATGCGAAGGGCGGCAAGGTGGCGGTCGAGGGCTGGGCGGAAGCCTCCGAACTCGGCGTGATCGAGCTTGCCCGCAAGTTCGAGGGCGTCGGCGTCTCCGCGATCATCTACACCGATATCGACCGCGATGGCATCCTGACCGGCATCAACTGGGCCTCGACGCTGGAACTGGCGGATGCCGTTTCCATCCCCGTCATCGCCTCGGGCGGCCTTGCCTCGATCGACGATATCCGCCGCATGCTGGAGCCCGATGCCGCCAAGCTCAAAGGCGCGATCTCCGGCCGCGCGCTCTATGACGGACGTATCGACCCCGCCGAGGCGCTGAGCCTCATCCGGGCAGCGAAAGGAAAAGCCTGATGACCCTGAAAGCACGCGTCATCCCCTGCCTGGACGTAAAGGACGGCCGCGTCGTCAAGGGTGTGAGCTTCGTCGACCTGATCGATGCCGGCGATCCCGTCGAATCGGCCAAGGCCTATGATCTCGCCGGTGCTGACGAGCTCTGCTTCCTCGATATCACCGCCTCTTCCGACAACCGTGATACGATCTTCGACGTGGTCGCACGCACGGCAGACCACTGTTTCATGCCGCTCACCGTCGGCGGCGGCGTGCGCTCGGTCGCGGATATCCGCAAGCTGCTGCTGGCGGGTGCCGACAAGGTCTCGATCAATTCGGCGGCCGTGAAGAACCCGGATTTCGTCACTGAAGCCGCCGACAAGTTCGGCAACCAGTGCATCGTCGTCTCGATCGATTCGAAGAAGGTGTCGCAGCCGGGCGAAGAAGACCGCTGGGAGATCTTCACCCATGGCGGCCGACAGGCGACCGGCATCGATGCCGTCGATTTTGCCGAGAAGATGGTCGCGCGGGGCGCGGGCGAACTGTTGCTCACCTCCATGGACCGCGACGGCCAGAAGAGCGGCTACGATATCGCCCTGACCCGCACGATCGCCGACCGGGTTTCCGTTCCGGTCATCGCCTCGGGCGGCGTCGGCAATCTCGATCATATGGTGGAAGGCATCCGCGACGGCCATGCGACGGCGGTTCTCGCCGCCTCCATCTTCCATTTCGGCACCTATAGCATCGGCGAAGCCAAGCGCTATATGGCGGAGCATGGCATTGCCATGCGTCTCGACTGAGGGACATCAATGAGCAAAGAATTCGATCTTTCCGATCTCGAACGGATCGTTGCCGAGCGGGCAAAGGCATCCCCGGACCAGTCCTGGACGGCGAAGCTTGTTGCCCACGGCCAGCCAAAGGCGGCCAAGAAGCTTGGCGAAGAGGCGGTCGAGACGGTGATTGCGGCGATTTCCAACGACAGGGACAACCTT
The DNA here is from genome assembly GCA_031556925.1 of Pararhizobium sp. Lineage (GTDB taxonomy): Bacteria > Pseudomonadota > Alphaproteobacteria > Rhizobiales > Rhizobiaceae > Pararhizobium. The sequence continues at coordinate 19,160 of JAVBSF010000324.1, forward strand.
GTCGCCGAAAGCGCCGATCTTCTCTATCACCTTATGGTCGTATTGAAAATTGCCGGCATTCCGCTAGAAAATGTCATGAACGAGCTCGAACGGCGGACCACGCAATCGGGCCTTCAGGAAAAGGCGAGCCGGCAGACACCATGACCATCGCGGCAAAAGATCTCGCGCCTGC
>JAVBSF010000483.1:0-3122 GCA_031556925.1 Pararhizobium sp.
CCAGTCCTTCGTCATCACTCCCATGGTTGTCGAATCGACAAAAGTTGACGCTGCCTCTGTAGAGCGAGCTTACAAAGAGCTCTCCAGCAACGTCCTAAGCCACTTGAGAGTGGGCTACGTCCATGGTCAATTAAAGTTAGACGAGCAACGAGCTGTCATGGACAAGTTTAAAAAGAAAGAGCTGGATGTGCTTGTAGCCTCTACAGTTATCGAGGTAGGCGTAAACATTCCAGATGCTACTCGCATGGTTATTCTTTCCGCCGAGCGCATGGGGGCCAGTAGCCTTCACCAAATTCGCGGCCGTGTAGGAAGAAATAGTAAACCCTCTAAATGCTACCTCGTAAGCCTCGGTAAAACAGATAGCGCCCAAAGTAGATTGCAGTCCCTAGTAGACTACGAAGACGGCTTCGAAATCGCTAAGGTCGACCTTCAAACCCGTGGAGAAGGAACCATGTTCTCTGGAGATCAAAGCGGGCGCAGCGATATGATTTTTGCTAACCTAGCCAAGCACTCAAACCTAATCGAAGAGGCTCGCGAAGAGGCTTTGAGAATACTCAAATCCCCCTTCAAAGGCATAGCACTTAAAGAAGCAAGCGAAAAATTTTCATCACCGGAGAGGTTGTTCTAATGCCCTTCAGACGAGCACTTATTTGGATTCGGAATCAATACCTCACGAAGCCAAAAGACTTGTTCCTATACGCGGGAGTAGCCTCACTCGTGATGGCCGGTCTTTCGTTCCTAGCGGACTTCTTCCTCCCCTGGGACCAATGGGCGGTCTTCATTCGAGCTCTCATCGCTTTGCCAGAAGCGGCAGCATTCTTCGTCCTGGGCTACGGAGCAACACTCTGGTACGTAGAGTACAAAGAACGCACTAAGGAAAATTACAGCACTTGGAGAAGTAAGCTTTCCCCCACCATGCGTCAGCGCGCCTCAGCAATTGCCGGCGCCGTACTCTTCGTAGTTATGTTCGCAGTAACCCAGCAACCAGGGTACACTTTCGTTGCCGGCATCATCGTAGCCATTGTCATAGGCCTCTTCGCATTCATGCGGAGAACAAGCCAGGAGCTCGCTCGAGACAGCATTGGCCTCCCAGACGCTCGAGATGCTAGCCTCAACAGCCACATTCAAGCTCGAGTACGAGCAAACGCCGCGAAGCGCTCCAGCAACTCTAAAAAAGACGCTAAAGAGGCTAAAAAGCAAGAAAAAGCGGATGAAATACAGGCGGCTAGAGACCTGGAAAAGCGTCTCGAAACACCCGAGAAAAAATAACTGAAGAAAAGTAGATTTCGATATTGAAAACACGGCAGTTGCCAGCTAAGTTTGTTAGAAAACTCATGCACCGGTTCTCAAGAATCGAAAAAGTGAAACAAATTCACTAGCCACTCATAACTGAAAAACCAAGCGAAAAACCTGAAGATTCCTTACTTTTTAAGAGTAATTTGCCTACAGAGCCTCACTCATCCACTGGCCAACGGCGAAACTCAGGTCATTCGAGCGGTTTTCAGCCATGCTAGTATATTCCGCTCTGCAGAGCGGCAAAAAAGATCTAAAAGAAACAAAGAGGATAACGAGGAGAACCACATGTCACTAACAGTTGACACCCTAAACTTCGACCCCGTAGGCGAAGTTCAAAAAGAAGAGCTCGACTACCACGGGCTCAACGCAAAGCTCAACCTAGTGGGTGACGATGGATTGATCCAGTTCGACTCCGACAAGGAGGCAGTACGTCAGTTCTTCAAAACCCACGTGAACATGAACACCGTGTTCTTCCACAGCCTCGAAGAGAAGCTTGAGTATCTAGTAGATGAAGGCTACTACGAGGAAGAGGTTATCGAGCAGTACAGCTCACAGTTCGTTAAAGATCTCTTCAAGCGTGCTTACGCTGTAAACTTCCGTTTCCCCACCTTCCTCGGTGCCCTCAAGTATTACACGGCCTACACTCTCAAGACCTTCGATGGCAAGCGCTACCTCGAGCGCTACGAAGACCGTGTAGCACTCACCGCTCTCTACCTTGCCCGCGGCAACGAATCCGTAGCTGAGGACATCCTCGACGAGATGATGGCCGGCCGCTTCCAGCCAGCCACTCCCACCTTCCTCAACGCTGGAAAGGCTCAGCGAGGTGAGCTCGTCTCCTGCTTCCTCCTCCGCGTAGAGGACAACATGGAGTCCATCGCTAAGGCGATCAGCTCGAGCCTCCAGCTCAGCAAGCGCGGTGGCGGTGTTGCTCTCAACCTTAGCAACCTTCGCGAGTTCGGCGCACCCATCAAGAAGATTGAAGGTCAAGGCGCCGGTGTCGTCCCCGTGATGAAAATGCTCGAAGACGCATTCAGCTACGCTAACCAGCTTGGAGCACGTCAAGGCGCCGGTGCCGTATACCTCAACGCGCACCACCCGGACATCATGCGCTTCCTTGACACCAAGCGTGAGAACGCCGACGAGAAGATCCGTATCAAGACCCTCTCCATGGGAATTGTTGTTCCAGACATCACCTTCGAGCTCGCACGCAAGAACGAAGACATGTACCTCTTCAGCCCCTACGATGTAGAGCGCGTTTACGGAGTCCCCTTCACCGAAATTTCCGTCACTGAGAAGTACGAAGAAATGGTGAACGACCACCGCATCCGCAAGAGCAAAATCAAGGCACGCCACTTCTTCCAGACCGTAGCTGAGCTACAGTTCGAGTCCGGCTATCCTTACCTCATGTTCGAAGACACCGTGAATGAGGTTAACCCCATCAACGGTCGAATCACCATGAGCAACCTTTGCTCCGAGATTCTACAGACAAGCACCGCCAGCACATTCAACGCGGACGGTAGCTTCGACACCATCGGTAAGGATATCTCCTGCAACCTCGGCTCCCTCAACGTGGCTAAAGCCTTCGACAGCCCGGACTTCAGCAAGACCATCGAGGCCAGCATGAGAAGCCTCACCTCCGTATCCGATCTCTCAGATATCTCTTCTGTTCCATCGGTTGCAGAAGGAAACCGTAAGAGCCACGCTGTAGGTCTTGGTCAGATGAACCTCCACGGATTCTTCGGCCGCGAGCGTATTCACTACGACAGCCCAGAGGCCGTAGACTTCACCAACGTCTACTTCCTAGCGGTCAACTACGAGACCATCAA
>JAVBSF010000205.1:0-16755 GCA_031556925.1 Pararhizobium sp.
GCTTCGGTGCAAAAAAGCAAAGCATCTGACAGAAAACATGTAATCTGAAATCGTAAGCGTGAGCGGTGAGCAACTGCTTCAGGACGTGCGCGGTGCAAGCCGGCAGCACGAGCCTTCGCTTACCGCATACAATGAACGAAACAGGTCGGAGCGGCAGAGCCATGAGCAGCGCCACATATTCTGAAGACGAGACAAAGATCGCGCCGCGTGCAAGACGCTGGCACATCGCCGTCTTCCTATTGCCGGCCTTTCTGGTCTACACGGCGGTCATGATCCTGCCGCTCGTCGAGACGCTCAGGCTCTCGCTGTTCAACACCGTCGATGGCCAGTCGACCTTTGTCGGGTTTCAGAATTTTCAGGTGCTTTTCGGCGATGCGCGCTGGGCGCATGACTTCTGGAACGCCCTGAAGAACAACACCATCTTTTTCGCGATCCACATGCTGGTGCAGAACCCGCTCGGCATCGCGCTCGCCGCCATGCTGTCGATCCCGAGGCTGCGGCTCGCCCCGTTCTACCGCACGGCAATCTTCTTGCCGACGCTGCTCTCCTTCGTCATCGTCGGTTTCATCTGGAAGCTGATCCTTTCGCCGATCTGGGGCATCACACCGTTCTTCATGGATCTGGTTGGCCTCAAATCCTTCTTCTCGCCCTGGCTGGGCAAGCCCGGCTCGGCGCTGATCGCGGTATCGCTGATCTCCGTCTGGCAGAATGTCGGCATTCCGATGATGCTGATCTATGCAGCGCTTCTTAATATTCCGGACGAGGTGATCGAGGCTGCCGAATGTGATGGCGTCACCGGCTGGGCGCAGTTCTGGAAGATCAAGCTGCCGCTGGTGCTGCCGGCCATCGGCATGGTCTCGATCCTGACGTTCGTCGGCAATTTCAATGCCTTCGACCTGATCTACACGGTTCAGGGCGCGCTTGCCGGTCCCGATGGCTCGACGGACATTCTCGGCACGCTGCTCTACCGCACCTTCTTCGGTTTCCAACTGCAGCTTGGCGACCGCTCCATGGGCGCGACGATCGCCACCGTCATGTTCCTGATCATCCTCGCCGGCGTTTCGCTTTACCTGTTTGCCATCCAGCGGCGCATCCGCCGCTACCAGTTCTGAGGAGGCCGAGATGTCCAAAGCCCGTATCTCCCCGGTCCGCTCCGGTTTCGTCCATCTGGCGCTTGCCGGCTACACGATCATCGCGCTGTTTCCCGTTCTCCTGACGATCCTCAATTCGTTCAAGGACAAGAACGCCATCTTCCGTTCGCCGCTGTCGCCGCCGACCACGAAAAGCTTCAGCCTCATCGGCTACGAGACGGTGCTGAAGCAGGGCGATTTCATCGGCTATTTCCAGAACAGCCTGATCGTCACCGTCGTCTCGATCTTCTTCGTGCTGCTGTTCGGCGCCATGGCCGCCTTCGCGCTGTCGGAATACCGTTTCCGCGGCAACACGCTGATGGGACTTTATCTGGCGATCGGCATCATGATCCCGATCCGCCTCGGCACGGTCGCCATCCTGCAGGGCATGGTCGCCGCCGGTCTCGTGAATACGCTGACGGCCCTGATCCTTGTCTACACCGCGCAGGGCCTGCCGCTGGCGATCTTCATTCTCTCGGAGTTCATGCGAACGGTGTCCGACGACCTGAAAAATGCCGGCCGCATCGATGGCTTGTCGGAATATGCGATCTTCTTCCGCCTCGTGCTGCCGCTGATCCGGCCGGCCATGGCGACGGTCGCGGTCTTCACAATGATCCCGATCTGGAACGACCTCTGGTTCCCGCTGATCCTGGCGCCGGGTGAAGCCACCAAGACGGTCACGCTCGGCAGCCAGGTCTTCATCGGCCAGTTCGTCACCAACTGGAATGCGGTCCTCTCCGCGCTCTCGCTGGCGATCTTCCCGGTCCTCATTCTCTATGTGATCTTCTCGCGGCAGTTGATCCGCGGCATTACGGCAGGAGCAGTCAAGTGAGCATGTCAGAAAAACCGATCCGCGTTCTCGTTGCCGGTCTTGGAAACATGGGCCGCAGCCATGCGCTCGCCTATCACAACAATCCGGGCTTCGAGATCGTCGGCCTTGTCAATCGCTCGAAGCCGACGCTTGCGCCCGAGCTTGGCGGCTATGAGATCCTGCCGGATTTTGCTGACGCCTTGCAGGAGCTGAAGCCCGATCTTTGCTCGATCTGCACCTATTCGGACAGCCATGCGGATTATGCCGTCATGGCGTTTGAAGCTGGTTGCGACGTCTTCATCGAAAAGCCGCTGGCAACGACTGTCGAAGATGCCGAGCGGGTCGTTGCGGCGGCGAAGAAGGCCGGCAAGAAGCTGGTCGTCGGCTATATCCTGCGCCACCATCCGTCATGGATCAGACTGATCGAGGAAGCCCGCAAGCTCGGCGGCCCCTATGTCTTCCGCATGAACCTCAACCAGCAATCGTCCGGCCCGACCTGGGAAACCCACAAGTCGCTGATGCAGACGACGCCGCCGATCGTCGATTGCGGCGTGCACTATGTCGATGTCATGTGCCAGATCACCGATGCCAAGCCGGTCGAAGTCCGCGGCATGGGCCTGCGCCTGTCGAACGAGATCGCTGACGATATGTACAATTACGGTCACCTGCAGGTGATCTACGAGGATGGTTCCATCGGCTGGTATGAAGCCGGCTGGGGGCCGATGATTTCGGAAACCGCCTTCTTCGTGAAGGATGTGATGTCGCCGAACGGCGCGGTCTCGATCGTCATGGACCCGAATGCCAAGTCCGACGATATCGACACCCACACCAAGACGGCCGTCATCCGCGTCCACAAGGCCGAGACCGGCCCGGATGGCAAGTTCCTGCACAAGGACGAGGATCTCAAGATGGACGGCGAGCCGGGCCATCAGGAGCTTTGCGACCGCGAGCAGGCCTACGTGCTGAAGGCTATCCGCGAAAACATCAATCTCGACCGCCACATGGACGATGCCGTCCAGTCGCTGCGCATCTGCCTCGCGGCGAATGAAAGCGTGCGCACCGGTCTTCCAATCAAACTCTAAGGGGGCCTTCGTGGGATCGCTTCAACTGAAATCCATCCGCAAGGCCTTCGGTACCCATGAAGTCCTGAAGGGCATCGATCTCGAGGTCAAGGACGGCGAGTTCGTAATCTTCGTCGGCCCTTCCGGCTGCGGCAAATCCACGCTGCTGCGCGTCATCGCCGGCCTTGAAGACGCGACCTCCGGCAGCGTCCAGATCGATGGCGCCGAGGTGATCAACACGCCGCCCGCCAAGCGCGGCATCGCCATGGTTTTCCAGTCCTACGCGCTTTATCCGCACCTGACGGTCAAGGACAATATGGGCCTTGGTCTCAAGCAAGCCGGCGCACCGAAGGCGGAAATCGACGCCAAGGTGGCCAAGGCGTCGTCCATGCTGTCGCTGGAACAATATCTCGCCCGCCGTCCGGCCGAGCTTTCCGGCGGCCAGCGTCAGCGCGTCGCCATCGGCCGCGCCATCGTGCGCGAACCGAAGCTGTTCCTGTTCGACGAGCCGCTGTCGAACCTCGATGCGGCGCTACGCGTCAACACCCGTCTCGAAATCGCCCGCCTTCACCGCAGCCTCAAGGCGACGATGATCTACGTGACTCACGATCAGGTCGAAGCCATGACGCTGGCTGACAAGATCGTCGTCCTGAATGCCGGCCAGATCGAGCAGGTCGGTTCGCCCATGGAGCTTTACAACAAGCCGGCAAACACCTTCGTTGCCGGCTTCATCGGCTCGCCGCAGATGAATTTCATAGAGGCCGCCCGCCTCGGCGACAGGGAAGCCAAAACCATCGGCATCCGACCGGAGCACATCACACTCACCCGCGATGCCGGCGAGTGGAAGGGCAAGGTCATCCACGTCGAGCATCTCGGCGCCGATACCATCGTCTATCTCGAAACCGAGAAAACCGGCCTCTTGACGGTGCGCCTCTTCGGCGAACACAAGTTCGCGGTCGATGACGTCGTTCATGCAACGCCGGATACCTCGGTGATGCATCGGTTCGGGGCGGATGACCGCGTTCTGCGGTAAATCTCGACCCCAACCAATTTTGTGTTTTGTAACCGGGCGGCGCCGAAAGGTGTCGCCCGGTAATGTTTTGTTGTGCGGTGCGTCATCGGCTTGATTCCGTGTGAAAATTAACATACGAGTTTGTTTGTATAATTTGATGCGACGGCCAAAGTTCCCGTTTGGTGGGGCGTATCAGTTTGAATTTCTTGATCTTCCGGTCACATTTTCTCGCTTCGTGAAGAAAATGGTCGAACTGGAGTTTTTCATATGGAAACGACGATGCGGATGAACCGATTGATTCTGACTGCCGCCGCGGCAAGCCTGGCGCTCCTCGCCGGATGTCAAAAACAGGAGGAGCAGCAGGCTGCTCCCGCCTATCCTCCGGCACAGGTCGCTGTTGTCACGACCAAGGCTGAAGAATTGCCGATCATCAACGAGCTGCCGGGCCGCATCGCGGCCACCCGCGTTGCCGAAGTTCGCCCGCGCGTATCGGGCATCGTCGTCGAGCGTGTGTTCGAGCAGGGCTCTGTGGTGAAACAGGGTGATGTGCTCTATCGCATCGATCCGGCCCCGTTCCAGGTGCAGGTCGATAGCGCTGCGGCCACGCTCGAACGGGCCAAGGCCGTTCAGCTGCAGGCGCGCCAGACGGCGGATCGTCAGGAGCAGCTGCGCAAGGCAAACGCCGCCAGCCTTCAGGCCTATGACGATGCCGTCGCCCAGCTTGCTCAGGCGGATGCCGATGTCGCCGGCGCAACGGCTGGTCTCGCGACAGCCGAGCTGAATCTGCAATATGCCAGCGTCACCGCGCCGATCAGCGGTCGCATCGGTCGCGCGCTGATCACCGAAGGCGCTCTCGTCAGCGCCAATGGCACGGAAAATCTGGCGACCATCCAGCAGCTCGATCCCGTCTATGCCGACTTTACCCAACCGGCGACCGATCTCATCCGTCTGCGCAAGGCGCTGCAGGACGGCCAGATGATGACCGACAAGAACGAGGCGACCGTCCAGCTGATCCTTGATGACGGCACGCCTTACGATAAGAAGGGCAAGCTGCTGTTCTCCGAAGCCGCTGTCGATGAAACGACCGGTCAGGTGACGCTGCGCGGCGAGTTCCCGAATCCGGATAACGACCTTCTGCCGGGCATGTATGTGCGCGTGCAGATCCAGCAGGGCGTCGAGAAGAACGCCATTGCTGTTCCCCAGCAGGCCGTTCAGCGCAATGCCGGCGGCCAGTCGTTGGTCTACGTGGTTTCCGCTGACAACAAGGTCGAGTTCCGCACGATTATCCTTGGCCGCACCATCGGCAATCGCTGGCAGGTGGCGAGCGGCCTGAAGCCGGACGAGAAGGTCATCGTCGAAGGCTTCCAGAAGATTGGCCCCGGTTCGCCCGTCGTGCCGTCCGAGTGGGATCCGAATGCAAAGCCCGCAGGCGACGCACCGGCTGATGCCGCTGCCGAGCCGAAGGCCGGCGACGAGGCAAAGCCTGCAGCCGACGGCGCCGACAAGGCCGCCGCTCCGGCTGACGGCGAAAAGCCGGCCGAGCAGAAGTAAGGATCGCAAGATGCCCAGTTTCTTTATCGACAGGCCTATTTTCGCCTGGGTGGTTGCGATCTTCATCATGATCGCAGGCGCCATCGCCATTCCGATGCTGCCGATCTCGCAGTATCCGGATGTGGCGCCGCCGCAGATTTCCGTCAACACCAGCTATCCCGGCGCGTCATCGCAGGACACCTACCAGAGCGTCACGCGCCTGATCGAAGACGAGTTGAACGGTATTGAAGGTCTGCTCTATTTCGAATCGACCTCCAGCGCCTCCGGTTCGGTCGAAATCAGCGCCACCTTCGCACCGGGTACCGATCCGGGCGATGCCGCCGTCGACGTCCAGAACCGCGTCCGCCGCGTCGAGCCGCGCCTGCCCGATAGCGTCAAGCAGCAGGGCGTTCAGGTCGATGAAGCCGGCTCCGGCTTCCTGCTGATCATCGCGCTGACCTCGACTGACGGCACGATGGATGCCATCGGCCTCGGCGATTACCTGAACCGCAATGTGCTCTCGGAAGTCCAGCGTGTTCCGGGCGTCGGCCGTGCGCAACTCTTTGCGACCGAACGCTCGATGCGCGTCTGGCTCGATCCCGACAAGATGCTCGGCCTCAACCTGACGGCAAGCGACGTAACTGCGGCCATTGGCGCCCAGAATGCGCAGGTCGCCGCCGGGTCCATTGGTGCCCAGCCGAACCCGATCAGTCAGCAGATCGCCGCCCCTGTTATCATCAAGGGTCAGCTGACCTCGCCGGAAGAGTTCGGTGCGATCGTGCTGCGCGCCAACCCGGATGGTTCGGCGGTTCGCCTGCGCGACGTCGCTCGTGTCGAAGTGGGCGGCGAAAGCTACAGCTTCTCGACGCGCCTCAACGGCAAGCCGTCTGCCGCCATCGGCGTCCAGTTGTCGCCGACCGGCAACGCCATGGAAACCTCCGCCGCCATTCAGGCACGGATGCAGGAGCTTTCGACCTACTTCCCGCAGGGTCTCGAATATTCGATCCCCTACGACACCTCGCCCTTCGTCAAGGTGTCGATCGAGAAGGTTCTGCACACGCTGCTCGAAGCCGTGGCGCTGGTGTTCCTCGTGATGTTCCTGTTCCTGCAGAACATCCGCTACACCATCATCCCGACGCTGGTCGTTCCGGTCGCTCTGCTTGGTACCTGCGCTGTCATGTACGGCATGGGCTTCTCCATCAACGTCTTGACCATGTTCGGTATGGTGCTGGCGATCGGCATTCTCGTCGATGACGCGATCATCGTCGTTGAAAACGTCGAGCGCATCATGTCCGAGGAGGGGATTACGCCCCGCGAAGCCACCCGCAAGGCGATGAAGCAGATCACGCCGGCCGTTATCGGCATCACGCTGGTTCTGGCCTCGGTGTTCATCCCCATGGCCTTCTTCCCCGGTGCTGTCGGCGTTATCTACCGCCAGTTCTCGCTGACCATGGTCGTGTCGATCCTGTTCTCGGCCTTCCTCGCTTTGTCTCTGACGCCGGCGCTTTGCGCCAGCTTTCTGAAGCAGGTGCCGAAGGGGCATCACCACGCCAAGCGCGGCTTCTTCGGCTGGTTCAACCGCGTCTTTGACAGGACGTCACATGCCTATAGCGGCTCGGTCTCCTGGCTGATCCGCCGCGCCGGCCGCTTCATGCTGATCTATGTCATCATCCTTGGTGGCCTCGGTTATCTGTTCCTGAAGCTGCCGTCGTCGTTCCTTCCGGATGAAGACCAGGGCTTCGTCATCGTCATGATGCAGCTGCCCTCGGAAGCGACGGGGCACCGTACGGATGAGGTTATCGCCAGTGCCGAAGGTATCTTCGGCAAGGAAGAAGCCGTCGACAAGATCGTTGCGATCAACGGTTTCTCCTTCTTCGGTGCCGGCCAGAACGCAGCGCTCGCCTTCGTGACGCTCGATGACTGGTCTAAGCGCGACGCCAACAACTCGGCCCAGTCGATTGCCGGGCGCGCGACCATGGCGATGAGCCAGATCAAGGATGCGATTTCGTTTGCGCTGTCGCCGCCGCCGATCCAGGGTCTCGGTACGACGGGCGGCTTCTCCTTCCGTCTGCAGGACCGTGCCGGTCTTGGTTCCCAGGCGCTGGCGCAGGCCCGCGACCAGCTTCTCGGCCTCGCGGCCCAGAGCCCGGTTCTGGCGGGGGTCCGCTTCGAGGGCATGCCGGATGCGGCACAGGCAAACGTGCTCATCGACCGAGAGAAGGCGAACACCTTCGGCGTGACCTTCGCCGACATCAACTCGACGATCTCGACCAACCTCGGTTCGTCCTATGTCAATGACTTCCCGAATGCCGGCCGCATGCAGCGCGTGACGGTGCAGGCGGACGAGAACAAGCGGATGCAGACGGCCGATCTTCTCAACCTGAACGTCCGCAACTCGAATGGCGGCATGGTGCCGATCTCCTCTTTCGCGACAGTGGAGTGGGTGAAGGCGCCGACGCAGACTGTGGGCTATAACGGCTATCCTTCGATGAAGATCAGCGGCGATACCAAGCCAGGCTATTCGTCCGGTGACGCGATTGCGGAGATGCAGCGCCTCATGACCCAGCTGCCCGCCGGCTTCGGCTATGAGTGGACGGGCCAGTCGTTGCAGGAAATCCAGTCCGGTTCGCAGGCGCCGATCCTGATCGCGCTCTCGTGCCTTCTGGTCTTCCTGTGCCTGGCTGCGCTCTATGAGAGCTGGTCGATCCCGGTCTCGGTCATCATGGTCGTGCCGCTCGGCGTCATCGGTGCGGTGCTTGCGGTCACCATGCGCGAGATGCCGAACGACGTATACTTCAAGGTCGGCCTGATCGCGATCATCGGTCTCTCCGCCAAGAACGCGATCCTGATCATCGAGTTCGCCAAGGAGCAGATGGAGGCGGGCAAGTCCTTGCTCGATGCGACGATCGAAGCCTCGCATCTGCGCTTCCGCCCGATCCTAATGACCTCGCTCGCCTTTACTCTCGGCGTCTTGCCGCTGGCGATTGCCACAGGCGCAAGCTCGGGCAGCCAGCGCGCCATCGGCACCGGCGTCATGGGCGGCATGATCTCGGCGACGATCCTTGCGATCTTCTTCGTACCGGTCTTCTTCGTCTTCGTGATGAGGATTTTCGGAACGAAGGACGTGCATGTGAAGACAGAACAGACAGAGACGCCGACCGCTCCAGCGGAATGACAAGGAAAAGGCCCGCCGGTCGACGGCGGGCCTTTTCCTAGGAGGACATATGCGAAGAACGAAGGCCGAGGCGGAGGAGACGCGCCAGAACATCTTGTGCGCGGCGGAACGAGTCTTCTTTGAGAAAGGCGTTGCCAACGCGACGATGGAGGAGGTCGCCTCCGCGGCCGGCGTCACGCGCGGCGCCATCTATTGGCATTTCGCCAACAAGACGGACCTGTTCCTGGAACTCTACAACGCTGTCAAAATCCCGCAGGAGGACATGGTCGCGCGGGATATAGAGACCGACCAGTGCGAAGATATTCTCGGCGATATCGAGCGCGTCGCCAGTGACTGGCTGGACGTCATGAGCGTCGACGAACAGCGCCAGCGCGTATTCGCCATCCTGCTGCGCTGCGATTATGCGGGCGATCTCTCCCCCGTGCTGGAGCGCCAGCAGGAGGTTGACGAGCATCACACCAAGATCCTGACCACGGCGTTTGGCCGGGCGCTGAACCGGGGCCAGATGGATAGGCGATGGACGCCCGAGGCTGCGACCAACCTGCTCAAGTGGACGATGCAGGGTCTTTGCAGCGAATGGCTGCTTTTCGGGCGCCGCTTCGATCTGCCGGTTGAGGGCAAGAAGGGGTTGCGGCAGCTTTTCTCAAGCTTCCAGCCGGCTGAAGGCCGCTGAAGACCTTTTCCCCGCAGGGGAGGAGAAAGCTCGAGATGGCTGCTTCAATGCGCCTCGTCCCAGTTGTGGGCTGCCCGAGCATCGACTTTCAGCGGCACTTTCATATCGAGCGCCGGCATCGCCGCATTCTCCATGACGGAAACGATCAACGGTATCGCCCGTTCCACATCGGCATCCTCGACCTCGAAGATCAGTTCGTCATGCACCTGCAAGAGCATGCGGGAGCGTTCGGAAAGCCCGGCTTGCGCCAGCGCCGGCTCCATCTTCACCATGGCGCGGCGGATGATATCGGCCGCTGATCCCTGAATCGGCGCGTTGATCGCGGCGCGTTCGTTGAAGGCGCGCAGCGACGGATTGGACGAGCGGATATCCGGATAATGCGCCCGGCGGCCGAAGATGGTTTCGACATAGCCGTTTTCGCGGGCAAAGGCCTTGGTCTGCTCCATGTAATCGCGAATGCCGGGGAAGCGTTCGAAATATTTCTTGATGTAGTCGCCGGCTTCCGAGCGCTCGATGGAGAGCTGGTTGGCAAGACCGAAGGCCGAGATTCCGTAGATGATGCCGAAGTTGATCGCCTTGGCGCGGCGGCGGATTTCGCCCGGCATGCCTTCGACGGGGACACCGAACATTTCCGATGCCGTCATGGCATGAATGTCGATGCCATCGGCAAAAGCCTGGCGCAATTGCGGAATATCGGCCACATGAGCGAGCACGCGCAGCTCGATCTGGCTGTAGTCGGCCGAAACCAGCTTGTGGCCGGGCGTCGAGACGAAGGCGGTGCGGATCTTGCGGCCTTCGGCGGTGCGCACCGGAATATTCTGCAGGTTCGGATCGGAGGAGGAGAGGCGGCCCGTCGTCGTTGCGGCCAGCGCATAGGATGTGTGGACCCGCTTCGTCTCAGGGTGCACGAAGCCGGGCAGGGCGTCGGTATAGGTGGATTTCAGCTTGGTCAGCTGACGCCAGTCGACGATCTTGCGCGGGAGTTCATGCCCGGTTGCGGCAAGGTCTTCCAGTACCTGCGCCGATGTCGACCATTGTCCCGTCTTGGTCTTGGATGCGCCGGGCAGGCCCATACGACCAAACAGGATGTCGCCGAGCTGCTTCGGCGAACCGATATTGAAGGTCTCGCCGGCCAGCTTGTAGATTTCGTCTTCCAGTGCCGCGGCACCCTGCGCCAGTTCGCCGGAAAGACGCGACAGGATCTGCCGGTCGATGCTGATGCCGCGCTCTTCCATGCGCGCCAGAACCGGCACGAGCGGCCGCTCCAGCCGCTCGTAGACGGCGCTGAGCTTGCTTGCCGCAAGCCGCGGTTTCAGGACCTGCCAGAGACGCAGCGTCACGTCGGCGTCCTCGGCGGCATAAGCGCTGGCGCGGTCGATATCGACATAATCGAAGGTGACCATGGACTTGCCGCTGCCGGCGACGTCCTTGTAGGCGATCGGCTTGTGGTTCAGCCAGCGCTCCGAGAGCGCATCCATGCCGTGGGTGCCTGTTCCGGCATCGACCACATAGGACATCAGCATCGTGTCGTCGAACCCTTCGACGGTAATGCCATGGCGCTTCATCACGAGGTAATCGTATTTCAGGTTCTGGGCGACCTTCAGCACGGAGGGGTCTTCCAGCAGGCCCTTCAGCCGGTCGAGCGCGTCTCGCGTCGGGATCTGGTTTTCCACCAGCCCGCCGCCAAGCAGATCACCGACGCCGCTCTTGTGAATCAGCGGCACATAGGCGGCCTTGATCGCAGTTCCCGTCGGGTTCTTCGTATTGTCGGCAACGGCGAGCGAGAAGCCGACGAGCTCGGCCTGCATCGCATCCAGCGATGTCGTTTCCGTGTCGAAAGCGACGATGCCGGTCTCGCGGGCAAGCGTGATGAAGGCGTCGAGCGTTGCGAGATCGCGGATCGTCAGATAGCTGCTGTGGTCGATCTTCGCAGCACCGAAGAGCGCAGCGCGCGCCTGCGCCAACGACTGGGCAGTGTCTGCATCCTCGGCGGCGGTGCGGCCTGCGGCGATGAAGGCGCTCGCGGCTTCGGCTGCAGTTTCACCGATAACGGCATTGGCACCGGAAGCAACCGCTTCGCCCTTGTCCAGATCGGGGCCACGGGCTTCCGCGCCCCATTCGACCGGCACATTGGCCGGCTCGACGGCATCCGCATCCGTTTCGGTGGCTGCTGCCACACGCCGCGTCAGCGTCGTGAATTCCATTGCCTTCAGGAACGCGACCAGCTTAGGCCCGTCCTGCGGCTCCAGATGGAGATCCTCCACCGGTACATCGATGGGCGTGTCCACCTTCAGCGTCACCAGTTCGCGCGACAGGCGGGCGAGATCGGCATTGGCGATGATGTTTTCGCGGCGCTTCTGCTGCTTGATCTCGCCGGCGCGGGCAAGCAGCGTGTCGAGATCGCCGAATTCTTCCAGAAGCTGCGCCGCCGTTTTCGGGCCGATGCCGGGGATGCCCGGCACGTTGTCGGTCGAATCGCCGGTCATCGCCTGCAGGTCGATCATCTTGTCCGGCGTCACGCCCCATTTCTCGACGACCTCGGGAATCGAGATCTGCTTGTCCTTCATGCTGTCATACATCGAGACATTTTCAGTCACGAGCTGCATAAGGTCCTTGTCGGAGGAGACGATGGTCACATCCGCGCCCGCCGCTTCCGCAAGCCGGGCATAGGTGGCGATCAGGTCGTCGGCCTCGTAACCTTCCTTTTCGATGCAGGGCAGGTTGAAGGCGCGGGTGGCGTAGCGGATAAGGCCGAATTGCGGGATGAGGTCTTCCGGCGGCGCGGTCCGGTTCGCCTTGTAGAGATTGTAGAGGTCGTTGCGGAACGTCTTCGAGGAATAGTCGAAGATGACGGCGAAATGTGTCGGCGTGACGCCGACGGAGGTGTCGCGCGCGTCCGTCAAAAGCTTCCAGAGCATGTTGCAGAAGCCTGACACCGCGTTGACCGGCAAACCGTCGGTTTTGCGGTTCAGCGGTGGAATGGCGTGGAACGCCCGGAAGATGAATCCGGAGCCGTCAACGAGGAAGAGGTGATCGCCTTTTTTCATGGCGACAAGGGATAGCGCGGGCCGTCCCGAGCGTCCATCTTTCATTCCGGCGATCAAGAGAATTTCACAGCCGGGCGGACCTCACGGGAACGTTACGAATTTGTAATCCATGGCAGGCGATGCTTTCCCTTGAAAAGCCACATTTGGCACCACAAATCTAGATCAACGGCAAACGAACACGCCGTCTTCTGGCAAGTGGCCTGTCCCCCGCCCGCGTCAGATGTCAGGACAACGGCCTATCCCCCTCTCCGGGCCTTTGTCCGATTCATGCGAAACCGCCATGGCTCCGCCTCCGCCATGGCGGTTTTTCTTTGGGTGTCTTCCGGCGGCCTTCCCAAAAGGACCGCAAGATCAAAACCCCGTGAAAAGCCTGTCAAAGTGCCATGTTACGCCAATGTAACTTGTCATAAATCGACGGGGGGCGTACCCATTGGACATGGCCTTCGACAGAATGGATTCTGCGACCTATCTGGCCAGTCTACTGGCAAAAAACTTCTCCCGCGCCTTGCAGGAGAGAGGCCAGAAACTCGGCTTTGCGCCCGGCCAGTTTCCCGTGCTTCTGGAACTTTGGAGCGAGGAGGGATTGACCCAGCGGCAGCTGATCGACCGCCTTGATATCGAGCAGGCCACCATGGCCAATACGTTGTCGCGTATGGAGCGGGACGGATTGATCGAGCGTCGTCGTCACCCCACCGATAAAAGGGCTCAGCAAATCTTCTTGACCGACAGGGCCCGCGCCATGGAGGCGGAGGCGAAGGAAGCGGCGGCCGCAGCGGACCAGTCACTGTTCAACGGATTTCGGCGCTTCGAGCGCGAGCTCATGCTCGAATATATGCGCATGGCCATCGCCAACAGCGAGCGTGAATAGGTGGATCAAAAGTTTTTGCTTAAAGCCGTCCCCGTCTTTGGATAGTTTCCGCTCCAAACGAAAGGAATCGGACCATGACGCAAAGCGTTCTCACCCGTGCGGACGAAAACCTCAACGCCAGCCTGGAGCGGCTCTTCGATCTGGTGCGCATCCAGTCGATCTCGACCGATCCGGCCTACAAGGCCGAATGCCGCAAGGCAGCCGAGTGGCTGGTGGCGGACCTTACCAGCCTCGGCTTCACCGCCTCCGTGCGCGACACCCCCGGCCATCCGATGGTCGTGGCTCATCATGAAGGCGCAAAGCCCGACGCGCCGCATGTGCTGTTCTACGGCCACTATGACGTCCAGCCGGTCGATCCGATCGAGCTTTGGGACACCGCGCCGTTCGAGCCGTCGATCAAGGAGCTGAATGGCAGCAAGGTCATTACCGGTCGTGGTACAGCCGATGACAAGGGCCAGTTGCTGACCTTCGTCGAGGCGTGCCGCGCCTATAAGGAAACCGTGGGCTCGCTGCCCTGCAAGGTGACGATCCTGTTCGAAGGCGAAGAGGAATCCGGCTCGCCATCGCTGAAGCCGTTTCTTGAAGCCAATGCCGCCGAACTCAAGGCGGATTATGCCCTCGTCTGCGACACCAGCATGTGGGACCGCAATACGCCCGCCATTTCCGCCGGCCTGCGTGGCCTCGTCGGCGAGGAAGTCGTCGTTACCGCCGCCGACCGCGATCTGCATTCCGGCTATTTCGGCGGTGCTGCCGCAAACCCGATCCACATCCTGACCAAAGCGCTCGCCGGTCTGCATGACGATCAGGGACGTGTGACGCTTGACGGCTTTTACGAAGGCGTCGAGGAAACCCCGAGCCAGATCAAGGCGTCCTGGGAGACGCTCGGTCTGACGGCGGAAAAATTCCTGGGCGAGATCGGCCTTTCCATTCCGTCCGGAGAAAAAGGCCGTTCCGTGCTGGAACTCACCTGGGCGCGCCCGACCGCCGAGGTCAACGGCATCTGGGGCGGCTATACCGGTGAAGGCTTCAAGACGGTGATCGCGGCCAAGGCTTCCGCCAAGGTGTCCTTCCGTCTCGTTGGCCAGCAGAACCCCGACAAAATCCGCGAGGCCTTCCGCGCTTATGTTCGCTCGACGATCCCGGCCGATTGCTCGGTCGAGTTTCATCCCCATGGCGGCTCGCCGGCCATCCAGCTTCCCTATGATTCGGCCCTCTTGAACACCGCGAAATCAGCCCTTTCGGATGAATGGCCGAAGCCTGCCGTCATTATCGGCATGGGCGGCTCGATTCCCATCGTGGGCGATTTCCAGAAGATGCTCGGCATGGAATCGCTGCTGGTGGGTTTCGGCCTTTCCGACGACCGCATCCATTCGCCGAACGAGAAGTACGAACTGCAATCGTTCCACAAGGGCATCCGTTCCTGGGTGCGCATTCTGGATGCGATCGCTGCTGCATAATATCTTGAACCGGAAGCGATTTGAGAGAAATTATACAGCAAATTTAAAATGTTACAGCGAACTTCGCGTATCATGAATGACGCGCTGCGCTGTCGTTGATTAACGGCAAAGCGTAGCAACTTCCCCGGCCATGGGTTGACCCCATAGGCCGGGGATGGTCTCATTTGCGGATGAAGTACCGCCTGCTTTCGAAATATTCTGCCGCATGAAGACCGCGCGCAAATTCATCTGGCCTGTCATCGGACTGGCGGCGATCCTCTTCTCGCTTTACGGCCTTTATCACGAGCTGCGCGGACTTTCGCTCGATGATGTGCTGGCGAGCCTTGCAAATGTCTCCGTGAGGCAATGGATACTCGCTGGCTGCGCCACCCTGATGGCCTATGCGGCGCTCGCGGCTTACGACCATCTGGCTCTGGAACATCTCGGCCGCCGTATCTCCCTCTGGTTCATTACCATCTGCTCGTTCACGGCCTATGCGCTTTCGCATACGGTGGGCGCTTCGGTGTTTTCCGGCGCGATCGTGCGTTACCGGGCCTATGGATCGCAGGGACTGTCGGCGGGCGAAACCGGCATTCTCGTTGCCTTCTGCTCCTTCACCTTCGCGCTCGGCACGCTTCTGCTCTCGGCCATCGTGCTGCTGCTCAAGCCTGATATCACAGCCCGCTTCGCCTCGTTCCTTCCGGTGGAAGCATCGATTTCCACGGCTGTCGTAATCCTGTTCCTGATCGGGCTTTATCTGCTCGGCAGCCTCGCCGGTTTTCGGCCCATCCATACCAGATGGTTCCGGCTGGAATATCCGAAGCCCAAGCTCGCGCTGAAGCAGCTTTTCATTGCACCGCTGGAACTGATCGGCGCAGGGACGATCATCTATTTCGCGCTGCCGGCTGAAGGAAATCCCGGCTTTCTCATCGTGCTCGGGATTTTCCTTGCCTCGTTTTCCGCGGCGCTGCTCTCCCATGCGCCGGGGGGGCTTGGTGTTCTGGAGCTCGTCTTCATCGCAGCGCTTCCGGAAATGGATCCGGCCGCCGTTCTCGCAGCACTGGCCATCTTTCGGCTGTTTTACCTGATCATCCCCTTCATCATGGCGCTTGGTGTGGTCGTATTCTTCGAGCGGGGGCAGTATATCGCCGAGCGTAAGCGGGAAACCGGTGAAAGCGGCGGCTGAGCCAGACGTCAGGAAGGCGTATGGCAGACCTTTGGAACCGCGTGATCGAAGGGTTGATCGACCTCTTCCAATTCCGCGCTGTCGATCTGGAGCGGTATGAAAGGCGGCTCCTGAAGCGTGGCATCTCCAAGCCGGGTGACGTAGCATCCGGCGAAGACATGCTCCTTTCCGGCCTTGTCAATTGAGCGCACGGCGACGGGAACCGGCATATAGACACTGCCGGCGGCGCCTTCCGGCGTCACCGTGCCGGTCTTCACCTCGACCTCGACCGTATCGGCATAGCCTTCAGCGAATGCGCGAAACTCGGGAAGTTCGCTCTTGTCCGAAAAATAGCTGTAGGCGCGGGCATATTCCCTGCGCGCAACGGCATTGTAGAGCGAGCGAACCAGCGCCGCGCCATCGGAGCGGTCGTCGCTATAGGTCGGTTCCTGAGCAAGTGACACGGCAGGGCAAGCCATCATGCAGGCGGCGAGAAGAAGACGCTGGACCATGAAAGGCTCCTCGAAAATGGGCGGATAAACAGTTGGGCGGGAGTTGCGGCAGGCGGACATGAGGAAGAGACGGCATCGTCCGGACACCGTCCCCCTGAAAGTCGCTGTCGGCCGATCTTACTGGATGACCTGAACGACCGTATGGGTCTGCGGATCGACGATCACGCGCTGATCGTTGACCACCGCATAGGCATAACGCTGGTCTTCCGGCACTGGCACAAGCACCACGTCGGCCGGGATCGGCTTGCCGACGACGACAGGCTGCTCGACAACGACCGACTGCGTTACCGGCTGCTGCTCGACGTAGGTGACAACGCGCTGCGGCGGCGGGTCGA
>JAVBSF010000466.1:0-4954 GCA_031556925.1 Pararhizobium sp.
GCCATACCCAAGCTAAGAAGACTATTGGAATCCAATAGGGTTTCTTCATGAGTATCAAGCGAATGGTGAGGGCGAATAGGAAGAAAGAGATTCCTTGTGCTCTGATCTGTATGAAGCCTAGGATAGTGAACCCAGTAGCAAAAAGCACCAGAGGAACAAAAGCGTTCATTCGAGCCTGAAATTTTTCACGCAGGTTTTTGGGTGGCACAAGAAGTGCTAGCGCTCCTAAAGCCAGAACGATGTTCAAAAGCCCCATAAGGAGGAAGGTTTCTCCGCCGAGAAGCCAGAGCCCGTAGAGTAGCCATTCAAAGCCTAGCTCATGAGCTGGCCAGTAAGCACCCGGAGCTGTCCAGCTGTATTGATCCTCAAAGGTGAAAGTACCCTCCCAAAGAGATTGGCCCACCTTGAGATGCCACCAGCTATCGTTAGTTACTCCGCCGAATGATGCAAGGAAAATGCTAAGTGCTGAAAAGCTCAAACCCCATGCGAGAAGAATAACCCAGCGTCTGGAGCTTATTGAGGCTATCCAAGCGCCCGAACGCGATAATAAATTAGGTAACATACACTATTCTTATGAACTACACGATCACTGAAGGTGATCTCGTTTCCTGCTTCACCGAGGTGAACTTACCACTCGCTAAGCGAGTACCAGAGGCTCTCCTCTCCACAGGCGCACCCCCGCGTTCCGCGGGTGAAAACTGGGCAGCCAGCAACAGCATGTTCCTAGCCGCATGAATATCCCGCTGCTCAGCGTAACCGCAAGCACAGGAATACTGACGCTCGGAGAGCGTCAGCTTATTGAGCGAACCGCAGCTCGGGCAGAGCTGCGTGGTGGGGACGAAGCGATCCAGCATTACTGCCTGAGGCAGGCGTCGAAGCTTCGCTTTGACACGACCCATGGCTGAGTGATGAATCACTTTACCGTAGCCTGGCTGCGCCTTCCACCCGCGCAAATTCTCATCCTGAAAGGCCACCAGGCTATGGCCTTTCAATTCAGAAACGAACTGATTTGCCAGCTCGTTTCTTTTGTTAGTCACTCTTTCGTGTTGCTTTTGTAGTGCAGTGCGTGTGCGCCAGTAGTTGTTGGAGCCCTTGATCTGGCGTTGCAATTTACGTTGCAGACGCCGGAGGCGCTCCGGTTCTTCAACCGCCGCGTTCCACTCGCGACCATCCGAGAGAGTAATATGAGTCTTGATGCCGAAATCGAGCCCTATAGGCTCAAACTTTGGAGCCTCCGCTGCCTGTTTTGCAGTCAACGAGGAGACCTGGAGATAGTAACCTCTTGGTTTGCGAGTCAAGCGGACATTAGCTATCTCATCGCCGAGTTGTTGCACGCCTCGCACGCGAACCTCTCCGAGATTAGGAATGAACGCGCGGTTACCGCCGCGTAGTTTCACATCTCCCGTGGAGAACTCAAGCGAATTCACTCGCGATTTGAATTTGAGCTTACCCACTTTTTGACCACTCTTCTTGAGTGAAGCTAAAGTCTTGAGCGAGTTCTTGACTTGAATGTGCAAATTCTGCTTAGAGTGAGCGTGCAATGCCCAGATGCGCTCTAGAACAGGTTTCCCGTCCTTGTCCAGCCGCGTTACGTCTTTAGTGTTCTTCCAGCCCTGAGGGTCAGCCACTATCGAATTGTAAACCCACTTGGCTTCAGCGAAGGCTCGCTCGAGTGTTCGCTGTTGCGCGGTAGTGAGGCGAGTTATCTTCAATTCGCGCACTCGAAGCTCCTGGCCAAGACGCTTGAGCTTAGTCGCTTCGCGACTAGCACGCGCTTTGTCATAACCAGTGAGGGTTTCCATGCGATATGATATCAAACTTGATTTAAAATCGTTGTGGCTTAGAGCTCGCGCATCGACTGAAATTCAATGTGGCGCTCTTCACCATTTACAAGTCTTTCACTGCGCTTCGCGCTTTATCAAAATTCCCATCCCATGCGAGGTTCCCAAGTGATCAGTAATCTCTTGGCAAACGAAAAGGTGAGATTCCTTATAATCGGTGGAGTAAACACCGTAGTGGGGTACTTACTTTTTGCGTTTTTCTATTGGATTTTAGGCCACGAGCAATATTTGCTCGCTTACATCGTTTCGTATGTTTTCGCACTTTTCAGTGGGTTCGCTCTTCAGCGAGTAATTGTATTCAAAGTTAAAGGCCAGCTGCTTCTAGATTTCTTCCGCTATACGATAGTTCAATTAGGCTCTTTCGGTGTGAATCTAGTATTGCTTCCACTTCTCGTAGAAGTGTTTCTAGTGACACCCCTGTTAGCTCAAGCCATTGCACTTTTCATCACTGTAGTTGGAAGCTATTTCGCTCATCGCTATTTCAGCTTCCACAGAAAGACTAAAGCTGAAACAGGCCATGAAAACGATTAGTTTTGTTCTCCCCATATACAATGAAGCAGGTAATCTTCGCCTGCTTCACGAACGTATTTCGCGAGCAGTTGAGCAGCTTCCAGATTTTAAAGCTCGAATGATTTTCGTGAATGATGGAAGCAAAGATGAAAGCCTTGAAATTCTAAAAGAGCTCAAAACATTGGATGAACGTGTTACTGTTTTAGATCTAGCTCGCAACTATGGTCATCAGGTGGCTGTCACAGCTGGTCTGGACGCCACTGACGAGGATGTGGTGGTTATCATGGATGCTGATCTTCAGGATCCGCCCGAGCTAGTGCTAGAGATGCTCGAGCGTTGGAGGGCTGGAGCAGACGTTGTTTACGCTCAGCGACGGAGTCGCAAAGATAGCGCGCTGAAGAAACTTACGGCTAAAGCTTATTACAGAACTCTGAGTAAGCTTTCAGCTATAGAAATCCCCGAAGACACTGGTGATTTCAGACTTCTTGATCGAGCCGTTGTAGATGAATTGAAGCGCTACAGGGAGAATAACCGCTATCTTCGCGGATTAGTGAGCAACATTGGTTTCAAGCAAGAGGCTGTTCTTTTTGATCGTGATGCTCGTCACAGTGGTGTGACTGGTTACTCTTGGAGTAAGATGCTCAAATTAGCTTTCGATGGTATTTTTAGCTTTTCAGTTGTACCGTTGAAGATCGTGAGCGCCGCTGGAGTAATCCTCTCGTTAAGCTCGCTCCTCATAGCTGCCTTTTACTTCATAGCTAAGCTCGTCTCTCCAGAGATGTCAGTAGCCGGTTGGACATACATTGTTGTGGGGATGTTCTTCCTCGGAGGAATTCAGCTTATCATGCTTGGCGTCATCGGAAGCTATGTTGGTAGAGCCTATATGGAAACCATGGGTAGACCGCTTTATTCTTTGCAGCCGCTAGAGAGGACTGGCCGTGAGCTCGACCGAAACACTGAATAAGAAAGCTAGGTTTTGGCTCTGGCTTCGCTCGCCAGCAGTAGTAGTTTTCGTAGCTACTTTTATTGTTCAATTGACGGTGGCGTGGTTTTGGAACTCCACTTACAGGATATGGAATTTTGATTTAGCCTGGCAGGCTCAGGTTGTAGCTAGCTACGCACAATTGCAAGAGCCCACTGTCTTTATGATCGGAGATGGGTTCAAAGCTTTAGGTAATCACTTCTCACCCATTTTAGCTCTCGCGGCGCCATTTTATGCATTGTTTCCAAACACTTTCACCTTGAATGCGGTGATGGCATTCTGCTTTGCTCTTTCAGCTGGAATTTTAGCTGGCTGTGCAACTCGTTTGAAGAACGCTACTTATGGCTATGTGATCGGAATTGGGCTTGGAGTAAGCTGGGGATTCCTTACTGCAAGCGCTGCGCAGTTCCATGAATATGCGCTAGGCGCGCCTTTCCTAGCTTACTCTCTTGCTAAATTCCTAGAGGGGAAATATCTTAAGAGCGCTTTAGTAGCCGGTGTTTTAGTGTTTGTAAAAGAGGACGTGGGGCTTCTTCTTATAGGGCTGGGTATTGTGATGGCGATCCGCGCACGCTCTTGGAGGCCACTACTTCTTTCCGTTTGGGGTGGAGCTTGGGTATTCTTCACAATC
Organism: Pararhizobium sp.; assembly: GCA_031556925.1. GTDB lineage: Bacteria > Pseudomonadota > Alphaproteobacteria > Rhizobiales > Rhizobiaceae > Pararhizobium. The sequence goes on from JAVBSF010000466.1 coordinate 3,965, forward strand.
AAACTTCTCATCCCCTTCATCAGTGGGGAGTGGGACTTTACTGGCTACGTTTCACTTGATCCAGGAACTCTCTTCACAGATATCAAGTTCAAGCTTGTCTTGCTCTTATTCTTAATACTGCAAGGAGGGATTTTAGCGCTCCGCTCTCCATTAGCCTACATAGTGATTCCTCTTCTTGGTGCTAGGTTCTTTTCAGCTTGGGGCTCCTTCTACCTAGTAGGATACCACTACGATACTCTCACCATAATCATCGCGAGCTTCGCCCTACTGGATGCCCTCACTCGCTATGAGTGGAAAACCTGGCTTAGAAAACTCGCGCTAGTTATTCCATTGCTGCTTACTGTTGTTTACTTGTTAGCTCCCGTTCCGGGGAGCAGCAACAGCTACCTCACTCGTGACTACAGTAAAGACCAAGAGGTGATTGCGGCTTACGAGGGAGCATTCGCTGCGGTGCCAGAAGGCTCTATTGTGGCTGCGGATAATGCTACGGTCGCTGGTTTTATAGATCGAGGTTACACAACTTATTTCATTAGATCCGTGGCTGATAGACCGGCTCCTGACTGTTTAGTAAACGAAACAGAAGAGATTCTAAACGCGGCAGGTGGAGTGATTTCCAGCATAGATGATTACTCTGAAGATTTTGGTGTAGATTATGAGCTCACCTATGACACTCCCTATGTAAAAGTCTGGTGTCAGGCTTAAGCTCTTCACTGATAATCTTTTCTATGGCTACAGATGCTATTCCCTCGGTGGGCTTTGTTATCCCAGTTTTTGATGAAGAGGCGGTTCTTCCACTTTTCTACGAAGAAATGACAAAGCTACTTTCCGCGCGCATTGATTTCGACCATGAGCTCATTTTTGTAAACGATGGCTCTAAAGATGGATCTCTCGAAAAGCTGCGGGAGCTTCGAGCTTCAGATTCTCGAGTCGCTATAATTGATCTTTCAGCTAACCGTGGACAACAGCTCGCGCTAGCGGCCGGAATTGATT
>JAVBSF010000113.1:0-21183 GCA_031556925.1 Pararhizobium sp.
AAAAGAACTCGGACTTTCAGAGACGGCACTGGCATGAGCCAGACCTTACGGCACGCCAGCTCTGCATCCCCCACCAACATAGGAGCGCGAGAGATCATGCCTAAACTTAGTCGTCGGAACTTCGGTGCTGTGATAGTGGCCGCTCCTCTTCTTGTCGCGATCAAGGCTCAGGCGGCGGACGATGCCACTGTCGCAACGCAGGCAGCACAAGAAACGCCAGAGAACATAGTCCCGATGGACCTCGTAGATCCGGAGCTTCGTGGTGCGCTGGAGAACCCCGTTGTTGCCGCGGGCCAATTCAACGCAACAAATCTGATGGCCATGCGCGAAGGGCGCAAAGCAGGGATAGTTCAATGCACACCTGCATCGGGCTTTTGTCAGCAACTGGTAGTGCCCGGATCTGGCGCTCAGCCATCAGTGAATATCCTGATATTCAACTCGGAACCCAGCGCCCGCTTGAAGCCTGCGATTTTTTACATGCACGGCGGGGGCTACATCATCGGCAATTCGATGGCCGATGCCGATCGTCTGAAGGAAATAGCAGGCGATCTCGATTGTGTTATCGTCGCGGTTGACTATCGTCTTGCTCCGGAAAATCCGTTCCCGGGCCCCTTGAACGACTGCCACCATGCACTCCGGTGGATGTTCGCCAACGCGACCTCTCTGGGTATTGACGGGCGGCTGATCGCAGTGATGGGTCAGAGCGCAGGGGGCGGCATGACGGCCCAACTCGCTCTGGCAGTGCGGGACGCCGGCGATGTACCGGTCTGCGCACAGATTCTTCACTATCCAATGCTGGATGATCGTACCGCATCTTCCCGTCCGGTTCCGAAGGCTATGGGCCACTACATCTGGAGCCGTGAATCAAATGTTTACGGCTGGACTTCCTATCTCGGGGCGCCCGCCGGTGGCCAAACCGCTCCGCAGGGAGCCGTTCCGGCCCGTGCAGAAAATGTTGCCGGCTTGCCGCCCACCTGGGTCGGAGTTGGTGGCATCGACCTCTTCGCGGAAGAAGACATCGCCTATGCCGGACGCCTTCTGGCGGCGGGCGTCCCGACCGAGTTGCTCGTGCTGCCGAGTGCCTATCATGCGTTTAACAGGTTTGCGCCTGCCGCCAGCGTCTCAAAGAGGTTTGAGGCATCCTGGAAGGACTTCCTCAGGCGGGAATTTGCCAAAAAATGATGAACCTTGATGCCCGACCTATCGGGCGATGAGTCAGAACAGGCATGCCCTCATTGAACCGCGCTGCCGGAACTCGCGCGAGAGGCAATGATCGCGTGCGAAAGGAGAAGAAAGTGGAGCGACTGTACTATCGGCCCATTGCCCAGACCTGAATTGTCCCGGCGACGCCATCCCCCTTGCCGGGGGATGGTGCTGGTTTCAACAGGCCGAAGTGCTTTCCCGCGGCGAAACAAAGGGACTAATCTCAGCACAGGATATCCCGGAGTAAGTGCGGAGGGCTCCTACAAGCCATCGTTTCAGCATCGGCAGGTCTAACGGTCCAGATACATATACTCCCGCTGGAATGGGTAGACGGACTGCGCGCCGGGGAGACTACCGTTTGCCATGTCGCTGTTACGGCGAGTTGCGAGAACTTGGTGTAATGAAATCCATCCCTCTTCGAACGCCATCGCACAGCCCGACAGGTAAAGACGATATGCGCGTAGAATTTGCTGACCACGTTCGGAGCCATGGCTCTTGGTGAGTAAGGCTTCGGCCTCGGCGATTTTTTCTTCCAGAGCGTCGGACCAGGCCCAAAGCGTTCTGGCGTAGTGGGGGCGCAGCGATTCGGTGTCGACGGCTTCCAGATGAGCTGCCGCGATCTCGCGTTCAATGTGGGAGATGTGGAAGAGTTCGCCCCCTGGGAAGATGTATTTCTCTATGAAATTTCCCATGCCGCCGGGAACTGCGGCGTCATCCAGAAATCCCGAGGTAATGCCGTGGTTCATCAGTAAGCCGCCGGGCTTGAGCAGGTCATGGAGCTTGCGGAAATAAAGCGCGAGATTTGCCCGTCCCACATGCTCGAACATTCCCACCGAAGCGATCTTGTCGAAGACCTGATCTTCGGGAAGATCGCGGTAATCGCGCAGGTCCATGCGCACACGATCCTCAAGGCCCTTTTCCCTGATCAGCCGGTTCACATAGGCGTGCTGGTTCTTTGAGAGCGTTATGCCGGTTGCTTCGACGCCATAGTTCTCGGCAGCCCATAGCAATAGCCCGCCCCACCCTGCGCCAACGTCGAGAAATCTTTCACCAGGTCGAAGGTCGAGCTTTCGGCAAATGAGATCAAGCTTCGCCTCCTGGGCCTGCGCCAGCGTCATATCGGCGTGAGGATAATAGGCGCAGGAATAGACACGGCGTGGATCCAGCCACAGCCCATAGAAATCATCCGAGACATCATAATGGAAGCTGATCTGTCCGGCATCACTGCTACGAGTATGCAATCGGGAAGATCGAAGGCCCGACATCAGCCGCTGCCACCATGTGGCCCTCAAAACGTTATCGCTCGGACCGATCAGACCAACAGTCGCAGCCATCAGATCGCGCATTCTGCCTTCGATGCGTACCTTGCCGACGACTATCGCGTCAGCGAACGCATCCAGACGGTTCCGGGCAAGAAGCAGAAGCATCTTTTCGTCCGGTAGATGGAGGATAATTTTCGGATCTGACGGTCCGGCGTATTCCCCGTCGCCAATCTTCAGCGCGACCTGGAGCGGAAGTTGTTCGAGCCTCTTGCTGATTTCATTTAGAAGAATTGACACGTCCGCCCCTCCGGCTCAGGTAACAACAGGAGAGAGCTGGACAAGCGTCTCGACCACTTTTCGGGCTCGGCCGGAATCAAGGCTCTCACGAGCGATTTCGACTCCGGCTTTGAGGCCGCCCGCCCTGTCGGCTACAATCATGGCGGCAGCAGCGTTCAGCAATACGGCATCCCGATAGGCTCCTTCCTGCCCCATAAGAATCGCCTTCAGAGCCGCTGCATTCTCGCTCGGCGATCCACCGATAATTTCATCGAAGGGATGGACCGGCAGACCAGCATCCTCAGGATGGATCTCACGCTCGCTGATCTGTCCACCATTCAGTTCTGCGACCCAGGTGGGCCCCGCAATAGAAATCTCGTCCGTTCCGTCCGAACCATGGACAACCCAGGCCTTCTCGGCACCGAGCGACGCCAGGACCTTGGCCAAGGGCGTGTTCCATGCGCGGTCAAATGTGCCTGTCAGTTGCCTTCTGACGCCAGCGGGGTTGGTCAGAGGGCCAAGCAGGTTGAAGATCGTCCGGGTGCCGAGTTCTGTTCGGGGGCCGGCGACGTGGCGCATCGCCGGATGGTGCATGGGAGCCATCATGAACCCGATGTTGGCTGCGGCGAACTCGCGCTCAACCGTCTCACGCCCGACCATCACGTCAATTCCAAGTGCCGTCAGTGCATCGGCGGCTCCCGATTTCGATGATAGGTTTCGGTTCCCATGCTTTGCCACAGGGACACCGGCCCCGGCGACGACGAAGGCTGTCGCTGTTGAAATATTGAGTGTTCCCTTGCCGTCACCGCCGGTACCGACGATATCAATCGCGCCATCCGGCGCCCTGACAGAGATGCACTTGGAACGCATGACCTGGGCTGCGGCGGTAATCTCTTCCACGGTCTCGCCCCGTGTGCGCAACGCCATTAGAAAACCGCCAATTTGTGCCGGGGTCGCATCGCCCTCGAAGAGAGCCAGAAAGCCTTCGATCGCTTCGTCAGGTGTGAGCGGTCGCTTTGCGGCGATGCCAATAAGAGGTTTCAGCCTTCCGTGCATGCCACTTCTCCGTTCATTTCTTTTTTGTTTATGGGCCGCAGTCGTGCATGGGCACCGCTACAGCAAAAGGGATCATCCAGGCTGTGAGGGATCGGATGAGACTGTCGTCCGATCCCGCGTGACGATCAGGACTGCGATGTTCGCGGACGCACGAATGCGTCAGGAGATCAGAACGGATAGGCCTGGGCCGGGTCTTCCAGTGTCACCCATTTGATCTCGGTAAACTCGTCGATGACGGCCCGACCGTCGAAGCGACCATAACCGCTGTTCTTCATGCCGCCATAGGGAGCCTGCGCCTCGTTCTGGACGGTCGCGCCGTTGACATGCACGCAACCGGCCTGGATGCGGGTGGCGACCGAGAGTGCCCGGTTGATGTTGTTGCTGAACACAGCGGCCGACAGGCCATAGTCCGTGTCGTTGGCGACATGCACGGCCTCATCGATGTCGCGCACGCGCACGACCGTGGTGATGGGACCAAAGGTCTCGTCGGCATAGATGGTCATGCCGGGCTTGACGTGATCGATGATCGTCGCATCCATCATCGCGCCGTTGGCCTTGCCTCCGGCCGCGATTACCGCACCCTTGTCCACGGCGTCCTGCAACATGGCATTGATCCGCTCGCCCGAGGCCGCATTCAGGATCGGGCCGACGACACAGTCGCTTGCCTGCATCGGATCCTTCGCGACTAGCGCCTTGGCACGCTCGGCGAAACGCGCCACGAAGGCGTCGGCAATCTTCTCGTCGACAACGAAGCGTTCCGTCGACATGCAGATCTGGCCCTGATAGAGGAACGCGCCGAAGACGGCAGCATTGACCGCGCCATCGAGGTCGGCGTCATCGAGGACGACGAACGGCGCCTTGCCGCCCAGTTCAAGCAGGCAGCGCTTCAGATAACGGGCCGAGGTCTCGGCGATGATGCGTCCCACCTTGGTCGAGCCGGTGAAGTTGACACGGCGCACGGCGGGATGGGCGATCATCGCCTCGGTTACCGGACCGGAATCCTTGGGCGCGATCGTGATGAAGTTCAGAACACCGGCAGGCAGGCCTGCCTCATAGAGCGAGGACGCCAGCAGGGCGTGGGTGCGCGGGCTGTTTTCCGATGCCTTGAAGATCACCGGGTTTCCGCAAACGATCGGATAGGCCATGGCGCGGGCGCCAAGCAGGATCGGTCCGTTCCAGGGAGCGATGCTCAACACCACGCCGGCAGCCTGGCGGATCGTCAGCGACAACGTCCCCGGCTTGTCGGTCGGGATGGTCTCGCCTTGCATCTGGGTCGCGAGACCCGCAGCCTCGCGAAACAGCGCGGCCGAACCCAGCACGTTGAACTTTGCCCATAGCTCCGATGCGCCGACTTCGGCAGCCATCACCTCGCAGAATTCAGGCAGCTTCTGCTCGAGGATGTCGGCCGCCTTGAGCAGGATGGCGCGACGGGTCGAGGGACCGGAGGCAGACCAGGAGGCGAAAGCCCGCGCCGCGGATTCGGCGGCGGCAATGGCGTCGTTGACGGATGCCGCCGCACCTATGGTCACCACCTCCTGGCTGACGGGATGACGCCGCTCGAACGTGGCGCCATGTTCTGCGGCGCGGGGAATATTGTCGATGATGAGTTCGGTCTTCATTTCTTGTCCTCCTTGGGGTGCCCGTGCCCGTGGTTCCGCTGCCAGAGAAAGTCAGGCAGCCTTGTCGAAACGCAGGATCGGTTTGAGGGTGAGGCCGCTTTCGCTGTCGGCCATGGCCTGGTTCAGCTCGTCGAAGCGGTAGAACTTGACCAGACGGTCGAAGGGGAACCGGCCTTGCCGGTAAAGCTCGATCAGTTCCGGGATGAAGGTGCGTGAGACCACATCGCCCTGGACGATCCCCATGATGCGGCGACCGGGGATCATCACCTCATTGACGTTGAAGCTCGCCTCGGTGCCTTCGCGCGTGGCGCCGACGATGCCGCAGGTCCCAAGCGTTGCGAGACTGTCGATCGCCTGGCGCAGCACCTCGGCGCGGCCGCTGCATTCCAGGGTGAAATCGGCGCCGCCCGACGTGATGCGGCGGATTTCCTCGACGGGGTTCACCTCGCGGCTGTTGATCGCGTGCGTCGCGCCAAGTTCGAGCGCAAGCGCCAGACGATCGGGGTTGACGTCGACCGCGATGATCGTCGTCGCTCCCGCCACACGGGCGGCCATCAGGGCTGCAAGGCCGACCGCCCCTGTCCCGAAGGCCGCGAAGGCGGAGCCGGCATGAACCTTCAGCGCGTTGAGCACCGCGCCCGAGCCTGTCTGGATCCCGCAGCCGAGGGGCCCAAGCAGTTCCAGGGGCACGTCCTTGCGGACCTTCACCACGTTTCGCTCGCTGGCGATCGCATGGGTGGCGAAGGAGGACTGTCCGAAGAAGTGATCGCGCAGTTCATCGCCATGGGCGTCGCAGGACGAGCAGGTCCCGTCCATGCGCGCGCCGCCGAAGTTGAGCAGGTTCATATGTTCGCAATGCGCCGGATGGCCGGTAGCGCAGGGTGCGCAGAGGCCGCAGGACATGTAGGTCAGCACAACGTGGTCGCCCGGTGCGACGGTGGTCACGTCTTTGCCGACCCGCTCGACCACGCCGGACCCTTCATGGCCGAGGATCATCGGCATGGGCGTCGTGAAATATTGATCGCGCACAACCATGTCGGTGTGGCAAACGCCGCTGGCCACAAGTCGGACCAGGACCTCGTTCGCCCGAGGCTCTTCCAGCGAAGCGCATTCCATCTGAAGTGGTTGCCCGGCTTGCCGGAGAACCGCGGCCTGGATTTGCAGACGGTGAGAAAGGTCTTTGGACATGAGGCGCCCTCCCGGCAGTGTTGGCTGATCTATCTGGGATTTTGCTAATTCCGTTAGCGCATCGCTTTTCGTTGTGAAAACACCGTTTTGGTATTGAGCATATCGTTTTGATATGAAAATCTTCAGGCTTATCAGAAAAATTGGCGTTCTTCGTCCGCCATCATCCGTGAATCGATATGTCAATTGACCTGAAACGCCTTCGCTATTTCGTCACCGTCGCCCGCCTCGGCAGCTTCACCCACGCAGCCAAAGCCCTTGGCATGGCGCAGCCGCCGCTCAGCCAGCGCATCCAGGAACTAGAGGCCGAGGTCGGATCGATCCTGCTGGACCGCGCCGCCCGGCCGCTGGAACTGACGACCGCGGGACGTCTGCTTTACGAGCAGGCATCCCAGATCCTCCAGCGGACCGAGGCCATGATGGCGTCGATGCGCCGATTGCAGGGCGATCAGCGCCCGGTGTTCCGATTGGGGATGGTACCTGCTAACTTCCACGGTAATCTGGCGAGTATCATCCGCGACTACCGGCGCGTACTCCCCGACGTTGAGGTTCGCATCGCCGAGATGAACAGCATCGAGCAGGCGGAGGCGCTGCGTGAGGGACGCATCGATGCCGGGATCAGCCGCGTTGAAATCGCCGCGCCCGGTGTCCGCCGGATCGTGCTCCGCAACGAGCCGATGGTCGCAGCACTCCCCATCGATCATCCGCTGGCGATGATCGAAGAAGCGATGCCGCTGGAAGCGATGAAGGATGAACCCTTTATCGTCTACGCCAGCGATCCGCGTCCCAGCCTCGCCGACCATGTGCTCACGCAATTTGCCGAGCGCGGCATCGCGCTTTCGCAGATCGTGGAGGTCGGTCAGTATGAAACCGCCCTGATCATGATCGCCGCGGGCGAAGGGGTGTCCATCGTCCCGGCCTCCGCCCGCCTTGTCGGCTCCGTGGGCGTCGCCTATCGGCCGCTGGCAGAGCATATCACCTCGCCCATCGTACTTTGCTATCGCGAGGACGATACGACGCCGGAGCTCCAGGCGTTTCACCTCGTGGTCTCGGAGTTCTTTGCGGAACGCCGCCTCGCTGTCCCAGCCCTGATCGAGACGGAGTCAGCGGGAACCTGAACGGACGCGTGAGAGACAGGACGCATTGCCCGGACCCGCCGGAAGCCGTACTCACCCGGACATGGTGTTTCATTCTCAGGCGTTACTATAAGGAAGACGGGGCAGACTTGTCCCTATCTGTCTTCTGAATGTTGAATATCGAGATAAAGCCAAAGGACTGCTGTAACCGAGATCGCGCGACGTCCTGGATCGGCAGCCGAACAAATTGTCCGCAGATGAACGCCGTTTCAGTGACGTTCGTGCCTTTGAGCGTACCTTTGTGTGAAGAGCCCGCCATCACGTAATGCTGCGGCAATTGTCCAAATCCATTGTCCCTTCCGAAGTCATCTGCACCCACCTGCGATCCAGGTGGGTGCCGCGAAAAGGACTGCGCCCTTCGGCCACGTTCACGGTGGCGGGGTGTCGGTATGCTGTTCGCAGATCACGGTGGCGAGGAACGTACGTCGGGCGCGAAATTCACGCCCGAAACACAAGGAGATTGGATTTGAATAAGCATGGTTTCTCCGTACCGTCGGAAAACGGACTCTCGACCATCCCCCATTTCGTCGCAAGAGAACTTCAGATCGCTTCCAAACTCGGGCTGTGCTGCCTGTTTGCTGTCTCGGTCTGGTTCCCATTCAAGGCCCATTCCGCAGATGCTGTAACCTATGAGGGGACAGGCTCACCTCAAGAATTTGACACACGCAGGTATGGCGACTTTCGTGACAAACTTGCAGACTGGAAAGTCACCATCGGCGCAGGCGGCATATACCTGCCGGAATACGAAGGTTCTGACAAGTTCGATATCAAGCCGTTTCCTTTGATCTCGGCCCGGATTGGAGACAGGCTTCGCATCGAAACGACCGGCATTACGTATGACGTATTACGGTGGGAGGGTTTTACTCTTTCCGCAAGAGGCGGCTACGAACTTGGCCGCAAGGAGGATGATTCAGACTATCTGCGTGGGCTGGGCGATATCGACGCGGGTGGCGTGCTCGGCGGCATCATCAGCTACAAAGCCGGGCCGTTCGAGACATATGCGGCTCTGGACAAGACCATTGGCGGGAGTGAAGGACTTGTCGGAACCTTCGGCGCTCGGGCATCCCATCGTTACGAACGTTTCATCTTCACTGCGGATGTATCGGGAACCTGGGCCGACGACAATTACATGGAATCCTACTTCGGCGTCACAGCGCAGCAATCCGCCAGTTCTGGATTGGCTCAGTACGATGCGAAGGCCGGGATCAAGCGTGTGGATGTGAAGGGGTCCGTGACTTATATGCTGACGGACAACTGGCTGGTCACGGGAGCGGCTGGCGCAGGATTTCTTATGGGTGACGCGAAGGACAGTCCGATTGTGAAGGACGATGTTCAGCCATTCGCGATGCTTGGGGTCGCCTACAAATTTTAGTGCTCATCTCATGCTGCGTGTCTCTTGATGATGTCCGGCAGCGGCGCGAAGACGCGCCGATCTGCCTCCGCGCAGAATGTCACGATCGAACGAACCAGGGATGAGAGGAATTGCTTATTGCAACATAGCCGACATCAATGGAAACCTGCCGCGATAGAACCGCAACCTTTGTGATCGAATGATACAGTGAGAGTAACGGCGGCGAGCGTATGAGACTTTTACTGGTAGAAGACGAAAAAGAACTGGCCGACGCACTGGCGGCGGCGCTCGGGAAGCAGGGCATCATCCTCGATCATACGATGCTGATTGCCGACGGTCTGGAACTAGCGCGCCAACATACGTACGATGCGATCCTGCTTGACCGCCGCCTGCCCGACGGCGAAGGCCTGAGTTTTATCCCTCGTCTTCGGCTGGAGAGGGTAGAAACCCCTGTTATCGTTCTAACGGCGCGCAATGAAGCGAAAGAACGGATCGAAGGTTTGGATAGCGGTGCCGACGATTATCTGGGAAAACCGTTTCTTGTAGAAGAACTCATGGCACGGCTCCGTGCCGTATTGCGCCGCTCGCCGAGCGTGGTGGAACCAAAAATCAATATCGGACGCCTGGGGATCGATCCCCTGCATCTTACCGTAATGATCGACGACATTCCGCTCGATTTGCCGCGGAGGGAACTTCTTGTTCTTATCGCACTCGCCAAGCGTCAAGGCAAAACCGTGCTTCGCTCCGTTCTCGAAACCGCCGTTTACAATTACGAGGAGGAAATTCAATCGAACGCACTCGACGCCCACATATCAAGGTTGCGCAAGCGCTTGTCAGAAGCCGAGGCGAATGTTTCCGTCCACAACATCCGCGGCGTTGGATATCTTCTGAAGGAAGATCCATGACTGTCGCGGTCCGAAAAGGATCATCTCTCTGGTGGCGGCTTAGCTGGCAGCTCGGACTTGTGTATGTCGTCGTCGTGGCAGCGGTGAGCGTTGGTCTTTGCGTTTACGGCGCAATGATCCTGTCGCCCAATCTCGGATTGAAGGACAAGCTGGCCTCTGCTCTCTCGGACTCGCTTACACATGACCAGCAAGGCCGTGTCGTGCTTAATGAGGGCCCGCGACTGAAAGCATTCAAGGCCGTCAACGACAAGCTCTGGTTTGTCACGCTGACACAGGACGGTCAGATTGTGAGCTACGGTGATACACCCGAGAGTTATGCGGGGTTAATACCTTACGTTCGCTTTATAAAGGATGCCGATATTCGAGGAGCCAAGGGTACGACGGATATCGCATCTGTCGACGTCATCGAAACCCCGATCGGTGAGGTCAGGGTCATGTACGGTGGCAACAACAGCACGATCGACAACTTTCTGACAATGCTGACCAGCATAGCACCAATATATGTGCCCATGCTCGCCATCGCCTTACCAGCGCTGTTTCTCGCAATTCCCCGGATCGTTAGTCGCAGTCTGGCCGGTCTGAAGGAAGTGGTCAGAATGGCGCCCGAGATCGACCCCCACAAACCGGGAACACGACTTCCTATTCAGAACGTACCGACAGAGGTTGCGCCGCTGATTGTCGCGTTCAACAGTATCCTTGAGAGGCTGGAAGAACAGTTTCAGGCGAGGCAACACTTCCTTATCGACGCGGCTCACGAACTCAGAACGCCGATCGCCATCATGCAAACCCGTATTGAAGGTATCGAGGACAGACAGGAGCGCCAACGGCTTCTCGATGATGTTGCACGCCTGGGCGAGACGGCCGAGCAGCTCCTTGCCTTTGAGCGCAACAGTCAGGTTACCGACATCAATGACACGGTGGATGTCGTTGAAATCGCACGCACCGTGGTAGCAGACTTGGCGCCTATCGCTTTAGCCGCAGGCTACGATATTTCCTTTGAAAGCGACGTGGATACACTCAAACGCCGTGGCAGTCCTTCTGCATTGCCGCGGGCGATCAGCAATCTGGTACGCAACGCGATCGATCATGGCGGCAATGCCGGGGCGATCCTGGTTTCCGTTTCGTCCGACGCAAGGGTTGCCGTCTCCGACGAAGGCCCTGGTATTCCTCCAGATCAGCAGAAACTTATTTTTGAGCCATTTTATCGCGTCGCTCCCCGTAGCAAGGGCGCAGGCTTGGGGCTGTCATTGGTTCAGCAGATCATGGCCAATCATGGTGGTGGCGTTAAGGTCGATAGCACGCCTAACGGAACCACATTCGAAATTCAGTTGTAGGATGCATGCATCTTGCGGTCGCGGCAGATCGTCCTCCCATGCCCTTGCATGGAAGGACGATCAAATGATGCTACGCGATGCCTATTGAGCAGGTGCAGTGGTGTTAAAGATATAGCGCGCAATCTTCCATTGGCCATTTTCGGCCCGCTTCAACAGAAAGATTTCCTGATTGGCATTTGGAATCTCGGCATTGTTCTGCTGGATCAGCTTGATCGTGCCACCGGAGCGGGTGCGAACAAGAGCCCAATCATCCGAAAGCTTTTGTGCTTCATCGAATGTAAAGTCGATGTTGAGATCGAGCGCACCGAAAAGCCCTGCATAAGCTGACTTGACGGCTTCCTTTCCCACCACCGGCGTACTGTTCTGCGGCATGAACACGGCATCGTCTGTAAAAACCGCCATTACGCCGTCGAGATCAGAGGCATTCACCGTCGCTTCATATGCCTCGATGGGCGCAGCCAACGCTGGATCGACCGTCTGTTGGGCGAAAGATGGCACGGCCGAAAGGGTCAGCGCGATTGCAGCATGGCACGCGGTCTTCGTAATATTTTTCATGGTTCTTCTCCTTGATCTGAGCCGCTTCCGTCAGCCGGCAACCGAAACCCAGGCAGGTGCCACACTGGGGCCCTTACCGAGGAAGAAGCCGAAATGAATATTCATCTCACCGATGGGTTCGAGGAACCGACTGTTGCTTAGCGGGCCGGCATCCTGCGGTTCGAAAGCAAGCGCCTGCGCGATCTCGCGGACGCGAGCGGTTGCGTCGGCGTCATTGCCTGCGACGAAAACCTGAAGGGCTTTGCCCTGCCGGGCGTCGGCTGCAATGAGGTTTGCGAAGATCGTATTGAATGCCTTCACGACTTTCGCCTTGGGTGCAGCGGCTTGAATTTCTTCGGCGGCCGAAGTCGTGTGCCCCACCACCAGTTCCTTGTAGTCGGCCGAGATAGGATTGCTGATGTCGACCACAATCTTGTCGGCAAGGTCTTCAGCGTTTTTCAGAACGGCAATGGTTGCGTCATAGGGCAATGCGAAAATCGCGACATCAGCGACCTTCAGCGCCGCAGCGATTCCACCGCCTTCAGCCTGCGATCCGATTTCAGCAGCCAGAGCTGCTGCCTTGGCCGGATCGCGGTGGCCTACAACGACATCAAATTTTGCGGCAGCAAGTGCATGCGACAGCGCACTGCCCATATTGCCCGTACCGATGACTGCGATTTTCATGATCCGTCTCCTTTTTTGGTGGGGTAGATCACGACTATCTACTTGAAACAGAATTTGATAAATTGGCGAAATGTTTTCACAATTGAAACGGAATGTTTGGAATGGATCGTCTGACCTGCATGGAAGTCTTCGTCAGGACAGTTGAACTCGGCTCGTTCAGTGCAGCAGCCGAATCCCTGAATATGTCGTCTCAACTGGTGGGAAAGCAGGTGATGAAGCTCGAACAGCAGTTGGGGGTGCAACTCCTTCATCGCACGACCAGGCGGCAGAGCCTTACTGACTTCGGGCGCTTGTTCTACGAGCGCGCAAAGATCATCCTCGCGGAAGTGGAGACGGCAGAGAGTATGGCAGCGGAAACGCGAGCCGTTCCGAGTGGCCGCCTGCGAATCAACGCCCCAGTCAGCTTCGGGATGCATACGCTCTCGCCACGCCTCCCCGAATATATGAAGGCATTCCCTGATGTTAAGGTCGAACTCAATCTCAACAACCGGGCCGTTGACCTCGTTGAGGAAGGGTACGATGTTGTCTTTCGCGTCGGAGAATTGACGGACAGCGGACTGATCGCCCGACCGCTGCCGCCATACCGGTTGGCCCTTTGCGCGACACCGGCCTATGTCGCCGAACATGCGCCGATACGGGCGCCCTCAGACCTTCAGGGCCACGACTGCCTCGGCTTCGCACATACCGACCTCCGCACTCATTGGACTTTCGACGGGCCGCGCGGTCGCGAAACAGTGCCCGTTTCCAGCCGCTTCATGGCGGACCAGGCAGAACCGCTGTTCCATATGGCGCTGGCTGGGCTTGGTGTAATCTTGCAACCACTGGAACTCGTCAAAGACGCACTGGATGATGGCCGTCTGATCGCACTGTTGCCGGAATATGCGGTTCCGACACGACCGCTCCATATGCTCTATGCCCCCGACCGCCGCATCACCCCGAAGCTCCGCAGTTTCATCGACTTTACCGTGGGTGTTTTCGCACGGGTGGAAACCTTGCAAAGCGCAACGCCTCGAACACCTTACGATCAGATGATGTCATAAGTGCCAGATCCTCGGAAGGGATATGGCTGAGCTTTGTGGGAGATCATTTCACTTAAACGCTTTTTCGCATTTTTGACCTGAAGCAGCGCCTTGACGCTGGCGAGGCACGTAAGTCTTTGGCAAACAGCATTAAACGACGAAGTCAATTACGCTCCGCACGATATACGCCTTACATAACTGAGTAGAGCGGCCCTTCTCCGCCCTGCGGCGGCACCCAGTTGATGTTCTGGTTGGGGTCCTTGATATCGCAGGTCTTGCAGTGGACGCAGTTCTGGGCGTTGATGACATAGGTCATCTCGCCTTCCTTCTCGACCCACTCATAGACGCCCGCCGGGCAATAGCGCGTCGAGGGACCGGCGAACGTGCCGAGTTCGGAGGCTTTCTGGAGCGCTTCATCCCCGACCTTGAGGTGAACCGGCTGGTCTTCCTCATGGTTGGTGTTCGACAGGAACACCGAGGACAGGCGGTCGAAGGTCAGAACGCCGTCTGGCTTCGGATAATCGATCGGCCTGTGAAGTGCCGCCGGCTCCAGGCTTTCCGCATCGGTCTTGCCATGGCCGACCGTGCCGAAGAAGGAGAAGCCGAACAGGCTGTTCGTCCACATGTCCAGACCGCCGAGCGCCACGCCCACCGCAAGGCCGAACTTCGACCACAGCGGCTTGACGTTGCGAACCGGCCTGAGGTCTGCCCCGATGGGGCCGTCGCGCCACTCGTTCTCGATCTCCACGACCTCGTCATGGCTCCGGCCCGCGGCAATGGCGGCAGCGATCTTCTCGGCCGCAAGCTTGCCGGAGAGAACCGCGTTGTGGCTGCCCTTGATGCGCGGCACGTTGACGAACCCGGCGGAACAGCCGATCAGCGCCCCGCCCGGAAAGGTCAGTTTCGGCACCGACTGGTAGCCGCCCTCGGTGATGGCGCGCGCACCGTAGGAAATACGTCTCGCGCCCTCGAAGGTGCCGCGAATGTCCGGATGCGTCTTGAAACGCTGGAATTCCTCGAACGGGAAGAGATAGGGGTTCCTGTAGTTCAGGTGAACCACGAAGCCCACGGCGACGAGATTGTCCTCCAGATGATAGAGGAAGGAACCGCCGCCGGTCTGCATGTCGAGCGGCCAGCCGAAGGAGTGGCGCACGAGGCCCTGCCTGTGGTTCTCCGGCTTCACCTGCCAGAGTTCCTTGATGCCGATGCCGAACTTCTGCGGCTCGCGGCCCTCGGAAAGCCTGTATCTGGCGATGAGCTGCTTGGCGAGCGAACCGCGCACGCCCTCGCCGATCAGCACATACTTGCCCAGCAGCGCCATGCCCGGCGTGAAGCCCGGTCCCGGCTCGCCGTTCTTCTCTATGCCCATGTCGCCGGTGATGACGCCGGTGACGGCGCCATTATCGTCATGGATCAGCGAGGCGGCAGCGAAGCCCGGATAGATCTCGACGCCGAGTTCTTCCGCCTTCGTCGCCAGCCAGCGACAGACGTTTCCGAGCGAGACGATGTAATTGCCATGATTGCCGAGGAATTTCGGCATGGCGGCGTGCGGCAGGTTGATCGCCCTGTCCTTCGTCAGGAACAGAAAGTGATCGGCGGTGACCTCGGTCCTGAAGGGATGGTCACCATCCTCGCGCCAGCCGGGCAGAAGCGCGTCGATGCCGATCGGATCGACCACCGCGCCGGAAAGAATATGCGCGCCGACTTCCGACCCCTTCTCCAGAACGACGACCGAAAGCTCCGGATCGACCTGCTTCAACCGGATCGCAGCCGCAAGGCCCGCTGGACCCGCGCCGACGATCACGACGTCGAACTCCATGCTCTCCCCTTCACTCTCTTCCAAGTCAAAGCGCCTTCTGGAGTTCCGGCAGGGCTTCGAAGATGTCGGCGACGAGGCCGTAGTCGGCAATCTGGAAGATCGGGGCCTCCTCGTCCTTGTTGATGGCGACGATCACCTTCGAGTCCTTCATGCCCGCCAGATGCTGGATCGCGCCGGAGATGCCGCAGGCGATGTAGAGATCGGGCGCGACCACCTTGCCTGTCTGGCCAACCTGCCAGTCGTTGGGTGCATAGCCCGCATCGACCGCCGCGCGCGATGCGCCGACCGCTGCCCCGAGCTTGTCCGCGACGGGAAGGATAACCTCGTTGAACTTCTCCGAGGAACCCAGCGCACGACCGCCCGAGATGATGATCTTCGCGGCCGTCAACTCCGGACGTTCCGAAGCCGCGATCTCTTCCGAGACGAACTTCGAGACGCCCTTGTCGCCGGCGGCGGCAACGGTTTCGATGGCCGCCGCCCCGCCTGCCGGTGCAACCGGGAAGGAGGCCGTGCGAACGGTAATCACCTTCTTCGCATCGGTGGACTGCACCGTCTGGATGGCATTGCCCGCGTAGATCGGGCGCTTGAACGTGTCCGCCGAGACGACCTCGATGATTTCCGACACCTGCATCACGTCGATGAGGGCGGCAACGCGCGGCAGAACGCTCTTGGCGACCGAGGTCGCGGCGCCGATGATGACATCGCAGGCACCGGACAGCGAGACGATCAGGTCCGACAGCGGTTCGGACAGGCCGTTCGCATAGGCCGCATCGTCGGCCACGAGAACCTTCGAAACGCCCGAAAGCTTCGAGGCGGCCTCAGCAACCGCCGCGACGCCGGAACCGGCCACCAGCACATGCACATCGCCGCCGATCTTCGCAGCAGCCGTCAGAACCTTGGCGGTCTGTTCGGAAAGGGCCTTGTTGTCGTGTTCGGCCAGAAGAAGAATGGTCATGATCTTAAATCTCCTCTTGCGACCCGATTAAAGCACACCGGCTTCGGTCTTGAGCTTTTCGACAAGCTCCGCCACGCTGCCAACCTTGATGCCTGCCTTGCGGCCGGCCGGTTCCTCGGTCTTCAGCACCTTCAGGCGCGGCGCGATATCGACGCCGAGATCGGCCGGGCTCTTCCTGTCGAGCGGCTTCTTCTTTGCCTTCATGATGTTCGGCAAAGAAGCATAGCGCGGCTCGTTCAGGCGCAGGTCCGTCGTCACCACGGCCGGAAGCTTCAGTTCCACGGTCTGGAGACCGCCATCCACTTCGCGGGTTACGGCAACCGTGCCGTCGCCGACCGCCACCTTCGAGGCGAAGGTCGCCTGCGGGTAGCCCGTCAGCGCCGACAGCATCTGGCCGGTCTGGTTCGAATCGTCGTCGATCGCCTGCTTGCCGAGGATCACGAGACCCGGTTCTTCCGAAGTCACCACCGCCTTCAGCAGCTTGGCCACGCCAAGCGGCTCGACCGTCTCGTCGGTCTCGATCAGGATCGCCCGGTCCGCGCCCATCGCCAGCGCCGTGCGCAGCGTTTCCTCGGCCTTCGCCGGGCCGATCGAAACCGCGATCACTTCGCTCGCCTTGCCCGCTTCCTTCAATCGCAGTGCCTCTTCAACCGCAATCTCGTCGAACGGGTTCATCGACATCTTAACATTCGCCAACTCAACGCCAGAAGCATCCGTCTTCACGCGGATCTTCACGTTGTAATCAACAACCCGCTTAACGGGCACGAGAATCTTCATAAGGCTTCCTCCTTCAGCTCAGACGTTTTCGAGCGCGATGGCGATGCCCTGGCCGACACCGATACACATGGTGGCGAGTGCTTTCTTCTTGCCGTTCAATGACAATTCGAGCGCCGCCGTCCCGGCAATCCGTGCACCCGACATGCCGAGCGGATGCCCCAGTGCGATCGCCCCGCCATTCGGGTTCGCACGTGGATCGTCATCGTCGATCCCGAGCTGGCGGAGCGTCGCTAGGCCTTGGGAGGCAAAGGCTTCGTTGAGTTCGATCACATCAAGATCGGCAGTGGTCCAGCCGATACGGGCCAGAAGCTTCTGTGACGCCGGTGCCGGACCGATGCCCATGATACGTGGGGGAACACCCGCCGTCGCACCTCCGATGATGCGGGCGAACGGGGTCAGGCCGTATTTGTTCACCGCCGCAGCCGAGGCGATGATGAGCGCCGCCGCGCCATCATTGACACCCGATGCGTTGCCAGCGGTCACTGTCGCGCCGTCCATGCGGTTGACCGGCTTCAGCTTTGCAAGCGCTTCCATGCTTGTGGCACGGGGATGTTCATCCTTCGCGACGATTAGCGGGTCACCCTTCTTCTGGGGAATGGTGACGGGCACAATCTCTTTCTCCAAACGGCCGTTTGCCTGCGCCGCTGCGGCCTTTTCCTGACTTCGAACGGCAAAAGCGTCCTGGTCCTCGCGAGCGACCTTGTAGTCGATGGCGACATTGTCGCCTGTCTCGGGCATAGAATCGACGCCGTATGCGGCCTTCATGGCCGGATTGACGAAGCGCCAGCCGATGGTCGTGTCGTAGATCTCGGCCTTGCGGGAGAAGGCGCTGTCGGCCTTGGGCATGATGAAGGGCGCGCGGCTCATGCTTTCGACGCCCCCGGCGATCATCAGTTCCGCTTCGCCGGACTTGATGGCGCGGGCAGCCGTGATGACGGCATCCATGCCGGAACCACACAGGCGGTTGATGGTTGTGCCGGAGATCGAGACAGGGAGCCCGGCCAGAAGCAGCGACATGCGCGCGACGTTGCGGTTATCCTCTCCAGCCTGGTTTGCACAGCCGAAGACCACGTCATCGACGGCTTCCCAGTCAACCGCACTGTTACGTTGGACGAGCGCCTTGAGCGGGATGGCGCCGAGATCATCGGCGCGCACGGAGGAAAGCGAGCCGCCGTAGCGGCCGACAGGCGTGCGAATGTAATCGCAAATGAAGACTTCGGTCATGACAATCTCCGTGAAGGTCAAAGGAATGTGCAGAGCAGCTTGGGGAGGGACAGATTGCCCTTCCCGGGTTCGCTCAACCCTGCTCGTGTTGTTCGACAATTCCGCGGGCCTTGAGCGCGTCGAGCGCGGCATCGTCCATGCCGGCCAGCCGCCTGAGCAAATCATCCGTATGCTCGCCGAGCATGGGCGCGGCGCGTGGATATTCCACCGGCGTGTCCGACAGATTAATCGGACTTCCGACCGTCATGAAGTCGCGGTTTAGAGCGTGTGGTATGTTTACCAGCATGTTGCGCGCTCTGACCTGCGGCTCGTCGAGCGCATGGGCAATATCGTTGATCGCGCCGACGGGTACGCCGCTCGGATGGATCTTGCTGATCCATTCATCCGTTGTACCGGTCAAGAAATGTGCGGATAGAATAGCCCCGATTTCATCACGATGAACCACCCGGTCCGAATTGCGGGTGAACCGGGGATCCTTCGGCAAATCAGGAAGGCCGATCGCCGCGCATAGCGAAGCGAATTGCGAGTCATTGCCGCAGGCAATGATGAACTCGCGATCGCTTGCCCGGAACACCTGATAGGGCACGATATTGGCATGGGCATTGCCATAGCGCCCCGGAGGCTTGCCAGATGCGAGATAGTTCTGGGTCTGGTTGCAAAGGGTTGCGACCTGAACGTCGAGCAGCGCCATGTCGATGTACTGTCCCTTGCCGGTCTTTGCCCGGCTGAGCAGCGCCGCTTCGATGGCGATCGTCGAATAAAGGCCGGTCATCAGGTCAGCAACGGCAACGCCCACCTTCTGCGGGCCACCACCCGGCTTGTCGTCCTTTTCGCCGGTGATACTCATCAATCCGCCGATACCCTGAATGATGAAATCATAACCGGGTTCGGCCGCGCGGGGACCGGTTTGTCCGAAGCCGGTGATCGAGCAATAGACAAGACCGGGATTGATGGCAGAAAGCGTCTCGTAGTCGAGTCCGTATTTGGCGAGCGAGCCCGCCTTGTAGTTCTCGATGAGAATATCACATTCGGCGACCATCCGGCGCAGCAGATCCTGCCCTTCCGTAGAGGCGATGTTGAGCGCGACGGAAAATTTTCCCCGATTTGCGGACTGGTAATAGGACGCCTCACGGGTGGGATTGCCCTCATCGTCCTTCATCCACGGCGGCCCCCAGTCCCGCGTGTCGTCACCGCTGCGCGGACGTTCGATCTTGATGACTTCCGCTCCGAGATCGGCGAGAACCTGACTGCACCACGGTCCGGCCAGGACGCGGCTCATATCGAGCACGCGGTATCCAGTTAAAGCACCCATTTCTTCTTCCTCTGATCAGGCGTGTTCCGGCTGGCGCAATGACAGTCCAAGCGCCGCCCTGCGGCGCAACCACGGACTGGGCCGGTAGCGCGGGTCGCCTGTTACCTCCAACATGCGGGACAGGATCAGCGCGAGTTTTGCCGGGCCAAGCGCGTCGCCCCAGGCAAGCGGTCCCTGCGGGTAGCCGAGACCAAGCCGAACGGCATCGTCGATATCGTCGACACTGGCGATACCTTGCTGGGCAATGTCGCAGGCCAGATTGACGATGGCGGCCAGGGTTCGCTGAGCGACGAAACCGACGCTGTCACGAATGAGAGTAACGCCGACACCGTCGCGGGCAAAAAGCGCATGCGCGGCATCGCGATAGGCCGCGTCCGTGGCGGGGCACGTCATCAGTGTCCGATGACGGGCGATACCCGCGAACATATCGATGCAGACTGTCCTTTGCGGCGGTGTCCCTGCCAGTTCGCACGCCATCGTCGTGTCGTAGCCGTAAGGCGCAAGCAGGCACAGGGCATCATTGGTTGGCGTTGCACCGGCTTCGACCTGCGCGCCAAGTTTCTTCATGAGCGCGACGAGCGTGTTGCGATCTTCATCCTGCTCCGCGCCGATCCAGACCGGCGGTAGCTTGACAACATCGGGCACCGGTCGGGGCGACGGCGGATCGATCTTTTGGCCGGCGCGGTATCGGTAAAATCCTTCGCCCGCCTTGCGCCCGATACGGCCACCGGCCAACATGAGGCGCGTGAGGGCGGAGGGACGGTAGCGCGGCTCCTGGTAGAACTGGTTGTAGATGGATTCCATGACGGGATGAGAGACATCGAGTCCCGTCAGGTCGAAGAGTTCGAGCGGTCCCATACGGAAGCCGCAGGTCTCGCGCAGGATCGTGTCGATTTCGCCGACAGGCGCCACGCATTCGTTCAAGATCTTGAGCGCTTCCGTGCCATAGGCACGCCCGGCATGGTTGACGATGAAACCCGGAGTATCCTTGGTGCGGACCCCGCGATGCCCCATCCGCGCGGCAAGTGCCAGCAGCGCATCGCCCACAGCAGGATCGCCGGCAAGCCCGTCGATGACCTCGACGACCTTCATGAGAGGCACGGGGTTGAAGAAGTGGAATCCGGCGACCCGTTCGGGATGATCGCTGGCGCTTGCTATGGCCGTCACCGAAAGAGAGGAGGTGTTGGTCGCCAAAATGCAATCGGCTGCAACGATGCCTTCCAGCTTGCCCAAAAGCTCCTGCTTTGCCTCGATCCTCTCGACGATGGCTTCTACGACCAGATCGCATTGCGCAAGATCGTCGAGGCGACCTGCAACCGTCAGGCGTGACAAGGCAGCCTGAGCGGCGTCAGTGTTGATCTTGCCCTTGTCGGCCAGCTTTGCGAATGTCGCGGCGAGGTTGTCCTTCGCCAGGGCAGCCGCTCCGTCGCGGGCGTCGAAAAGTATCACTGAAAGACCGGCCTGCGCTGCGATCTGCGCAATACCGCTTCCCATTACACCTGTGCCGACGACACCCATGCAGTCGATTGATC
>JAVBSF010000187.1:0-4196 GCA_031556925.1 Pararhizobium sp.
GGTGAAATCGCCGGGCACCTTGACGCCTTTGGCCTCGAGGCCGTGCGGTGCGAAGAAGCCGGTGGCCTTGGCCTCGGCGACGAGGTTGGTATCGAGGCCGAGCACGATATCGGCCTTGGAGGAGGCACCTTCGAGCTTCAGGCGGGTGAGCAGTTCGACGCCATCGGCGACGCTGACATAGTCGACCTTGCAGGCGCAGGTCTTTTCGAAAGCCTCCGCGATCTTAGCGCCGGGGCCCCACTCACTGGTGAAGCTTTCATAGGTATACACGGTGAGCGTCTTGCCTTCGGCAAAAGCAGCCGAGGACGAAAGGGCGGCGATTGCCGTCATGAGAGATATGATTGCCGTGCGCATCAGCGCCTCCTCTTCAATTAAAATTGGGAATAGGGCGCTGACTTGTGCCGTCTAATCCCTCCGCCGGTACAAACCGGATCAGGTTCCGCGGGTTGGCTGGACGCCTCTCAGCCATCGAAAGCCGATGGCACCCCGTTAGAGCGACTGGAGATTTAGACGCGGCCGTTGTTCTTGGCAAGAGCCGCGTTAGGAGCGCTTCAGGCCCTCTTCTGCGGCAGGCGAACGGATTTGAGGCAGATGGCGCAGATCAGCGCGGCCGACGCGATAAGCGTCGCCGTGAGGAACAGCGGATGGAAGGCCTGCGTATAATGCTCGGCAACCATCTGACGCGAAGCCTCCGGCAAGGCCGCGAGCAACTGTGGCGTCAGCTTCTCTATCGATTCGACGCCGGGAATGCTCAGGTCATGGCGGGAAAGCCCGGCGGCAATGGTCGCACCATAGATCGAGATCCCGATCGAGGCGCCGCCCATGCGCGAAAGAGTAACGGAGCCGGTGGCAGCCCCCACGTCGCGCTGCGGCGCGCTGTTCTGAACGCCGAGGATCGGAACCTGCTGGCCGAAGCCGATGCCGAGACCGTGCAGCGCCATGATCGCACCGATCGCAAAGATCGGCGTACCCGGATGCACCTGGCTCATCAGCAACAGCGACAGGATGGCGATGGCCGGGCTGGCGATGGCGAAAGGCTTGTAAAAGCCGGACTTCGAGATCAGCCACCCCGCCGTCAGCGAGCCGCAGACGATGCCGCCCGTCAGCAACACGAACATCAGGCCGGCGAAGGACGGCGAAAGCCCCGTCGTGGTCTGCAGGAAGAGCGCGAAATAATTGATCAGACCGATGCCGATGGCGCCGCTTGCCAGCGAGATGATCAGGAGCAGACTGAAGGTCGGGTTCCGAAAAAGCGGCAGCGGCACGACAGGCTCCGCCGCACGCCGCTCGGCGAGAACCCAGGCGATGGCGCAGAGCAAGCCAAGCCCCATGACCGTCAGGCTGCCGGCGGACAGGAGCGACCCGAAAAGCTCCGAACCATCGGCCAGCAGCACGACGCTGGTGATGGCGCAGGCGAGCAGCAGCGCCCCGGCATAATCGATCTTCGGCACCCGTGTCGGACGGCGATAGGGCAGGAAGATGGCAAGGCCGGTCAGGACGATGATGCCGATCGGCACATTGACGAGGAAGATCGAGCGCCAGCCGAAGAGATCGCTGAGCGTACCGCCCAGAACCGGCCCGATGGCGCCGGACGCCATCAGCACGAGGCTCGAATAGCTCTGGTAACGGGCCCGCTCACGCGGCTCGAAGAGATCCGCATTGATCGCGAAGATCGATACCATGATGCCGCCACCGCCAAGACCCTGCAGGACGCGGGCGGCAATCAGTGTGTTCATGGAGGTGGCAAAACCGCAGGCGACCGACCCGATGGTGAAGATGGTGATCGCCGCAAGCATCACATGTTTGCGGCCGAAAAGATCGCCCAGCTTGCCGTAAAGCGGCATGACCGCGCAGGTGGCAAGCAGGAAGGCCGAGCCCACCCAGCCGAAGCGTTCCATCTGGCCGAATTCGCCGACAATGGTCGGAAGCGCGGTGGAAACGATCTGGTTGTCGAGCGTCGCCATGAACAGCGCCGACATCAGAAAAAGAAAGAGCGTGAGCCGAAGCGCCTTGCTCTCGACGAGCGGCACAGGTGCGACCTGCATGTCCATGGAAGATATCCTGTCTATGTTGCCGGAAATTTATGTGCTATTAGCATATAAATGTCAAATGCATATGTGTGCATATCGCATATTTTGCTTTGAAGGGGCAGCCGGAAGCTGCTATTGTCGGGCCATGGACATATTCGAAATCGCCCCGGAGCCGCGCACCGACCGCGATCGCATCAGCAATGCTCTGACCCGCATGCGCATCCTGATCGGACGCCGCGTCATCGCGCGGCTGGCGCTGGATTCGGTTGCTCCGGAACTGGAGGTCTCCCATGTGGATGTGCTCGACGTGGTGCGCCGCGCAGGTGCCGATCAGGAGGTCACGGTCGGCACGGTCGCCGAAAAGCTGCGCATCGACCCCTCCCGCGCCAGCCGGATCGTGGCGGAGATGGTGGCGCGCGGCGTCCTGCGGCGCGAGGCCTCGCAGGCGGATGCGCGCCGCATCGTGCTCGTCATGACGGAAATGGGCGGCAGGCTCGTCAGCAAGATGCAGCAGGTCAAGCAGGCAATCATCGCCGAGATCGTCGCCGACTGGCCGGAAGAGGAGATCGCCGCCTTCTCCTATCTGTTCGACCGGTTCACCATGGCCTTCGAGCGCTCCTACGAGATGCGGCTGGGGGGCGGTAGCCAGGCCGCCGAATAGTTTCCGGCGCCCGCCCCTTCCCCTCCCAGGCACTTCGCGCTATGGCCTTGCGCCATGACCGAACCGGCTTTCACGATATTGATGGGCGGGCCGCTGACGGCCACCGAACGGCTTGTTTCCCGGATCGCCGGCACGCGGGTCATCGCCGCTGATGGCGGCATGCGCCATGCGGCGAAGTTGGGTGTCATGCCCGAACTCTGGGTCGGCGATTTCGACTCGACTCCTGCCGCCCTGATTGGCGAATGGCCTCACGTCCATCGCGAGCCCTATCCGTCAGCGAAAAATGAAACCGACGGTGAAATTGCCGTCGAGGCCGCGCTTTCGCGCGGCGCCAGCTCGCTGGTTTTCGCCGGCGCTCTGGGCGGCGAGCGCAGCGACCATGCCGTCATGCACCTGATCTATGCCATGAGGCTTGCGGAAACGGGGCTCGATATCCATCTGACCTCCGGAGAGGAAGAGGCAACCCCGCGTCTGCCCGGCAGCCTCGATCTCGACCTGCCGAAAGGCAGCCTGTGTTCGATCCTCGGCGTCGATACGCTCGATGGTCTTTCCATCGACGGGGCGCGGTATCCGCTCTTCGGCTTCCATCTGCCCTTCGGCTCTTCGCGCACGATTTCCAATGTCGCGGAAGGGCCGGTGCGCTTTACCCTTTCTTCCGGCCGGGCGCTCGTTCTTGCCCGCCCCTATGACCATACGGGAGCCTGATCATGGCGCCACCGATCCTGAAACTGGACGATATCTTTCTCTCCTTCGGCGGCACGCCCCTTCTGGCCGGCGCAGCCCTGCAGGTCGAGCCGGGTGACAAGATCTGCCTTGTCGGCCGCAATGGCTCAGGCAAATCGACCCTGCTCAAGATCGCCGCGGGCCTCGTCGAAGCCCAGTCCGGTGAAGTCTTCCGCCACCCGGCGTCCACGGTGCGCTATCTGGAGCAGGCGCCGGATTTCGCCGGCTATGCGACCGTGCAGGCCTATGCGGAAGCCGGCCTCGGGCCGGGCGACGATCCATACCGCGTCACCTATCTGCTCTCGCATCTCGGCCTGACGGGAGACGAAAACCCGAAGGATCTTTCCGGTGGCGAAGCCCGCCGCGCTGCCCTTGCCCGCGTCATGGCGCCGGAACCAGACATCCTCATGCTCGACGAGCCGACCAACCATCTCGACCTGCCCACCATCGAATGGCTGGAAGGCGAATTGCAGAAGACCCGCAGCGCTCTTGTGCTGATCTCCCACGACCGCCGTTTTCTCGAAAAAGTCTCGACGGCGACCGTCTGGCTCGACCGCGGCACCTCGCGCCGCCTCGACCGTGGCTTCGCCCATTTCGAGGCCTGGCGCGACCAGGTGCTCGAGGCCGAGGAGATGGAGCAGCACAAGCTCGGCAAGGCGATCGAACGCGAGGAGCACTGGCTGCGCTACGGCGTCACCGCGCGCCGCAAGCGCAACATGCGCCGCCTCGGCGAACTGCAGACGATGCGCGCCAGCTATCGCGGCCACAAGGGTCCGCAGGGC
>JAVBSF010000297.1:0-5105 GCA_031556925.1 Pararhizobium sp.
GGCGCGGGCAAGGCCGACGCGCTGCTGCATGCCGCCGGACAACTCCTGCACCTTGCGG
This sequence comes from Pararhizobium sp., assembly GCA_031556925.1. Classification (GTDB taxonomy): domain Bacteria; phylum Pseudomonadota; class Alphaproteobacteria; order Rhizobiales; family Rhizobiaceae; genus Pararhizobium. Next base: position 59 of record JAVBSF010000297.1, read on the forward strand.
CCGGACCATTTGGTGAGGTTCACCAGTTCCAGCTGCTCGGCCACACGCCTTTTCATTTCGGCCTCCGGCACGCCGGCAAGCTCGAGACCAAAGCCGACATTGTCGGCAACCGTGCGCCATGGCAGCAATGCGAACTGCTGGAACACCATTGAAACGGTGTGCATGCGGAAATCGCGCAGCGCCCTGGTCGTCGTCTTGTAGGGGTTGAGCGAGCCGCTGCCGGTCTTGACCTCGACGCTGCCGCGCACGACGGGGGCAAGGCCGTTGACGGCGCGCAGAAGCGTTGACTTGCCCGAGCCTGACAGCCCCATCAGCACGAGGATTTCACCCTCATGGATGGAGAGCGAGGCATCGGCGACGCCGAGCACCAGCCCGGTTGCCGCGCCGATCTCGTCGCGGGTCTTGCCCTGATCGACCATGGCAAGGGCCGTTTCCGGCTTGTTGCCGAAGACGATATCGACATTCCTGAAAACGACGGCGTCGGTCATGCGGCATCTCCTTCATCCGAGGAGCGGAACAGGCGATCGAGGATGATGGCGAGCACGACGATGCAGAGGCCGGCTTCGAAACCCATCGAGATGTTGACGGTGTTCAGCGCGCGCACCACCGGCACGCCGAGACCTTTCGCGCCGACGAGCGCTGCGATCACCACCATCGACAGTGACAGCATGATCGTCTGGGTGAGGCCAGCCATGATCTGCGGCTTGGCGAAGGGCAGTTCGATCTTGCGCAGCACCTGGGAGGGGGTCGCGCCGAAGGAGACAGCCGCTTCCACCAGCGACGGCGGCGTCGAGATGATACCGAGGCGCGTCAGGCGGATCGGCGCGGGGATGGCGAAGATCACGGTGGCGATCAGACCCGGAACCATGCCGAGGCCGAAGAGGATCAGCGCCGGGATGAGGTAGACGAAGGTCGGGATGGTCTGCATCAGATCCAGAACGGGGCGCAGGATCGCGTAAAACCAGGGGCGACGGGCAGCGGCGATGCCGAGCGGCACGCCGATCAGCATACTGACGCCCGTGGCCGCGAGAACCAGCGCCAGGGTCTCCGTCGTTTCCTTCCAGAAACCTTGATTGACGATCAGGAGCAGGCCGAAGAAGGTGAAAAGCGTGACGCCGAGCGAACGGCGGAAATACCAGGCAAGACAGCTGATCAGCGCGATCATCGCCAGCGCATAACCCAGCTTGCCGCCGGGGCTGGTGAGATAGGGGCCTTGCAGTATGAACAGCACAGCGTTGATGCCGGCCTGCAGCACGACTTTCAAAAAGTCGAACACGCCTTCGCCATTCGTCGTCAGCCAATCGACCACGGCTTTGGCCCAGGGACCGATGGGAATCTTGGTAGTTGTCAGCCAATCCACGAATTGAGACCCGATTTCAAAAGTTGATGGAGCATCTACAGGCTAAAATTCTCGATAGCAGGGCTGCAGACATGGGATGCGATGCGCGTCCGGATGCGGGCGCAAAGGCCGCCCGCATGGAACATCGGCAATCGTCAGATCAGGCTTGAAGCGCGGCGACCGCTTCGCCGTCCACGCCTCAAGGCTTCGCATTCATGCGTGTCATCGGCGCAGAACCGCCTCGGGCGATTCCGCGCGGAGATATCAGAGGCCGAGGGCGGTCTTGACCGCGCTGACGGCGTCTGCGCCGTCCTTGGTGGTCACGCCGGCAAGCCAGGGATCGATGGCGGTCGGGTTGGCCTTCAGCCACTCCGTTGCCGCGGCTTCCGGCTCCTTGCTCTCGTTCAGGATCTTGCCCATGATCTCGTTTTCCATCTGGAGCGAGAACTTGAGGTTTGTCAGCAGCTTGCCGACATTCGGGCATTCCGTGACGTAGCCCGCGCGGACGTTGGTGAAGACGGTTGCGCCACCGAAATTCGGTCCGAAGATATCGTCGCCGCCCGAGAGATAGGTCAGCTTGAAGTTGGCGTTCATCGGGTGCGGTTCCCAGCCGAGGAACACGATCGGCCCGCCATCCTTTTCGGCGCGGGCGACTTCGGCGAGCATGCCCTGTTCGGAGGATTCGACCACTTCGAAGCCGGTGAGATCGAAGGTGTTCTTGTCAACCATGTCCATGATCAGGCGGTTGCCGTCATTGCCCGGCTCGATGCCGTAGATCTTGCCGCCGAGCTCATCCTTGTGCGCAGCGATATCCTTGAAGTCCTTGATGCCGAGCTCGGCGCCCTTGGCGTTGGTGGCGAGCGTGTACTTCGCGCCTTCAAGGTTCGGGCCGAAGGATTCAACCGACTTGTCATCGAGGAACGGGCGAACGTCGTTTTCCTGGGTCGGCATCCAGTTGCCGAGGAAGACGTCGATATCCTTGTTCTTCAGCGACTGATAGGTGACCGGCACGGAAAGAACGGTCGTTTCCGTCTGGTAGCCGAGGCCCTTCAAAATGGTGCTGACGGTTGCTGTAGTCGCGGTGATATCGGTCCAGCCGACATCGGAAAAGCGAACGGTGCCACAGCTTTCCGGCTCGGCCGCAAAGGCGGTCGATGCACCGAGAGCAATGAGCGAAACGGTCGCGGCTGCTACGAATTTCAAAGACAATACATGATTCATTTTGTCGTTCCCCTGGCACTGTGTTTTTAGCCAATCACCAATTTTTCGCCTTTTCAAGCGCCTTGGTGTTGACCGGAGTGTATTGAGACAATCGGCTGACGCGCCCGCCCAATGCGACGTTATATGTCGCAATGCTGATGGATTGCCGCCTTTCTCGTTTTTCTGTGATTTTCGGAAATTGGAGGCTGGTGTTCCCCGTCCTGTCTGTTCATGAACGGGGGAAGCATACGGGGACTGCACGCCATGGCCAAACTCTATTTCAGCTACGCCACCATGAATGCGGGGAAATCCACCCTGCTGCTGCAGGCATCCTATAATTATCAGGAGCGCGGCATGCGCGTGCTGGTACTGATCGCCGCCTTCGACGACCGCGCCGGGCAAGGGCGCATTTCCTCGCGTATCGGCCTCAGTTCCGAAGCCACGGCTTTCAGCCACGAAGACGATCTCTATGCGATGATCGAAAAACAGCATGGGGAAGAAAAGATCGCCTGCGTTTTCGTGGACGAGGCGCAGTTTCTGGCGGAAGAGCAGGTCTGGCAGCTGGCGCGCGTGGCCGATCGCATCGGTATTCCGGTCATGACCTACGGACTGCGTACGGATTTTCAGGGTAAGCTCTTTCCGGGCTCGATGGCGCTTCTGGCTCTTGCCGATGAATTGCGCGAAGTTCGCACCATCTGCCATTGCGGCCGCAAGGCGACGATGGTGGTGCGGCTGGATGCGGACGGCCGTGTCATTCGCGAGGGTGCGCAGATCGAGGTGGGTGGCAACGAGAAATATGTTTCCTATTGCCGCAGGCATTGGGAAGACCTGATGAACGAGGCCTGACGGCTTTCCTATGGGGCGGGCTTCATGCCAAGGTGGCGCTTTCCGCCTTTAGGTTCGTGATGATGCCCCGTCTTGTTTTTTCACTCCTCTGTCTCTGTCTTTCCGTCGCCGCCGCCCGCGCGGATGGCGACGTGGATGCCGGTGCCGCCGTCTTTCGCAAATGTGGGGCCTGCCACACGGCAACCGAACCGCTGAACCGTGTGGGTCCAAGCCTGTTGGGCGTCATTGGTCGTCCCGTGGCAACAGCGCCTGACTACACGTATTCTTCTGCCATGACGGAGTTTGGTGCTGACGGTAAAGTCTGGGACGAAGCGCGGCTTTCGGAATATCTCCTCAGCCCCAAAGCGATGGTTCCCGGTACGAAGATGGCCTTCGCGGGTCTCAAAAAGGAGACGGATATCGCCAACGTGATTGCCTACCTGAAATCAGTCGCTCTGCCCAAATAGCAATATTCCCGTCTGCAACCCTTGTGCTTCAAAGTCCGGGGACCATTATATAATTCGGCCGGGCACTGAATAATCTGCCGCGGCGATGCGTCATCATGCGCAAACAGGGGGAAAACCGATGGCGACACTTCAGAATTTTGAAAGCGAAATCGAAAAGACCCGCGGGATCGTGCAGGAGATGCGCGGCAAGATGGACCAGTCGGCCGTCGTGCTCGATCAGTTCGCCAAGGCCGACACCAAGCTCGGCGACGCCAATTTCGATATCGAGAACGCCCGCATCGACGACGTCATCCGCCAGCAGAAGGTGATGGAAGGCAATATCGCCGATCTCATCATCGGCCTTGAGGATGCCACCAATGTCTTCGGCGCCGAATTCGAAAGCATGAAGACCTTCACCGGCTACGAGAAATTCATCGGCATCTTCTCCAAGCAGAGCGCGCAGCGCATGCGCACCGACCGCGTTCGCAACATGTCGCTTGCCGGCAATCTACAGGAGCTTTTGTCGAAGTCCGATACCATCGTCGGTATCCTGAAAGAGCAGAAATCGGTCCTCGACCAGCGCTACAAGACCTCCGAAGCAAGTCTCGTGCAGGTGATCGAGCGGCGCAAGGGCACCATGGCCAATCTGCAGGAGGTGCAGAAGCGTATCGAGGAACTGAACCCGATGCTGATGGACATCGAAAGCCGCATCGCCGCCTCGACCGATCAGATTTCGCGCACCCAGCTTGAGGGCGAGCGCTCGGTGCTGGCGACGGAATACAACGAGAAGCAGGCCAAGGAACAGGAACTGCTGGCCGAAAGCCAGACGCTGGAACGCTATACCTCGATGTTTCAGACCTTCGTGGACAGCCTCAACAACCAGATCGCGGCGCAGAACACCCTGATCAACAAGCTGACCATCGATACCGAACAGCGCATCGTGCTCTACAAGGCGCTGGAAGACTCGCTGAAAACGGCAGCCCAGCAGGACGTCGCGCACAAGATCAACACGCTCGGCAGCCAGGTCGATACGGCAGCGGAAGAGACCATGGCTGGCATCGGCTCGGCGGCGCAGCGTCATATCGGCGATCTTCTGGAGATGCATGAGAAGAACATGCTCTCGACGCAGGATATCCAGCGCCGCAAGAAACTTGCGGATGATGCCTTTGCCCGCCGGTTCCAGACGGTGATGGATAAGCACAATGCCGCGAACTACGTGAAGTCGTGATGTTGGCAG
>JAVBSF010000294.1:0-12006 GCA_031556925.1 Pararhizobium sp.
GGCCACACGCCCTTCGGTCACACCGGCGAGGATGCGCTGCATGAGATGCTGAAGCCCTATGGCGGCTTCGACCACAATGCCCAGTCGCTGCGCATCGTCACCAAGCTCGAAAAGCGCTACGCCGAATTCGACGGCCTCAACCTGACCTGGGAAAGCCTGGAAGGGCTGGTCAAGCACAACGGTCCGCTGATGACCGGGACGGGCGAGGGAACGCGCGGCCCCGTGCCGAAGCCGATCCTCGATTATTGCGAACAGCACGATCTGGAGCTTTCGAGCTTCGCCAGCCTCGAGGCGCAGGTCGCCGCCATCGCCGACGACATCGCCTATAACACCCATGACATCGATGACGGCCTGCGCTCCGGCTATCTCACCTTCGAGATGCTGGAAGATGTGCCGTTTCTTGCCGAGTTGATGCGCGAGGTGGGCGACCGCTATCCCGGCCTCGAAGCGCCGCGCTTCACCCATGAGATCATGCGCCGGCAGATCACCCGTATGGTCGAGGACGTCATCACCGTTTCGCAGGCGCGGCTGGCCGAGGTGAAGCCGCAAAGTGCGGCCGATATCCGGGCGGCCGACAGGGTAATCGCGACGTTTTCGGAAGCGATGGCCGAAACCGACCGCCAGATCAAGAAGCTCCTGATGACGCGCATCTATCGCCATCCGGAGATCATGCGCGTGCGCGAAAACGCCGCCTCCATCGTCACCGATCTTTACAAGGCCTTCATGGCCGATCCGCTTGAGATGCAGACGGTTGCCTGGACGGACCAGATTTCCGACATGGCCGAAGCGGCCAAGGCGCGCCATGTCGGCGATTATCTGGCGGGAATGACGGATACCTACGCGGTTTCCGTTCACCGCCGCTTGTTTGACCACACTCCGGAATTGCGCTAGTCAGCCCCGCAACGGACCTTGCGGATGTGCCGCAGGGGCCGGATCACCGAAAACGACGCGGCCTCTTGCCGGACAGGGCAATGCTAAGCGGATGGACATCATGAATCTTTTCACTGACTTCGAATCAAGAATTAAAAGCGTGCTGGAAACACTTGATATCGTGCGTGAAAAGCGATCGGAGATTGATTTTTCACGAGTCAGTGTCGAATCCCCCCGCGATCCGAGCCATGGCGATGTCGCGACCAATGCCGCGATGGTGCTGGCCAAGCCGCTCGGCACCAATCCGCGCGCGCTGGCCGAAGAGATCGTCGTCAAGCTTCGTAACGACCCGGAAGTGACCGACGTCACGGTCGCCGGTCCCGGCTTCATCAATGTGCGGCTTTCGATCGGTTACTGGCAGAAATTGCTGTCGGCTATGGTTGTCGCCGGCGAGGACTACGGACGCAGCGCCCTTGGCGTGGGCCGCAAGGTCAACGTCGAATATGTCTCCGCCAATCCGACCGGCCCGATGCATGTCGGCCATTGCCGTGGCGCCGTCGTCGGCGACACGCTGGCCAATCTTCTGGCCTATGCCGGCTATCAGGTCACCAAGGAATATTACATCAACGATGCCGGCGCGCAGGTCGATGTGCTCGCCCGTTCGGCCTTCCTGCGGTATCGCGAGGCGCTGGGCGAGAAGATTGGCGAGATCCCGGCCGGTCTTTATCCCGGCGACTATCTGGTTCCGGTCGGTGAGGCGCTGGCCGCCGAATTCGGCACCAGCCTGCGGCTGATGCCGGAGGATAAATGGTTGCCGCTGGTCAAGGATCGCACGATCGATGCGATGATGGCGATCATCCGCGAGGATCTGGCTGCGCTCAATGTTCATCATGAGGTCTTCTTCTCGGAACGGACGCTGCACGAGAATGGCGCGGTTCCGATCCGCACCGCGATCAACGACCTGACCTTCAAGGGCCATGTCTACAAGGGCACCCTGCCGCCGCCGAAGGGACAGCTGCCGGAGGACTGGGAAGATCGTGAGCAGACCCTGTTCCGCTCGACCGAGGTCGGCGACGATATCGACCGCCCTCTGATCAAGTCGGACGGTTCCTATACCTATTTCGCCGCTGACGTTGCTTATTTTAAGGAGAAGTTCGACCGCGGCTTCAACGAGATGATCTATGTGCTCGGCGCCGACCATGGCGGTTACGTCAAGCGGCTGGAAGCGGTCGCGCGCGCCGTTTCGGGCGGATCCGCGAAGCTCACCGTGCTGCTCTGCCAGCTCGTCAAGCTCTACCGCGACGGCGAGCCGGTGAAGATGTCGAAGCGCTCGGGTGATTTCGTCACGTTGCGCGATGTGGTCGATGAGGTCGGCCGCGATTCCGTCCGCTTCATGATGATCTACCGGAAGAAATCCGAACCGCTCGATTTCGACTTCGCCAAGGTGACGGAACAGTCGAAGGACAATCCGGTATTCTACGTGCAATACGCCCATGCCCGTTGCCGCTCGGTCTTCCGCCAGGCTGCGGACGCTTTCCCCGATCTCGATCTGGCGAAGGTGGATCTGGCGGCGGCGATTGCCGGCAATATCGTGGACCCGAGCGAGATCCAGCTTGTGGCCAAGGTCGCAGAATATCCGCGTATTATTGAAGCCGCGGCCTTGTCTCAGGAGCCACACCGGGTCGCTTTCTACCTCTATGATATTGCCAGTGCCTTCCCAGCGCACGGGAAAAAAGGTAAAGAGGCTCCGGAATTACGTTTTGTTAACGATAAAAATAGAGAATTGTCTATCGCCAGACTCGGGCTGGTGCATGCTGTCGCTTCTGTATTGAGGTCTGGCCTGTCGATTACAGGCACGGATGCTCCTGAAGAGATGCGATAGTATTGTCACCATTTCCCCACAATGCACTGGCAGATGCAGGCTAGTAAGTCGTGAGTGGAGCGTATGGCGGACAATCAATTGGCACGAAACGGAACATCGGAATTCGATCTTTTCTCGGATGATGATCCGTTGAGCGAGCTGGCGCGTATCGTCGGTTACGACAACCGTCCGGCGATACAGCAGTTGCAGGAACTGGAAAAGCATCGCAATGTGGTGCGACAGGAACCGGTTCTGGATCTCGAAGACGAATTGCTTCGCGAGTTTCAGAGTTACGATTCGTCCGGCATCGCGCCGGCGGAGATCGTCGCCGCTCCGGCCGTTGAAAATGTGGTTTTCGAGCATCAGGTTGCCGAGCCGGCGGCTCGCTGGCCGGATGAACCGGAGGCCGAAGCCGTCTATGCGCCCGAACCGGTCGCCGCTCACGAGGTCGAGCCGGCCGTCGCCTTTGAACACGACGAACCCGTTTTTGCTGAACCTGTTGCCGAGGCTGCGGCTTATGAGCAGCCGGGTGTCGCTGAGCCCTCGTTCGATGCCTTAGATCTGGAGCGCGAGCTCGAACTTTCCATCGGCTACGTTGACGAGCCTGTTGCCGCCGTGGAAGCGCCGGCAGAGCGGGATTGGCAGGACGCCGAATGGGTAGAGCAGGTGTTCAATGCCGCTCCTGCGGAGCCGGCCCCATCGGCAGAGGCGTTTGCGGACGTTGCTTTCGAAGCTCCCGCCTTTGAGACGGCAGCCGTTCCTGCCGATGTGGCTTCTCCGGAACTGACGGACGCCGATCTGGTAGATGCACTCCTGGCGGATATCGAGCGTTTTCCGGTTCCTGCCAAGTCGTCCGTTTCGCCCGCCGTTGCCGCGGTGCCTGTTCGCAAGAGCGCCTATCCCTTTACGCCGACGTTCAGCCGGGCAACGCCGGTCGCTTCGAACAGCGCTGCGGGCCAGAAGGCCTTTGCCAAGCCGATCATGGCTGAGCCCGCCGCTGATCCCGTTTTGAATATGGTCGAGCCGATCGCCGTGGCCCAGACATCGGTTCGTCCGGAAGAAGTCGCTGCCGAACCCGTCGTGGTGGCCGCCGCCCCCTCGCTGGCCGAGCCGGAAGAGATGGATTTCGATCTCGATCTCGATAGCTTCGAGATGGATTTGTCTGATATCGAACTTGCCCTCGATCCGGTGGAAGTGGAGGCGCTCGAGCGCGCTGCCGTCGCGGAGCCCGTCACCGCCGCCGTCGAAATGCCGGTGGACGAGGTGGCCTACCAGGAGCCGATCTCTGTTCCGCAGCCGCAGGAAACGCCCGTTTACGAGGTCGCTGCCGCTGAACCCATTCGTGAGGACGAACCGGTCGAGAGCGAGTTGCCTTTCGATCCGGCGATGATCGCCGAGGCGGAAGAAAGCCTGATGGCGATTGCTGATCTGGATGTGCCGCAGTTGCCTGTCGTCGAGCAGGAAAAGCCGGCCGCCTACCAGCCGGACTATGATCTCGATATCGATGCCGAAATGGCGCAGCTCTTCGGTACGTCGGGCCGCGCTGCCCGCGCCGCGGGCGAGCCGACCAATGACGACCATATGTTTGCCGCCGTCGCCAAGCCGGCGCCTGTCGCAAATCGCGTCGAGGATGATTTCGATGCTTTCGAACGGGCGATGGAGGAAGATTTCCGTCAATCGCTGAAGCCGCGTCAGGAAGCAGATCCGGCATCCGATCCTCTCTCCGTCGGCTCCGGCTATGCGGCCGAGGCGGACGCAGAGGAGGGCCGTCGCGGTAACATGCGGCGCATCGCCTTGCTTGCGGCCACGGTCGCCGGCATTGCGATCCTAGGTGGTGCGGGCGTTTATGCCTGGATGGGCAGCTCTGTGGCCGGACTTTCCGGTGGCGATCCGAAAATCATTCTTGCCGACAAGACGCCGGTCAAGATCGTGCCGGTCGAGAAGGGCGGCAAGACCGTGCCCAATCAGGACAAGGCCGTCTACGACCGCGTTGCCGGCGCGACGCCTGAAGCACCGCAGCAGGGCGCTCTCGTATCATCAACCGAAGAGCCGATCGATGTCGTTCAGCGTACACTGACGCCCGAAACCCTGCCGCTGGAAGGTCGCAGCGACGAGGCTCTGCCCGGTGTCATGCCACAGGATGACGAGGGCGAACGCCTGATGCCGGATGACGGGCAGGTTGCCCAGAACCCCGCCGCAAGCGACGACAGCACGCCTGCCGTTTCGCCGCGCAAGGTTCGCACGATGATCGTCAAGCCGGACGGCACGCTTGTTGCCCGTGAGGAGACCGCTCCTGCCGAAACCCAGCTTGCCGCCGCCGATCCGGTGGTGACGCCCGTCAAGACGACTGCCGTTGCGCCGGCAGCGGAAGCAACGCCCGAGCGCAGCGCGCTTGCGGAAGCCGCCGCGGTCAAGGTAGAGGAAACGGCTCCGGTTCGTCCCGTGGCAACGACGGCGGTCACAGAGACGGCTGCCGTTCCCGAAACCCGTCCGGCATCCGAACAGCCGGCCGTGGCGGAGCAGACCGCAACGACACCGGCCGCCGAGACGCCTGCGCCGATCCAGACCGCGACCGTTGCCCCCGGCAGCTATGTGATCCAGATCGCCTCGCTGCCTTCGGAGAGCGATGCCCAGACATCGTACAATAAGCTCTCCGGCAAGTTCGCCTCCGTCATTGGCGGCCGTGGCGTCGATATCAAGAAGGCGGAGATCGCCGGCAAGGGCACCTATTACCGCGTGCGCATCCCCGCCGGCTCGAAGCAGGAAGCCAACGAGCTTTGCGAGCGCTACAAGAGCGCGGGCGGCAGCTGCCTTGTAACCCGATAGAGGTTGGTTTCTGCAGATAATGAAAAACGCGGCTCCTCGAAGCCGCGTTTTTCATGAGGTGCGATGACACGCGCCAATTCCTTGACATCTGCGAATGTGCGGCCATCAGGCAGAGCCCCATTCGCCTTCGACACGGCTGCCGCTATCATTGGGTCCATGAGCGAATCAAAAGCATTTATTTCGGGCTGCAAGGGCCTGAGCCTCACCGCCGAAGAAAAGGCCTTCTTTGCCGGCGAGCGTCCCTGGGCGTTCATCCTCTTCGGACGCAATATCGGCGAGGCGCAGCAGATTTCCGATCTCGTCGCCGAATTGCGCGACAGCATCGGCAATCCCAATGCGCCGGTTCTCATCGATCAGGAAGGTGGCCGCGTGCAGCGCATCCGCCCGCCGCTCGTGCCGCAATATCCGAACGGCGCGGCCATCGGCGAAATCTACCGGCGCGATCGCGAGCAGGGTTTGCGCGCTGCCTGGCTGATGTCGCGTCTGCACGCTTTCGACCTCATGCGGTTCGGCATCACCATCGATTGCCTGCCGGTTCTCGACGTTCCGATCGAGGGCAGCAGCGAAGTCATCGGAAACCGGGCCTATGGCTACGATCCGCGAATGGTCGCCGACATCGGCAAGGCTGCCGCAGAAGGTCTGAAAGCCGGCGGCATGCTTCCGGTGATGAAGCATATGCCGGGCCATGGCCGCGCGTTTGTCGATTCCCATCACAAGCTACCTGTCGTGGAGGAACCGATCGAGGTTCTGCGTGGCAGCGATTTCGTGCCCTTCGTTGCCATGAAGGACGAACTGATGGCGATGTCGGCCCATATCGTCTTCACCGCGATTGATGGAGAAAATCCGGCAACCACGTCGCCGAAGGTCGTATCCGGGATCATCCGTGGCGAGATCGGCTTCGACGGGCTTCTGATGTCCGACGATGTCTCGATGAATGCGCTTGCGGGGGATATAGAGACGCGCGCGCGCGGCATATTTGCCGCCGGTCTCGATCTGGTCTTGCATTGCCATGGCATCATGGATGAAATGCTTGCGGTGGCGAAGGTGGCTCCGGTGCTTTCCGGCGCCGCGCTTCGGCGGACAAAGGCGGTGGAAGCCGGTTTCCGCGCGCCGGATGCGTCTGACGAACTGGTCCTGCGCGAAGAATTTGCGGGCCTCTTCGCCGTTTCGTAGAGATCACTGGGAGACGTCGCCTTGGGCAATGCCGGCGAGACCGATAAAAGATCGCCGACCAAGGCCCCGATGGAGCCTTTGTGGCAGGACGAGGCTGCGCGCCGTGGTCTGCACGAGGAGGCGCTGGTCGTCGATATAGCCGGTTTCGAAGGTCCGCTCGACCTCTTGCTGCACCTCGCCAGAAATCAGCGGGTAGATTTGTCGCGCATCTCCGTTCTGGCGCTTGCCGAGCAATACATCGCCTTCATCGAGCGGGCGCGCAGCATTCGTATCGAACTGGCGGCGGACTACCTCGTGATGGCGGCCTGGCTTGCCTACCTTAAGTCAAGGCTACTCATTCCGCAGCAGGCGAAGGATGAGGGGCCGTCGGGTGAGGAAATGGCGTCCGCGCTCGCTTTCCGCCTGAAGCGGCTGGAAGCCATGCGGGATGCGGCGACCCGGCTCGTCAATCGCAATCGACTTGGCCGCGATATCTTTGCCCGCGGCGCGCCCGAGCATATCCCCGTCGAGCGTAAATCCGCATTCGAGGCGTCGCTCTATGATCTGCTGAGCGCCTATGCGGCGCTGCGTCAGCGCCACGCGATCACGCAGGTCACCATCGAGAAGCGGCAGGTCTGGTCGCTGGCCGATGCCCGCGAAATATTGGGGCGGCTGCTCGGAGACCTTGATGACTGGACGGCGCTCGATCATTTTCTGCTGCGCTACATGACCGATCCGAAGGATCGTGCCACGGCCATCGCGAGTTCGTTTGCCGCCTCGTTGGAAATGGTGCGGGAAGGGCAGCTGGAGGTGCGCCAGGACGGCGCCTTTTCGCCGATCTACCTGCGCAAAGGAAGTAAAGCGTCGCCTGAGGGGGGGCGATCTTGAGCGATCCGCAAGATTTGTTTCCCGTGGCGGATATCGAAGACGACGATGTGACCGAGGTAATCGATAGCCGTCTCGAGCTTGAGGCAGAGCGCATCGCCGAAGCTCTGGTCTTCGCGTCCGCCCAGCCTGTTTCCGAAAGCTATATCGCCAGCCGGTTGCCCAAGGGTATCGATGTGGCGAAGATCATGCTGAAACTGAAGGCGTCCTATGCGCCGCGCGGCGTCAATCTGCTGCAGGTTTCCGATCATTGGGCCTTTCGCACGGCGGCGGATCTTTCCTTCGTCGTCCAGACGGATGAGAACGAGGCGCGCAAACTCTCGCGGGCGGCCTTGGAAGTGCTGGCCATCATTGGTTACCACCAGCCGGTTACCCGCGCGGAGATCGAGGATATTCGCGGCGTGCAGACGTCCAAGGGAACACTCGACGTGTTGATGGAGGCCGGCTGGGTTCGTTTTCGCGGGCGGCGGCGGACGCCCGGCCGCCCCGTGACCTTCGGCACGACACGCGATTTTCTCGACCACTTCGGCCTTGAGGAACTGCGTGACCTGCCGGGGCTTGAAGAGCTGAAGGGGGCAGGGCTGCTCTCCGGGCGCATTCCCGCCAACTTCCAGATTCCGATGCCGCTCGGCGATGACGATGTCGCCGAGGACGAGGATCCCATCACCCAACTGGATCTGGAGGAACTTGGGCTCTTGACACCACGCGGGGAAGAGGCCGAATAGAAACCTGAGTTCGGGCGTCGGCTTATTCCTCGCGAAAAAGATCCAGGTGTAGTCGTCGGCCCGTCAGGGAAATGACGGTGGAGACGTTCGAGTTTGGCCTCTGGCATGCATTCTGTTTCTGAAGTCCCGGCAAGTCCTGCACGCCGTACTGCCGGTGTGAGCTTCGCGGCGCGGCTGGCCTTTGAGGATATTCACCACCGTTACCAGTCCAAGGAAACCATTCGAGGCATATCCTTGACGGCCGAAGCCGGCGAAGTTCTGTGCCTGCTCGGGCCGTCCGGATCGGGAAAGACCACGCTTCTCAGGATCGCGGCCGGTATCGAGGCTCAGGCCAGGGGGCGCGTGCTGCTGAATGACCGAGAGATTTCCGGCCCTTCCATCTTTGTCCCGCCTGAAAAGCGGGGCGTCGGGCTGATGTTTCAGGATTTCGCGCTGTTTCCGCATCTAACCATCCGTGAGAATGTCCGCTTCGGCCTGACTTTCTTGCCGAAGGCCGAAGGGCTCGCCGAGGCCGGTCTCGCGCTGGAACGGGTGGGATTGTCCCACTATGCCGAGCAATATCCCCATGTGCTTTCGGGTGGCGAGCAGCAGCGTGTCGCCTTGGCCCGCGCACTGGCGCCGCGTCCGGCCGTGCTTTTGATGGACGAGCCTTTCTCCGGTCTCGATTCGCGGCTGAAGGACACGATCAGGGCCGACACGCTGGCGATCCTGCGCGAAAGCCGCGCCACCGCCATCGTGGTGACCCATGACGCGGAGGAGGCGATGCGCATGGGGGACCGCATTGCTCTTCTCAAGGATGGCCGGTTGCAGCAGGTCGGAACGGCGCAAGACCTCTATCGTTCTCCCAGGACGCTTTTCGCGGCGGGTTTCTTCTCCGAAATCAACAGTTTTTCCACCCGCGTCACGGGTGGTCAGGCGGAGACGCCGTTCGGCATCGTTCCGGCTGAAAATTTCCCGGAGGGCCAGCTTGTGGCGGCCGCGGTGCGACTTTCGGCCGTTTCTGTGTCCGAAAACGCCGGTTCCATTCCCGCGCGGGTCATTTCCCGGCATTTTCTCGGCGTCGTGGAGCTTTTGACGCTTGCGGTGCCCGGTAGCGACGAGCCCGTGCGGGCCCGCATCCGGGCCGATCTCCTACCGGAAGGATTGCGCGATGTGAGCCTTTCCGTTAACGAGCGGGATATAATGCTGTTTGAAAAAGATGGTTGAACATCTTACATCGGGGTAACGGGTTTCAAGGGAGTAAGGATATGGGTTCCTTTAGTATCTGGCACTGGCTGATCGTTCTGGTCGTTGTGCTTCTGTTGTTCGGCCGTGGCAAGATCCCGGAACTGATGGGTGACGTTGCCAAGGGCATCAAGAGCTTCAAGAAGGGCATGAGCGACGACGACGCAGCCGCCGAAAAGGGCGTCGATGCCAAGACCGTCGAACACAAATCCGACGAAGTCCGCTGATCATTGTCTGAGACAGGCCCACCCGATCGAGGGTGGGCCTTGTTTTTGCGGGCCTTGCGTTTCCTGACGTTTTTTGGAGTTCCAGAATGCTTGATGTCGGCTGGACCGAGCTGGTTGTCATCGCCATCGTGCTGATCATCGTCGTTGGTCCGAAGGATCTGCCGCCGATGCTGCGCACGTTCGGAAGAATGATGACGAAGATGCGTGGTATGGCCGGCGAGTTTCGCCAGCAGTTCGACGAAGCCTTGAAAGAGGCCGATCTCGACGATGTGCGAAAGACCATCAGCGATGCGCAGAAGCTCAACCCGGCCCACAGCCTGCGTGAAGCCATGAACCCGCTGCGCCAGATGGGCAACGAGATCAAGGCCGACCTGCAGAAAGCGACAGCGGTCGATCCCAAGCCGCAGGTCACGCCCGCGCAATCCACGCCGGAGAACGCGATCGTGCCGGAGCCGGTTTCGCCGGCGCCTGTCACATCTCCGGTTGCGGTTTCCGAGCCTGTGAAGCGCAAGCGGACGCCCAAGGCGAAAGCGGTCGCCGAGCCTGAAGCCAAAGTCGCCAATACCAGGAAGCCAGCGGTCAAATCGGCCGGCGCTCCCGAAAAAGCACCAAAGACGAAAAAGGCTTCGGCCAGGAATTCCAAGACAGGTGAAGCATGAGCGGCGAAATCGAAGACAAGCCACAGCCGCTGATCGAGCATCTGATCGAGCTGCGATCGCGCCTGATCTGGGCGGTCGGCGCGTTTTTTGTCGCGTTCCTTGTCTGCTTCTATTTTGCCAAGCAGCTTTTCAACATTCTCGTTCAGCCCTTTCGCTGGGCGGTCGAATGGGCGGGGCTCGGCCATCGCAATGTCGAGCTGATCTACACCGCGCCGCAGGAGTTCTTTTTCACCCAGATCAAGGTGGCGATGTTCACCGCGCTGGTTCTGGCCTTTCCGGTCATCGCCTCGCAGATCTACAAGTTCGTGGCGCCCGGTCTTTACAAGAACGAGCGCGCGGCCTTCCTGCCGTTCCTGATCGCATCGCCGATCCTGTTTCTGATGGGGGCGGCTCTCGTCTATTTCTTCTTCACGCCGATGGTGATGTGGTTCTTCCTGGCGATGGAGCAGGGCGGCGGCGAGGGCAAGGTCGCCATCCAGCTTCTGCCGAAGGTTTCGGAATATCTGAGCCTGATCATGTCACTGATCTTCGCCTTTGGCCTCGTGTTCCAGCTGCCCGTCATCACGACGCTGCTGGCGCGCGTCGGTTTCGTGACGTCGGATGGCCTCAAGGAAAAGCGCAAATATGCGATCGTCATCGCTTTCATCGTCGCTGCCGTTTTGACGCCTCCCGATCCGGTTTCCCAGATCGGCCTTGCTCTGCCGGCCATCCTTCTTTACGAGATTTCCATCTATACGGCCCGACTCGTCGAGCGTCAGAAGGCTCGCGATGCGCAGGCCGCCACGGTCGCCGAGGCTGAAGATACGCCAAGCTGACGGATATGCCCGTCAGCCCTGTCTCCGGGACCGTCACCTTGAACACGACCGGACACTGGAACGACCATGCTCGATATCAAATGGATTAGGGACAACGCCGATGCTCTGGACGCGGCTCTTGCCAAGCGTGGCGCAGAGCCGCTTTCGGCGGTGCTGATCGATCTGGACGAAAAGCGCCGCGCTGTGGTTCAGTCGCTGCAGGACATGCAGGCGCGCCGTAACGCCGCCTCCAAGGAAATCGGCGCAGCCATGGCCGCCAAGGACAGCACGCTTGCCGATAAGCTGAAGGCCGAGGTTGCCGAGCTGAAGACGTCCATGCCGGCGCTTGAAGAGGATAGCCGCCGCGCGGATGCCGAGCTCGCCGACGCCCTGTCACGCATTCCCAACATTCCGCTCGACGACGTGCCGGTTGGCAGCGACGAGGGCGGCAATGTCGTCAAGCATGCTTCGGGAACGAAGCCGGGCTGGAACCACAAGCCGCTCGAGCATTTCGAAATCGGCGAAGCGCTTGGCTGGTTCGATTTCGAAGGTGCCGCCCGCATTGCCGGTTCGCGCTTCACGATCGTCAAGGGGCAGCTCGCCCGGCTGGAACGCGCGCTCGGGCAGTTCATGCTCGACCTGCACACCTCGGAACATGGCTATATGGAAGTGCAGCCGCCGCTTCTGGTGCGTGACGATGCGATGTACGGCACCGGCCAGTTGCCGAAATTCGCCGACGATCTGTTCCATACGACGGATGATCGCTGGCTGATTCCGACAGCG
>JAVBSF010000518.1:0-2956 GCA_031556925.1 Pararhizobium sp.
GGCGCTGAAAACGATGTGAAGCCGAAGCCGAAGAAGGCCGCGGCCGCCAAGACACCTGTCAAGGCCGATGCACCGCCTGCTCCCGCGCCCGAGGCGCCACGCAAGGGACGCACGGTGCCGAAGGTGCCGCGCAAAAAATAAGCGCAGGCTCTTGAAAAGATGGTGCCGGGTTGCAAAAACCCGGCATCTTTTTTGTGTGAAGAGGTTTCGGGTAGCGAATGGTCGAGGAGAAGGGCGGATCCCAGGCGTACTGGTTTTGGGTGGGGATGCGCGGCATTGTCAGCCTCCCGGCAATCATCCTGATGCTGTCCTTCATAGGCTTCTGTGCGCTGACGGTGCAGGCAGGCATTCCGGTGGAGCAGGCGGTGTTCATGGTCGGCGCGGTGTGGGCTCTGCCGGCAAAGGTCATTCTGGTCGGCTCTATGATGGCAGGCGCCAATCTGCTCACCGCCTTCATCGCTGTCACGCTGTCTTCCGTGCGCATGATGCCCATGGTGGCGGCGCTGGTGCCGGAGCTTCGGGGACGGCGCACGCCGACCTGGCTTATGCTCTTTCTCTCGCATTTCATAGCGATCACCGCCTGGGTCTATGCCATGGAAAAGGTCGCCAGCGTTCCGCGTGAGCGTCGCGTCGCCTTCTTCGCCGGCTTCGGCATCACGCTGGTGCTGGCTAATATGCTGCTTGTCGCAGTCGCCTATCGCTATGTCGCGACTTTCCCGCCGATCGTGGCCGGCTGCCTCTTTTTCCTGACCCCCGTCTACTTCCTTGCTTCGATCTGGAATTCCGCGCGCCATCGCGTCATTCATGTGGCGCTGGCGCTGGGGCTTGTCGCCGGGCCGCTGTTCTACTGGCTGTTTCCCGAGTTCGACATTCTGCTGGCGGGACTGATCGGCGGAACGGTCGCCTGGGCAGGGGAACGGGCATGGCGGCAAAAGCGGCCGGCGAAGGCGGAGGTGACCCCATGACGATGCCCGAAAGCTGGTGGCCTTACCTCTTCATCGCCATCGCCGGCTGGCTTGCGACCGATATCTGGCGATGGCTCGGCGTGCTGGCCGGCAATCGGTTGCGGGAGGATTCCGAGGTTTTGAACTGGGTGAGGGCGGTGGCGACGGCGCTGGTCGCGGCCGTGGTCGCCAAGCTGATCCTTTATCCGACCGGTGTGCTCGAAGCCTCGCCGATGTGGTTGCGGCTGGGGTCCATCGCGGTCGGCGCTTCCGCCTTCTTCGCCGCCGGTAAGAAGCCCGCGATCGGTATTGGCGCTTCGATCGCAGCGCTTGCGGCGGGTCTCTACGCGCTTGGCTTCTGAGGCGGTCCATCACCGGCTGCATTTATCCAAATCTTAAAGCACATCCGATAGATACTGGCCGCTCCAGAGGAGGCCGGCATGCTGTTTCTTCCCGCTGAAAGATTGATCCTGTCGCTGACCGCGACCCTGCTGGCGCTATCTGCCGCGCTGATCGCCTTGAAGGGCGTGGGCGTCGATGTCGCCGGCTATGCGGGCCTGAGTCTCGGCGGCGTGTTCATGATCGGTCTCGGACAATATTACCGCAAGGTTCGCCCGGACGAGCGGATTGCGGCGACAGTGACGGCAACGGGGCTTTTCATCCTGTTTTCGATGGCCGGTTCGGTCTTCAACTACATGCTGCTGCCGGTCAGCTTTGCGCCGGTTGATCCCGTGCTGACACAGCTCGATGCCGCCTTGGGCTTTGACTGGCCGGCTTTCGCGATCTGGATGTCGGGGTTTCCGCTGTTCGGGACGGTTCTCCGGGTGGTTTACTTCAGCTCCATGCCGCAGATGATCGTCATCATCCTCGTGCTCGGCTTTTTTGCCGATCCTGTCCATCTGCAACGTTTTCTGCTGACCGGCATTTTCGGCGCGCTGCTGGCAATCGTCTGCTGGTCGTTCTTCCCGTCCTTCGGGGCTTCCTCCGTCCACGGTCTGCCGAGCGAGGTTCTGGAGCGCATGCCGATTGCCGTTGGCCCCGCCTATGGGGAGGAACTGATGCGATTGAGCCGGGAGGGCGTCGATTATCTTTCGCCGCGCAATGTCCTGGGCCTTATCGGTTTTCCGTCGTTCCACACCGTCATGGCCTTGATGTCGGTGTTCTTCCTGCTGCGGATACGGCCGCTCGCGATTCCGGCCGTTCTCATAAACCTGTTGATGATCCCCGCCGTGCTTGTTCAGGGCGGGCATCATCTGATGGATGTTTTTGGCGGGCTTTCCATCTTCTGGCTGGCTTATATCCTGTCAGGGCAATTCCTGCGGCGTCACGCCGCGCTGGCCGCCGGTCGTCTTGCTCCGGCCGAATAAGGTTCAGAGCGCGTCGCGAATTTTTTGCGCGTTTGCGGCGAGCACGGCACCATCTTCCATGCCGCCCGAATGGGGCTTCAGGGCCATGCCTTCCCTGCGAGGGATTACGTGGAAATGCAGGTGGAAAACGGACTGGCCGGCCGGTGCCTCGTTGAACTGCATGATGGTGATGCCATCGGCGTCGAACGCCTCCTTGGCGGCAACCGCCACCTTCTGCACAACCGGGATAACCGCCGCCAGCGTGGCCGGATCGGCATCGAGGATGTTGCGGGACGCAGCTTTCGGGACAACCAGCGTATGACCTTCCGACTGCGGCATCACATCCATGAAGGCAATCACGGCGTCATCTTCGTAGACGCGGTGCGAGGGAATTTCTCCGCGCAGGATTTTGGCGAAGATATTGTTGTCGTCATAGCCGCTCATGGCTCTTTCCTTCCCTGATATGATCTCTTGGTCAGTCGTCCTGCTGCTGGCGTTCACCCTTGCGGAACGGGCTATGTTCGCCAAGGATTTCGCCGATCTCTTCCACCTCATGCCGTTCATGCACGAGATAGTCGGCAACCGCGCGTCTTAGACCCGGATGGGCGATGTAATGCGCCGAATGGGTCGTGACCGGCATGTAGCCACGCGCCAGCTTGTGTTCGC
>JAVBSF010000314.1:0-23611 GCA_031556925.1 Pararhizobium sp.
TCCACCTTCTTTCCGGCGATCGTTGGATCTGCAGTGGGGGCGATCGATGTCGCACACCGGTGAGGCAAAGCTTTCCCTGGTCACGTTGACGGGCATGGTGGTCGGTTCCATGGTCGGGGCAGGCATATTCTCGCTGCCGCAGGCATTCGGGCGCGCAACGGGATCGCTGGGTGCGATCATTGCCTGGACCATTGCGGGTGTCGGCATGCTCATGGTGGCATTCGTCTTCCAGACTTTGGCGCAACGCCGCCCGGATCTGGATGCCGGTATCTTCATGTATGCCAAGGAGGGGTTCGGAAACTATCTGGGCTTCCTGTCCGCGCTCGGCTACTGGGCGGCGGCGCTTCTGGGAAACGTCACCTATTTCATCCTGATCAAATCGACGCTCGGATTGTTCTTTCCGGCTTTCGGAGATGGTAACACGCTGCTTGCGGTGGCGACGTCGTCGGTGCTGCTCTGGCTGATGCATAGCCTGATTTTGCGCGGCATCCGGCAGGCGACCGCTCTCAACACGGTGATCACGGCCGCCAAGCTTCTGCCGATCTTCATTTTCGTTTTGCTGGTTCTCTTTGCCTTCGATTGGGATGTTTTCCGCAGCAACTTCTGGGGTTCCGGGGACGCAGCCTATGGCTCGCTCGGCAGTCAGGTCCGAAACACCATGCTGGTCACGGTTTTCGTCTTTGTCGGGATAGAGGGCGCCAGTGTTTATTCAAGATATGCGCAGCGCCGTGAGGATGTCGGCACCGCGACGGTCACCGGCTTTCTGTTCGTTCTCGGCCTCATGCTGGCTGTCACGCTGTTTTCTTATGGCGTGATGCCGAAGGAGCAGCTCGCTCAATTGCGCAATCCATCCATGGCGGGCGTGCTCGCGTCGGTCACGGGGCCGTGGGGGGCGGTGTTCGTCAGCATCGGGTTGGTCATATCCGTCGCCGGCGCCTATATCGCTTGGGTGCTGCTGGCCGCGGAAATTCTTTACTCCGCGGCTAAACATGAAACGATGCCGAGATTTCTTGCCCGGGAAAACGACGCCGGCGTTCCGGCAAACGCGCTATGGCTGACCAACGCGATCGTGCAGCTTTTCCTCGTCGCATCGATGTTTACGGACTACGCCTTTGCGCTTGCCGTCGCCATGACCAGTTCGATGATCCTCATTCCGTATTTCCTCGTTGCCGCTTTCGGCGTTAAAACCAGCTGGCGGCAAGAGGCTCCATTGGCCAGGGGACAGGCGGTTCGTTTCGAAGCGATACAATCGGTACTGGCCTTTATCTATACCGCCGGGCTTATCTATGCCGCAGGAGCAAAATATCTCCTCCTGACAACCTTGATCTATGTTCCCGGCACGCTTCTGTTCTTCATGGCCCGAAGAGAGCAGGGTAACAGGTTGTTTACCCATGTTGAATTTGGAATTCTTTTAATAATGATCGTTGGCTTCGCCGTCGCTGTATTTAAAGTTGCCAATGGATCTATAGTTGTATAGCGTCAGATTGGGTAGAAATATCTTTAAAATACTTATATTTGGTCTGTTTTGGCCAGGTTGACGGCTGACTAGAGACTAATGCCGAGAGGGTTAGGTTTATGGCAAGCTCGCAGCAGAAACTCACACTATTCTCCCTTACGGCGATGGTTGTCGGCTCCATGGTTGGCGCCGGCATTTTCAACCTGCCGGGCCGGTTTGGAACCGCCACGGGACCTTTTGGCGCGATCATCGCCTGGGCTATCGCTGGAACGGGCATGTATATGCTGGCCCGGGTGTTCCAGGCGCTCGCGGAGAAAAGGCCAGACATCGATTCCGGTGTTTTCGCCTATGCCAAGGCCGGGTTCGGAAACTACATGGGCTTTCTGTCAGCCTTCGGTTACTGGCTCGGCAGTTGCCTCGGCAACGTCTTCTATTGGGTTCTGATCGGCTCCACTCTCGGCCGTTTTTTCCCGTCGATTTTCGGCGATGGCAGCAGCGCGACAGCCATCATCGTATCGCTGATTGGCATATGGGCGTTTCATTTCATGATCCTGCGCGGGGTCGAGCAGGCTGCCTTCATCAATACCATCGTGACAATCGCCAAGATCGTTCCTATCCTGGTGTTCGTCCTGGCATTGATCGTCTTCTTCAATTTCAGCCAGTTCTCCGAAAATTTTTTCGGTGGCGCCGATATGCCGGCGAAATCACTGGTCGCGCAGGTGCGGGACACGATGCTGATCACCGTCTTCGTGTTTCTTGGGATCGAAGGAGCGAGCGTCTATTCCCGCTTCGCCGAGAAACGATCGGATGTCGGCTCCGCAACCATCCTCGGCTTTGTCGGGGTTACCGGGCTTATGGTCGCCGTTACCCTTCTGCCCTATGCGGTCTTGCCCCAATCGTCCATCGCAGCCGTCACGCAGCCGTCCATGGCTGGCGTCCTTGAAGCCGTGGTTGGCCATTGGGGCGCGGTGTTCATTTCCATCGGCGTTCTGGTGTCCGTTCTCGGCGCCTATCTGGCATGGTCGCTGATCTGCGCCGAAGTGCTGTTTGCTGCCGCGAAGTCGGAAGATATGCCGAAGATTTTCGCGGCACAGAACTGCAATCGTGTGCCGGCAAATGCCCTCTGGCTTACCAACATCGTGGTGTCGCTCTTCGTCATCTCAACCTATTGGTCACGGGATGCCTTCAACTTCATGCTCGACATGACAAGCGTGACCGCGCTCCTGCCCTATCTGCTGGTCGCCGGTTACGGCGTCCTGCTGGCGCGGCGGGGCGAAGGCTACGAGACGACACCCCAGGAACGCGGCCGCGACCAGATTTTCGCCTGGATCGCCGTCGTCTACACGCTCTTCATGTTTGCCGCCGCCGGGCTGAAATATGTTCTGCTTGTTGCGGTGCTGTTCGTGCCGGGCACCATTCTCTACGTCTGGGCGCGCCGTGAGCAGAAACTCACGCTGTTCACATCCGCAGAACTCATCGTGTTCGCAGTAACGCTGATCGGAGGTCTGATCGGGGCTTACGGCCTCATCACCGGTATCATCACACCCTAAACTGAGAGGCGAAGGTCATGACACAAACGACACCTTTTGGCGTTCATTCCGAAGTGGGTCAGTTACGCAAGGTAATGGTGTGCGCGCCGGGGCGAGCGCATCAGCGGCTCACGCCGAGCAATTGCGATGCACTGCTATTCGACGATGTCCTGTGGGTGGAAAACGCCAAGCGCGACCATTTCGATTTCATGACGAAGATGCGCGACCGCGGCATCGAGGTCGTGGAGATGCACAATCTGCTGGCGGAAACGGTCGCTGTTCCCGAAGCCAAGGCTTGGATTCTCGATAACCAGGTGGTGCCGAACCAGATCGGACTTGGCCTTCTCAACGAGGTCCGGTCCTATCTCGAAGGATTGGGAAACCGCGAACTTGCCGAAACGCTGATCGGCGGTTTATCGACCTTTGAGTTTCCGGATGCGATCGGCGGCGAACAGCTCGAGCTCATCCGCGATGCTGCCGGGGTCAACGAATACCTTCTGCCACCGCTTCCCAACACGCTTTATACCAGGGATACGACATGCTGGATCTATGGCGGCGTTACCCTCAATTCGCTTTATTGGCCGGCGCGCCATGAAGAGACGATCCTGACGACCGCGATCTATAAGTTCCATCCGGACTTTGCCGGCAAAGTCAATGTCTGGTGGGGCGATCCGACCCAGGAATGGGGGCTTGCGACGATCGAGGGCGGTGACGTCATGCCGATCGGCAAGGGCAATGTGCTGATCGGTATGAGCGAGCGCACCTCCCGTCAGGCGATCAGCCAGGTCGCCGCCGCCTTGTTCGAGAAGGGCGCAGCCGAGCGCGTGATTGTGGCGGCGATGCCGAAGCTCCGTGCCGCCATGCATCTCGACACGGTCTTCACCTTTGCCGACCGAGATTGCGTGCTGCTCTACCCCGATATCGTCAACGGCATCGAGGCCTTTTCCTTCCGCCCGGATGGCAAGGGCGGGGTCGAACTGCACAAGGACAAGGGCAGCTTTGTCGAGACGGTTCGGGATTCGCTCGGGCTCAAGAAGATGCGCGTCGTCGAGACCGGCGGCAACGACTACATGCGCGAACGTACACAATGGGACAGCGGCGCCAACCTCGTTTGTGCTTCGCCCGGCGTGGTCTACGCCTATGATCGCAACACCTATACGAACACTCTGCTGCGCAAGGAAGGTATCGAGGTCGTCACCATCACCGGCGCTGAGCTTGGTCGCGGCCGTGGTGGCGGTCATTGCATGACCTGCCCGATTATCCGTGATGCGGTCGATTACTGAAGCATGTCACGAAATCGCAAGGGCGCGTGCCGAGTGAAACGATGCGCTCCTTGATCTGTCGGGTTGAGAACCCGCCACGCGTGGCGATGGCGAGTATCTATTCAGAGGAGAGCGACTTTCATGCAAAGGTTCGGAAAAAAATACAGCCATCTTGTCCATAACGCCGCTTGCGGCTGCTTCAGTCCTTCGCTTCAGGCCGTATCACGCAGACTGGAAAGCCTTTCAAGGCGTGGTTTTCTGGCGGGTCTCGGGGCCGCAGCCTTATCGGCCAGCTTGCCGAAAAACTCGTTTGCACAAGCTGCTCCTTCAAAAACCATCTTCCGGGAGGTCCGTATTTTCGATGGCAAGTCCGGCTCGCTCCAGAGCAACTTCCAGGTTCTGGTCGAGAACAACAAGATAAAATCCATCGACGCGACCAACAGCCCGGCACCGACGGATGCGACGGTGATCAATTGCCGCAATGGCGTACTCATGCCCGGTCTGATCGACGCCCATTGGCACACGATTTTCGCCGCGGTGCCGCTGAATGTCCTGATGGCGGGAGATCCGGGCATCATCTTTGCCGCCTCGACGGCCGAGGCGGAGCGCACCCTGTTACGCGGTTTTACAACGGTTCGCGATCTTGGGGGGCCGGTCTTCACCTTCAAGCAGGCCATCGATGGCGGTATCATACCCGGCCCGCGCATCTATCCGTCCGGCGCCATGATCACGACATCCGGTGGCCACGGCGATCTGCGTTTGCCGACTGAGATCCCCCGCGACGGCGGTCAGTTGAGCACCGGCGAGTTGATGGGAGCCGCAGCCATCGCCGACAGCGAGGGCGACATCAGGATGCGTGTTCGCGAACAGCTGCTTCAAGGCGCGTCGCAGATCAAGATCATGGGCAGTGGCGGCGTTTCCTCGCCCCGAAGCCCGCTCGATATGACGACGTTCAGTGAAGGGGAGCTGCGCGCGGCTATTTCGGTGGCTGAGGACTGGAACACCTACGTCGCGGTTCACGCCTATACCCCCCGCGCCGTGCAGCGGGCGCTTGCTGCAGGGGCGACCTGCATCGAACACGCCCATCTGGTCGATGAGGAAACGGCAAAAATGATCGCCGACAAGGGTGCATGGCTCAGCATGCAGCCGTTCATGAGCCTGGACGACGCCGCTCCGATGAGCGGTCCTGGGCTGGAGCGTATCCAGCAGCTTTTTGCCGGCACGCCGAGAATCTATGGCTTTGCCAAGAAGTTTGGAATCAAGACCGCCTGGGGCTCCGACGTTCTGTTTTCTCCGGAACTCGGGCCGCGTCAGAACTTCATGCTCACCCATCTGAGCAATTGGTACACGTCGGCGGAGGTGCTGCAGATGGCGACTTCCGGCAATGCCGAATTGATGGCGCTCTCCAGTTTGCGAAATCCCTATCCGGGCAAACTGGGCGTGATCGAGGCCGATGCATTTGCCGATATCATCGTTGTCGACGGTAATCCGCTGGATGATATCCACCTGCTGGAAGACCCCGGCAAGAACCTGTCGGTCATCATGAAGGAAGGCCGGGTTCATAAAAATACATTCTGACAGCTGCTGTTTGTTGAGCATGCTGACAGCAGAGTGAGGGCGTAGCAGGAGAAATGAATGTCAGAGATGCCTGACAAGCCGATGAGTGACAAGCCGGTGCCTGAAAAGCCGATGGCCGGCACGCTGATTGCCGGCATTCTGTTTCTGGCGCTTCTGTTTGTTGCGCAATCCGTTTTTGCGCCCTTGTGCTTCGCCTTTTTCATCATTGCGATTGTCTGGCCTTGCCAGCTTGCTCTGCAGGCAAGACTTCCCAGATTGGTGGCGCTGCTGATTACGCTGGTACTAACGATCGGCGTTATCACCGCCATCGGCTCATCGCTCGCTTGGGGACTGGGCAGGCTCGGCCAGTGGCTGTTCATGAATGCTGATCGGCTCCAGGCCGTCTATGTCGCGACTGTGGATTGGCTGGAGCAGCATGGCATTGCGCTCGCCGGACCAATCGCAGACTGGTTCAACGTATCATGGCTTCTTGCCATCCTGCAGGGCACGGCCGGTCGTCTGAACAGTTTTGGCGGCTTCACGCTTCTGGTGCTGATTTTTGTGATGCTCGGTCTATTGGAGGTCCAGGACTTTGCCGCGCGGATGGTTCTGCCGTCAGCCCAGCCCTATGGCCGGATCATTCAGTCGGCCAGCCGGGTCATCGCGACGAAATTCCGCCGTTTCATGGTTGTGCGGACATTCGCCAGCGTGCTCACGGGCTTGCTCGTCTGGCTGCTTGCCTTGGGCGCGGGACTAGAACTTGCGACGGCCTGGGGCGTCATCGCCTTTGCGTTCAACTATATTCCGTTTCTGGGACCGCTCGTGGCGACAACATTGCCGACCCTGTTTGCCATCGCGCAGTTCGATACGTGGCAACCGGCCGTGCTCATCTTCCTGAGCCTCAATATCATCCAGTTTATCATCGGCAGCTACCTTGAGCCGAGGCTCGCCGGGGCGTCCCTTGCCGTATCGCCCTTGGCCGTCATCTTCGCAGTGTTTTTCTGGAGCTTCATGTGGGGGCTGGCCGGAGCTTTCATCGGCGTTCCGGTGTTGATCGCCTTCATCGCCTTCTGCTCGGCGGGCGGTTCCACACGGTGGATCGCAACGCTCCTCTCGGACAGCGGTGCCGCCAATGCCGGGGGTGAACATGCTCACTAGGCCGGATTGGCAAAACACGGGCTCGAAATGCGGTGAGGTGCCGATCCTTCTGGTGTGCCTCCCGCTTTGGGGACTGTTTTCGAGTGAACGCAATGTGATGGCAGCGGAAAAGGCCGTGAGCGAATGCGTCGTGCTTTTCCACGGTCTCGCCCGCGGGAGTGGTTCGTTCTGGCTGGTCGAGAAGATGCTGTCGAAGCGGGGATATGTTGTCGTGAATGTCGAATACCCTTCCGCGACATCAACGATCAACCCGCCTCGAAGGAGCCACGGAGCATCTGCTGGTCCACGCGACGCAGATTTTTATGATGTTCATTCGGTTGTCGTCGCCGAGATCGTCAGTTTTCTGGAAACCGGCGCGTTCAATCGAGCCCTGGATATGCACCGTTCGATCGAGGTGCTTGCCGAATCCTCTCGATAGACGAAGCTTTTTCTTCTGGTGTCGATGACACGACGACTGCAAGGAACGCGGCAAGGAAAGTCAAACAGACAAATGAAAGCGGAATGGGTCCGCTTACATTGTTGGTGGAGGTCGAATTATGTTTCTCAAGCGATTGATGACGATTGTCTTCCTGTCAGGGAACCTGCTTTGGGCCGGCATTATCCCGGTTGAAGCGGCGCCGGCGGTTGTGACCGCCAACAATGTCCAGCTTCGATCGGGCCCAAGTACGCACTACAGGGTCATTGGACGGCTGCGTGTGCGAGACAGAGTGAATGTGACCCATTGTAACGTCACCGGCCGCTGGTGTCATGTGCAGCCACGACGTTTGCGCAGCGGATGGGTTCGCGCGCGATATCTGGATAGGGCAAGCGGTGTCTCTATCGGTCGCCCCGGCAACATCTGTTTTCACGGTGCGCGAGGGCACGTTTGCCTGAACAGATAATGTTTGGGCGTATTGCCGTATGGCAGCGGGATGTGGTCCCGCTTGGCGAGGGGGCGACGACTGTTGGCTCCCAACAAGGCGTGGCAACTTTTCGTTTTCATGGATGCGGCAGCTCGTTCAGGCGTGAATGCTGTCCAATACCTGCGGCAAGGCCGGGCTGTTCTGACTGCAGCGCCACCCGGAACTAGGAGATGTGAAATGCGTACACTCAACATGATTACGTTGTTCATCATCATTGTCGGCGGTTTGGATTGGCTTCTTATCGGCCTTTTCCAATTCGACCTGATTGGTCTTCTGCTGGGAGGTTCCGGGGCCATCCTCTCTCGTATAATCTACACGTTAATTGGAATCTCAGCGCTTTGGCAGCTCCTGCCGCTCTTCGGCGCCGTGCATCTAAGCGACGCTGAAGCCAATATAAAGCGAAGCAATATTGACCGTCCGTAGGATGGCTTAGTTGTTCGACCAATCGGAATGCAGCGACGTTGGTGCATCGATCGATGAAAGGACGGATTGCCGTCATTGGTGCTATGGCTATGCGGTGAAGGTCTTGCACCGGACGGACTTCGGGCGTGCGCAGGCCAGCATTCGATTGAGGACAGCGCAGCCCATGGCAACTTCCGTCTGCTGCGCTGCGAATGTGCGTGCTCGCAGTCGGCGGCCGATGATCGATTTGTAACGGCCGATCGCGCTCTCGACCAGTGATCGTTTCCCGTAGCCGGTCGCAGCCTGCCACTTCATCCGGCCATCGGCGTTGATCGCCGTTATCTGGCGGGCTCGTTGACTGGAGGGATCGGCGTCCTGTCGTTGCACCGCTTCGGCGCCTGCCAGGACGACAGTGCCTGCGGCGTCATCCAAAGTGTCAGGCTGCCACGCCGACGAAGGCCTGCCTCATATTCGGCCCAGTTCGTGACCTTGAATTTCATCTTGCCGATACGATGGCGGCGGGAGGCATTGTGCTTAAAGGGCATCGTGACGGAGACCGGCTATTGTGTTTAGCCATCTTCTATGCCGCCGCGTTTAACGATCCGAGAATTCGACCTGAGCCGCGATCGCTGCACCAACGCCCTTCTGAGCCCTGGTTTCCCGGCTCGTGGGGAAACGAATAAACTCGGTTGTTTGAACTGCGATTGGGTTCTACGTTGGCCGTGATTCACGGAGGCTGACGCGTGATATTCTGGAGCGATACACCATCCCGAAAATTTTCGAGGAACAATACCTTGAACCTCTGGCTTGTTGCGCTCGCCGCAGCGGCCCCCTGTACCGCGGCAGCCGACGAGGGCGGCATCAGCGTTTATCTTCCTGGCTTCTATGGCAGCTTCGCATCCGCGCCTACTGAGCCGGGCTGGTCTCTCGCTACCGTGTACTACCACACGAGCGTTGATGCCGAAGCGAATGAGGCTTTTCCACGCGGTGGAAACGGCGAGGTTGATATCGGCCTTAAGGGAAGGGATGATGCAGTCTTCTTCGTTCCGACCTACACGTTTGCCGAGCCCGTCTTGAACGGCGCTCAGGCTTCTCTTGGTATGCTGTTGCCAGTTCTGCATGGCACCGCAGAGGTCGATGCAACACTGACCGGGCCGTTGGGCGGGGTCGTTTCGGGTGGGCGCAGCGATAGTTTGACCGCATTCGGTGATATCGCGCCCTTCGGCACCCTTAAATGGAACCAGGGCGTTCACAACTACATGGCCTATACGACCGTGAGCATTCCGGTTGGCTCTTATGATCCCGACCGCATTATCAACACCGGGTTCGGTCACGCAGCAGTCGATTCCGGCATCGGCTATACCTATTTCGACCCCACATCCCGACGCGAGTTTTCGATCACGGGCGGTCTTACCTACAACTTCGAAAATCCGGACACCGACTATAAGAACGGCATTGATGGCCACATTGATTGGGCGGCATCTCAGTTCCTGAACGACCAACTGCACGTTGGCCTCGTCGGCTACGCGTTCCAGCAACTGAGCGGCGACAGCGGAGCCGGCGCGGTTCTCGGCGACTTTAAATCCCGCGTCTTCGGGGTTGGCCCACAGATTGGCTATAAGTTCGATGTCAGCGACACGACCGCAGGCTACGTCAATCTCAAGGGATTCTACGAGTTTGGCGCGAAGAACCGTCCGGAAGGATGGAACGCCTGGCTCACTCTCAGCTTCTCTCCCGCAATGAAGCGGCCAACCGAATAGCCTCGTGGACAGAGGTCACCAACACGGGTTGAGCGGCGGAAGACGCGTCTGACTCAACCAACGCTTTTGTCGATGCGCCGGCGCGAGCCACAACTCGCGCGCCGCCCCAAACCCGATCGAAGTCGGCTCGCTGTGGAGGGATCGAACTTCGACTCGCCATAGACGACTTTCTGGTTCAGGTCGAAGGCACCCTTTGGGTCAGGTCGGGTCATCGCCACCTTCGAACCTATGGATGACATCTCAGGTTTCGAACTACCCGGTGGAGCGACTGCGTAAGTGGCCGTATATTCTGATCATTGGACGGAGTTCGCGCTCATTCGGAAGATCCTACTGAGAATAAAATCGTGGGAGAACTTCCTCGTTTTCGAGCGGTGACGTAAGGTTAGCCGGATCGTGCGCTAACTATCTAAGATCAGCACGGAGATCACATGACGGCACCCGACAACCGACCGCGCATCCTTACCGTATTCGCGGCTCTTACGGCGGTTATGCTACTCGCTGCATTGGATCAGACAATCGTCTCTACCGCCTTACCCACAATCGTAGGAGAGTTGGGTGGAATTGAGCATCTGTCGTGGATCGTCACGTCCTACATGCTCGCAACAACGGTCGTGACACCTCTTTACGGCAAGCTCGGGGACCTTTTCGGGAGAAAGCTCGTTCTGCAGATCGCAATCGTGCTGTTCCTTATCGGCTCGGTACTCTGCGGCCTGAGTACGTCGATGTTCCAGCTCATCGCGTTCCGCGCGCTTCAGGGCCTCGGTGGCGGCGGCTTGATGGTCACGACGATGGCCGTTGTCGGCGACATCATTCCTCCAAAGGACCGGGGCCGCTACCAAGGTATTTTCGGCGCAGTCTTCGGCCTTGCGACGGTGCTCGGCCCGCTGATCGGGGGCTTCATGGTCGACCACCTCACTTGGCGGTGGATCTTCTACATAAATCTTCCGCTGGGCATCGCGGCACTCGTTGTGATCGGCTTCGTCCTCGAGGGAAAGAAACTGAGCGAAAAGCCGTCCATCGACTATGCAGGGGCGCTCCTGCTCGCTTCGTGCCTCACTTCCCTCATCCTGCTGACTAGCCTGGGCGGGCATACTCTGCCCTGGGAGTCAGCCCCCGCAATAGGCCTCGGTGTTCTATCGCTTGCGTCGCTCGGACTCTTCGTGTTCACCGAGCGACGTGCAGTCGCACCGATGTTTCCGATGCGCCTCTTCTCGGTCCGGATTTTCGCCGTCTGCGCGATCGTCAGCCTTGTGGTGGGACTTGCGATGTTCGGCTCCGTGACGTACCTGCCGCTGTACATGCAGGTGGTGAAGGGCCTGACACCCCTTTCGGCAGGACTTCATCTCACACCAATGATGGCAGGTGTCCTGATCAGTTCGGTCGCGAGCGGCCAGATCATCAGCCGCACGGGCCGATATCGTTTTTTTCCTGTCGTTGGAACCATTGTCATGACGATCGGCCTCGGGCTTCTGTCGACACTTTCGGTCGGGACCGAGGTGTGGACGGCAGCAGGCTATGCTCTCGTCCTTGGATTAGGTCTCGGCATGGTAATGCAGGTGCTGGTTCTCGCAGCGCAGAACTCTGTCAGCTACGAAGACCTTGGGGTCGCTACTTCCGGCGTGACGCTGTTCCGTTCCATTGGCGGATCCATCGGAGTGTCGCTGTTCGGTGCGATCTTTGCCGCTGGGCTGGCGACCGATCTTCAAGGACTGAAGAGCTCCATTCCGACCGGCTTAAATCCCGCAGCTATCGCGGCACTGCCCGATGAAACTCGCGCTCTTTATCAGCACGCCTTTACAGCAGCACTGCATCCCATTTTTGTGACGGCGGCAGTTATTTCAGCCGCGGCATTCCTTCTGACACTGCTTCTCGAAGAGATCCCTCTGCGCTCTTCCCACCGTTCCGACGACGTGGCCACAGTCCTGGCAATGCCGCGCGATGCTAGATCGGTCGATGAACTGGAAAGAATCGTAATTGAACTGGAACGGTACGAAAATAGAACCGCGGTGTTGGGCGACATCGCCAAGACGGTGGGACTTGGTCTGCCGCCTGACGCGCTTTGGTCATTGCTGAAGGCGGGCCGGGAGGGAGCAATAACCGGCGCAGGGTGTGGCGAAGACGCGCTTACTAACATGGGATTGATGAGAAAGCTCGGTGATGAATTCGTCTTGTCGACTGAAGGGCAGACAGCCTATGAAGATATTGTGAGCCTTTATCGCCAGCGTTTCGCGAGCATGCTCGATCGATGGGAGCCCGATCGCCATGAGGATGCGAAGGCCATGCTGCGACGGCTTACGGTCTCGATCCTTTCGGAACCCGTCCGGCGGGATGGCTGATCCGCAACCATGGCTCCTTGGTTCTCACATCAGTCTTGACGAAGGTACGCTAAGCCAAGGGGACAATCCTGAATTTGGAACGATGATGAAGGTTCTCCATGTTCCAAGGATCAAACTAGCTCCCAACGCTTCAGCTTTGGCCCCCGCTTCGTAGCAGTCTTTTCGGTAGCGTTTGCGAACGTAAGTGCTATCACAGGTGCCCCATCCTCAAGCTCATCTAAGCGTCGATGGTGGATCAGTTTGGATGGGGGCCGGCCGGATGGCAAGCGCGCGCAAGGCGTTCAGGATTACCGCCACATCGATAACCTCCTGCAAGATTGCCCCTTCCACGGGTTCCAGAAATCCCATGGCGGCCGCAATCATACCGCAAATCGACAACCCGATCCCCGCAATGACGCTCTGCATGGCGATCTGCCGGCAACGTTTTGATACCTCGATTCCCTGGGCGATGCGATCAAGACGGTCGATCAGCAGGACCGCGTCCGCAGCTTCCGTGGCCGCGGCAGAACCATGAACGCCCATCGCAAGACCGATGTCGGCTGCCGCAAGCGCCGGAGCGTCGTTGACACCGTCACCAATCATAAGGACCGGAGCTCTCACCTTTTCGGTGTTGACGATTTCGATTTTCTGAGCAGGCGACAGTTCCGCGCGGACTTCGTCCAACGGCAGTCCTTCGCTGATCAGTTTTGCGACTTCCTTCCTATCACCCGTTGCAAGAACGATGCGATCAACTCCGAGCCGCTTGAGCGCGTGCATGACATCAACGCTACCGTCGCGAAGCCTATCGGAGAAAAGCAGAAGGCCACCAAATTTTCCATCGATTGCCACAGCCGCGGCAATTGTTCCGGGACGATTGGCGTAGTCAATCGAGATGCCGAGTTTGGTTGCGATGTATGGAATTCCACCAATCGCGACATCTTGGCCATCTACTTTTCCGGAAACGCCCTCGCCGGGTTTTTCAGAGACATCGGTCGGCTGGGTAAGGGTGATCTTCCGTTCCTGCGCGGTCTCCACGAGGGCCTTCGCCGCCAGATGGTTTGATGCCTGGTCCAGTGACGCCGAGAGGTGCAAAAGCTCCGCTTCGGGGATGGCCGCGTCAATGCCGGACAGCTTCGGTGTTCCTTCCGTCAGAGTTCCTGTCTTGTCGACTATCAACGTGCGGACGGTGCCAAGGCCTTCAAGCACCCGGGCCCCCTTGACCAGGAGACCAATTTTTGCCGCGCGGGAGACCCCGGCGGTCCAGGCAATTGGGACAGCAAGTATCAGAGGGCAGGGCGTTGCGATAACGAGAACGGCGACGGCGCGGACGGGGTCGCCGGACACCAGCCATGCGCATGTGGCCAAGACAATCGTCACGACCAGGAACGCAAGTGCGAATCGGTCTGCCATACGCGTCATGGGGGCCTTGCTGAGCTGGGCAGCCTCGACAAGCCGAAGTATTCCCGCATAGGTGCTGTCGGCGGCGCGGGCTGTTGCTTTCATGCGAAACAGGTCTCCCGCGTTCGCCGCACCGCTCAGGACGGTTTCGCCCCGGTGGCGCGAGACAGGCAGAGGCTCCCCCGTCAGGGCGGACTCATCCAACGTTGCGATCTCGTCGTCGACGGTGCCATCGACGGGCACAAGATCACCCCGCCGCACGATCAGCGTGTCGCCGAGCGATATCTTTTCGACCGGAATATCCTCAAGCTTGTCCACGATAAGGCGCGTAGCCTTCTGGGGAGCGCGCGCCAGCAGAGCCGTCATCTCGCGCCTTGCGCGGCCCTCGGCTGCGTGTTCCAGATACTGCCCGCCGGAATACATGAGGGCGACCACGGCCGCCGCCACGTATTCCCCAAAGGCAAGCGCCCCTGCCATCGAGAGCATGGCGATGATATCAAGGCCCACTTCGCCTCTGCGCAGGCTGCCCGCGATCTGAAAGACGAGTACCACGAGGACCGGAATAGTTCCCGCCACAAGAAGCGCTCCCGAGAGCGGGAAAAAACCGGCAATGTGGGCTACCAAGGCGGTCAACAGACCCATTACCGGTGCGAAGGGCAGGATGCTTCGAGCCAAGCGTGAAGTCTCGTTTGACAACATCTGCAAACCTTTCTGGTAAAACCCGAATTGGAAGGCGGTCTCATATAAACGGAGTGGTTGTACACGAAGCTAGCTTGCTTAATCCATAAAACCGTTTGATGCCCGTACATTTAGCTGCTTCATTGGCCCCCCGCCGGAACTGTTTTCCCAGGAGTGAAAGCTGATGACATCAACCGTTTTCCTGCACGTCTGCACAACGGATATCGATGAGACGCAGGTTCGATCAGTCGCGGGAGCCGCCGAAGCGTTTAATGCTCATCTTGACGTGGTCGTCGTCGGGGAGGCTGCGTTGCCCCCTGTGGGCGCCCATGTCGAAAGCGTTTATGCGCCGTGGATGAAAGAGCGGATGGAGCAGCAGGATGAGATCAAGAAAAAAGTCTGCCAACTGGAAGAGATCTTCGAAGAGCTTGGCACGCCTTGTGTCGTGACTGGCATCCACACGGAAGTGTTTAGAATCGACGATGAAGTAGGTAACCTGGCAAGGCTGTCGGACATTGTCCTGCTCGGGGCCGATCTTCTTGGCAATCAGGATGTCTTGGGTGCGGTCCTTGACGGTGCGTGGTTTCATGCCGATGTGCCCGTGCTACTCGATCCTCGCTCCTCGTGGGAGTTTAAGAAGCCCACTGTGATGATAGCGTGGTCAGATACCGCCGAATCGGCCTCCGCGGTGAGGACAAGCCTGCCTTTGCTCTCTCTGGCCAAAGCTGTCCACGTCGTCTTGGTTGATCACGAAGGGGACCGTGATGATCCGGCCCCGAGGTTGCTGTCGTATCTTTCTCGGCATGGGATCGACAATGTATCCACGGAGGTGCTTCCAGCGATAGTTATACGGTTTCCGAAACCTTGGAGACACATTGCCGAAGCATCGAAGCGGACCTCGTCGTGATGGGAGCTTACGGACACGCGCGGTTGCGCGAGCGGATGTTCGGCGGAGTTACCCGGTCGGCGATTCAGCGCCCCGGAACGGCGACCTTCATGGCACGCTAGTCGTTTCTGGCAAGGTTCGATATCGTGCACGTTCATCAATCAAGGCAATCAAACGCGCTTCGACGAAGTCCCTCTCGGGCACCAGGATGATAGAAAGCGGCTTCATGTGTCGCGTAGAGTCCGGCATCTTCCATGGAGGAGGCGGCTTTCACGGAGGTGGGCACATGATCCGTCGTCGATAATGACTTACGATGGCCGGGCGGTCATTCGCCCGACCATCTCCTTCCAACTGTTCATGAGGCACAAAATGTTTCTACGATGGCTTCCTATGCTCGCGGTGCTCGCAGCATCAGCTTCCTTCGCGGAAGATGATGTGGATGAACTTGCGCGCAAGGTCTCCAATCCAGCCTCGTTCATGATCAGCGTTCCCGTCCATGGCGATTTC
The DNA here is from genome assembly GCA_031556925.1 of Pararhizobium sp. Lineage (GTDB taxonomy): Bacteria > Pseudomonadota > Alphaproteobacteria > Rhizobiales > Rhizobiaceae > Pararhizobium. The sequence continues at coordinate 15,811 of JAVBSF010000314.1, forward strand.
GATATCGGCCGCTGGGGGACGGGAGACACCTATTCGGCGACCCTCGACATAGAACCCGTCATCCCGTTTGCCCTTACAGACAACTGGAACATGATTTCCCACACGGATTTTCCGCTGCTCTTCAGCGATCCGGTGGTCGGTGGCACGCGCTTCGGGTTAGGGGATATTTCCCAGAACCTTTCGTTTACGCCCGCCCAACACGGTCCGCTCATCTGGGCATTCGGCCCGGAAATATCCCTGCCCACGGCGACAGACGACCGTTTCGGAACGGGCAAGCTCTCGATCGGCCCTTCAGGGCTGCTGCTTCTCCAGACGCAGGCGATGAGCGTCGGCGTGTCGGCCAACCATCTCTGGTCGGTTGCGGGCGATGGCAGCAGAGAGCGGGTCAGCTCGACGGAAATTCAACCCTTCCTGGCTTGGCATATCGGCCAGGGCCGGACCATCTCGACCAATATCGATTTCAGCTACGACTGGGTGGCAGACGATTACACGCTGCCGGTTTCGCTTTCCTTCTCGAAAATTGTGAAATTCGGAGAGCAAGCCGTCAGTTTGTCGCTCGGCGCCAAGTATTGGCTCGAGGGCCCGGAGAATGGCCCGGAGTGGGGCATCAAGGCTGGAATGGTTTTCCTTTTTCCCGAAAAATAGCAGCAAGGAGGGCAAGCAATCTCGAAACACCCGAAACACGATGATTTCGTCGCCACCGAATGCGCGACTTGAAACCCTGAACATGACGCGAGGAATTTCAATGAACCGATTACTCTCACGTAGATTACTGTCGGCGGCAGCCGGGCTCACCCTGAGCCTGACCTGCGTCTCAATCGCCTCCGCGCAGGAGACCCAATCTGCCGCTCCGACGGATAAGCCAAACATCCTCGTGATCTTTGGTGACGACATCGGCCAGACCAATATCAGCGCCTATTCGGACGGGCTGATGGGATATCGCACGCCGAATATCGACCGGATCGCCGATGAAGGCCTGCGTTTCACCGATTACTACGCCGAGAACAGTTGCACGGCCGGCCGTTCCACTTTCATCACCGGACAGGTCTGCCTGCGCACGGGTCTTTGCAAGGTCGGCGCGCCGGGTGCGCCGGTTGGACTGCAGGCGGGTGACATCACCATTGCACAGGCGCTCAAGCCGCTCGGCTATGCCACCGGTCAGTTCGGCAAGAACCACCTTGGCGACAAGGACGAATACCTGCCGACCAACCATGGCTTCGACGAGTTTTACGGCAACCTCTACCATCTGAATGCCGAGGAAGAGCCGGAAAATCCAAACTGGCCGAAGGACGATCCAGCCTTCCTGAAGGCCTATAATCCACGCGGCGTTGTCAAAGCTTCGGCTGACGGCAAGATCGAGGATACCGGCGCTCTCAACAAGAAACGCATGGAAACCATTGATGATGAAACGACGGCGGCCGCCATCGATTTCATCCAGCGTCAGGTCAAGCAGGGCAAGCCCTTCTTCACGTGGATGAACACCACGCGGATGCACGCCTTCACCCATGTTCGCCCGGAATTGCGTGGCAAAAGCGGCATGCCGGATAACGAATACGGCGACGGTATGCTCGAACACGACGGCGACGTTGGCAAGCTGCTAAAGACGCTGGACGATCTCGGTATCACCGACAACACGATCGTTGTTTACACGACGGACAATGGACCGAACCAGTGGTCATGGCCGGATGCTGCGACGACACCGTTCCGCAGCGAAAAGGACACCAACTGGGAGGGTGCGTTCCGCGTACCGGCGATGGTTCGCTGGCCCGGCAAGATCAAGGCGGGCGAAGTCACCAACCAGATGATGTCCGGTCTCGACTGGTTCCCGACGCTGCTTGCAGCCGCCGGGGATCCTGGTGTGAAGGAACGCCTTCTCGAAGGCTGGAAGCCTGAGGGAAGCACGACGACCTTCAAGAACCATCTCGATGGCTATAACCAGCTCGACTTCCTCACCGGGAAAACCGACAAGAGCGCGCGTTCTGACTTCTTCTACTTCGACGATGACGGCGCTCTGGTTGCAACGCGCTTCGACGACTGGAAGGTCGTCTTCCATGAGCAGCCTGCTCCGGGAGGCTTCGCGGTGTGGCAGACCCCTCTCGTCACATGGCGCGTCCCCAAGTTGTTCAACCTGCGCATGGATCCCTATGAGCGGGCAGATATCGTGTCCGACCAGTACAATGACTGGCTGGTCCGCAACGACTTCCTGCTCGTAAAGGCACAGTTGAAGGCGGCGGCGCTGCTGGAAACGTTTGTAAAATACCCGCCTAGTCAGCGTGGCGCCAGCTTCAACCTTGAAGGCGTTCGCGAGCAGGTCGACAAGGTGATCGACAAATCGTTCAAGGATCGTGGCATCGAATAACGTCTTCTTACCGAGGGCAAAAGAGGACGCATGGAACCCATGCGTCCTCACACGTCCAGTTTTCATTTAGGGATGAACGATGAACCTCACCCGGCAATCCATCATACCGTTGTTGTTCGCGGCAGCCATTGCAGTCATGGCATCTCCAGTGACCGCACAAGAAGCAAAGAAACCGATCACAAACGACGATCTGAATGACACGAACAATCCGCTCAACCCGGCGGTGACGCTCAATTTTCATAACTTTTATGTTCCCGACCTCGGGGGCCCCTTCGAACGCGATGCAAACGCCTTTTTCTTTCGAGGGCTGTTTCCGTTCCTGATAGGGGATGTCCCAAATCTGGTTCGCTTTTCTATCCCCGTAATCACGGAGCCTACGCTTCGGGACGATGGGCATACCACTGGGTGGGGCGATCTGGTCGTCTTCGACATCGCAGTATTTGAGCAAGATGGCTGGGCATGGGGTGCCGGGCCAGTGCTTGGAGCTCCCACGGCAAGCGAAGACCGCTTCGGTAACGGGAAATGGACGGCTGGCGGCGCGGCAGGACTTGTCCTTCCGAGTGATTGGGGACTGGCAGGAGGCCTGGTGACCTATCAGAAATCTTTTGCCGGCGATGACGATCGTGACGACGTTGAGACGCTCGAAGTTCAGCCCTTTGTCTTCTACAACCTCGATGAAGGCTTCTATCTGCAGTCAACGGCAAGCTCGTTCTTCAATCTCGAGAAGGACACTTGGTCGATTCCGGTTGGATTAGGTGTCGGCAAGATGTGGCACCTGAACGAGGACATAAAGATGAATGCCTTCGTTGAGCCGCAGTTCACGGTCGCAAGCAGCGGGCCCGGGCCGAACTGGCGCATCTTCGCCGGCATCAATTTCTCCTACAGCCTGGAAAAGTTCATCAAGAAAAACGACTGACGAGCGTTCTTACAAACGCGATTTTTGAGCCTGATTGATCGTCAGTCAGAGTTCGGAAAACTGAACAAAGCGTTGGATGAGGCTGAAAGCCGAAAGTGGTTCTTGGTCGATATGAAGAACGACTGGAAGCAGATTTATCCTTGGAAATAAACAAATCCAACCCACTGACGAGCAAACCCGAGGTCGTCATGGAGAAGGACAAAATTCACCGTTGGAGGACGCTGCTTATGCTGCGTCTTCCAACGGTGCGCACTCGTCTAGCGCAGGCGACGGCTCCTGCGCTGGAGGAGCTGATCTGTGCCTACGAAGTGGCCCAAGCAGCAGCATCGCCGGGCTTTCACATCATGTTAAACAAACCGAGCCAGCTTTGTGGGACGCGTAAACGAAAACACCGGCATTGAAACTGCCTGACCTCATCGACCAATGATGATAGCGCGGTGAGTGCTCGGATCGGCGGGCAGGGGCATGAAAGACAAAACACCCGCTTGCGGAAGCAAGACGGGTGTTCCGGATCTCTCAATTCAGGATACTTTGTCGATATTGCAGCCTGCTCAAAAGGCTGCAGGCATGCCGACCGATCCGTCGTCTTGGAAAATCGTCAGTCCTTGGCGCGCTCGACGTAGGAGCCGTCTTCGGTGGCGATGACGACACGGGTGCCGGCGGTGATGTGGGGCGGAACCAGCGTGCGCACGCCGTTGGAAAGAACGGCCGGCTTGTAGGACGACGAGGCCGTCTGGCCCTTGACGACCGGCTCGGTCTCGGTGATCTCCAGCGTCACATGGCGCGGCAGTTCGATGGCGATGGCAATGCCTTCGTGGATCGAGAGGATGCAGGTCATGCCTTCCTGCAGATAGGCCTTGAGGTCGCCGATGTCTTCCGACGACATGACCAACTGGTCGTAGGACTGCGGGTTCATGAAGTGGAAGCCTTCGCCGTCTTCATAGAGGAAGGTGTGCTCGGTATCCTCGACGAAGGCGCGCTCGACCTGCTCGGTGGTGCGGTAGCGTTCGGAGACCTTCACGCCATCGGAGATGCGGCGCATGTCGACCTGGGTGACCGGCGTGCCCTTGCCGGGGTGGAAGTTCTGGGCCGTCAGAACGACGTAAAGCTTGCCGTCGACATCGAGAACATTGCCCTTGCGGACCGAAGAGGCGATTACCTTGACCATAAGTCTTCCTTGCAACAGAGGCTGTCGCGTCGTAGAGGAGCGCACGAAGCCTGCCCAGACGCTGATTTCAGAGGTTTCGGGCCGCACCTATCCTATATTCATGCAAATTGCCAGCGGGACGCGCACGCAAGGCAGAAGAAAGGCGGAAAGACCGGCGAAAATGCCCTTTCCGCCACACCGGAACCGATTGAATGGCAAAGGCATCACCCGGCCCCACCGCTTCTCCCTGGTGGACACCCCATGTCCATGCGGACCGCCGCGGCTTTCTTATCGGCCGCAACCGCATCCAGGCGGCGCTGCGCGGCTTCTTCGCCGAACGCGATTTCATCGAGGTCGATACCGCGACCCTGCAGGTCTCGCCCGGCAACGAGGCGCATCTGCATGCCTTCGCCACATCCGCGATCAATCCGGACGGCAGCACGGTGCCGCTCTATCTGCACACCTCGCCGGAATTCGCCTGCAAGAAGCTGCTGGCGGCCGGCGAGAGCCGGATCTCCTGCTTTGCCCATGTCTATCGCAACCGCGAGCGCGGGCCGCTGCATCATCCTGAATTCACCATGCTGGAATGGTATCGCGCCGGCGAGAGCTACGAGGCGCTGATGGACGATTGCGCCGATCTGCTGGTGTTGGCGGCGAAAGCCGTGGGACGCGATGTCCTGAGTTACCGTGACCGTATCACCGATCCCTTCGCCGCGCCCCAGCGCATCACTGTCGCCGACGCCTTCATGGCCTATGCCGGCGTCGATCTCCTGGCCTCCATCGACGCCGACGGCGAGACCGACCGGGAGGAACTGGCGGCAAGCCTCGTGCGGGCCGGCATCCGTGTCGCGGCGGACGACACCTGGGCCGATCTCTTCAGCCGGGTCATCGTCGAGAAGGTAGAGCCCAATCTCGGCCTCGGCCGCGCCACCATCCTCTATGAATATCCCGTCGCGGAAGCGGCGCTGGCGCGGCCGACGCCCCACGACCGGCGGGTGGCCGAACGCTTCGAGTTTTATGCCTGCGGTGTCGAGCTTGCCAATGCTTTCGGCGAACTGACCGATGCCGGCGAGCAGCGTCGCCGTTTCGGGCTGGAAATGGCTGAAAAACAGCGCGTCTATGGCGAGACCTATCCACTGGACGAGGATTTCCTGGCCGCTCTTGCCGCCATGCCGGAGGCGAGCGGCGCGGCACTCGGTTTCGACCGGCTGGTGATGCTGGCGACAGGCGCAGCCAGGATCGACCAGGTGATATGGGCGCCGGTCGCGGAGACGGCGCGGTGAACGCGCCGCTTGCGTCGCCCGTCGCGCGCGCGCTGAAGAGCGTCGCCGACCTCGAAACGGCAGGGCTGATCACGCCGGAGCGCGTGTCAGCGCTTGCCGGCATTGGCGAGCAATATGCGGTGGCCGTGACGCCCGCGATCGCGGCGCTGATCGATCCCGCCGACGCCAGCGATCCGATTGCCCGTCAGTTCATTCCCGATGCGGCCGAACTGCTGCGCCTGCCGGAAGAGCGTGACGACCCGATCGGCGATGCCGCCCATAGTCCGGTTTCCGGCATCGTGCATCGCTATCCCGATCGGGTGCTGCTCAAGGCGGTCCATGTCTGTCCGGTCTATTGCCGCTTCTGTTTCCGCCGCGAAATGGTCGGGCCGCAGGGGCTCGGCACCCTGACGCCGCCGGAAATGGATGCCGCGTTCGATTATATCGCGAACCATCCGGAAGTCTGGGAGGTGATCCTGACGGGAGGCGATCCGCTGGTGCTGTCACCGCGACGCCTGCGGGCGATCACCGAACGGCTTGAAGCCATCGACCATGTGAAGATCGTGCGGTTCCACACGCGCGTTCCCGTCGTCGAGCCCGAGCGGATCGACGCGGCGCTGATCGAGGCGCTGAAGGCGAGCGGCAAGGCGGTCTATCTCGCTCTTCATGCCAATCATCCGCGGGAGTTCACGGAAGATGCCCGCCGGGCCTGCGCCCGGCTGATCGACGCCGGCATCGTCATGGTCAGCCAGTCGGTGCTGCTGAAGGGCGTCAACGACGATGTCGAGACGCTGGCAGCGCTGATGCGCCGCTTCGTCGAAAATCGCATCAAGCCCTATTATCTCCATCATCCCGACCTCGCGCCGGGAACCAGCCATTTCCGGCTATCGATCGAGGAAGGCCAGGCGCTGGTGGCGGCGCTGCGCGGGCGCATCTCCGGCCTTTGCCAGCCGTCCTATATCCTCGATATTCCCGGCGGTCACGGCAAGGCGGTGATCTCGGCCGGCGCCATCGCCGATCAAGGCGGTGGTTGCTATACCGTCACCGATTTTCGCGGCGGTGAACACAGCTATCCGCCGCAATCGGAGTAAGGCATCTCGGCGTGAATGGCGGGTCGGCGCGGCGTCAACCCGGATTGCGATCCTCGACCGTTTCGGTGGGCGCGGCTGCGGGCTGCGATGCCCTTCCTATCCCGGTGATCTGATGCCCGCGCTCGCGCAGCCACTGGAAGGCGACGTAAAGCGAGGGGATGAGGAAAACGCCGACGAGCGCCGAGGCAAGCATGCCGCCCGCGACGCCGGTGCCGACTGCGCGCCGGCTGAGCATTCCCGCGCCTTCGGCCACCATCAGCGGCACGAGGCCGATGATGAAGGCGAAGCTGGTCATCATGACGGCGCGGAAGCGGGTGCGCGCTCCTTCGATGGCCGCATCGACGATGCTCGCCCCCTTCTTGCGGCGATCCATGGCGAATTCGACGATCAGGATCGCGTTCTTGGAGGCGAGCGCGATCAGCACGACAAGGCCGATCTGAGCATAGATGTCGAAGGACAATCCCGCCACCAGAATGGAGATCAGCGCCCCGGCCACGCCGACCGCGACCGACAGCAGCACCGGCACGGGAATGGTCCAGCTCTCGTAGAGCGCGACAAGGAACAGATAGGCGAACAGCACCGCAAGCGCGAGGATGACGGTGGTCTGGCCCGCCGCCTCCAGTTCCTGCAGGGCTGTGCCCGTCCATTCGTAACTGTAGCCCGCGGGCAGGGTGGCGGCGGAAAGCTCTTCCATCGCCGCAAGCGCCTCGCCCGACGAGACCCCCGGCGCGGGCTGGCCGTTGAGGGTGATCGAGCGGTAGTTGTTGTAGCGCACGATGGATTGCGGCCCGATGGTATAGCTGACCCGCGCGACGGCGCTGACGGGGACCATCTCGCCGGTCGCGCTGCGGACATGCAGTCGATTGATGTCGTCGACCGAGGCGCGGTCTGTTTCGGCCGCCTGCACGTTCACCTGCCAGGTTCGTCCGAACAAGTTGAAGTCGTTAACATAAATCTGGCCCAGCGTCCCCTGCATGGTCGTGAACAGGTCGCTGACCGACACGCTGAGAGTCTGCAGTCTTTCGC
>JAVBSF010000065.1:0-5068 GCA_031556925.1 Pararhizobium sp.
GGCATCCCCTTGAACAAACTTTTGAAAGATATATGGTTGAAAGGCTGTCGGAATGCCACGGCCATTGTCGATAACGCTTACGCGGGCGCCTTCTGCCTTGCGCTCGACATTGATTGCCACTTTGCCCATAGGCTCTGAAAACTTGATGGCATTGGTCAACAAGTTAGTCACCACCTGGATAAGGCGCTGAGGGTCAACAAAAACAAATAGTGTCGGATCGTCGCTCGCGATGTGGAGGGCTATCTGATTTTGCCCGGCAAATGACAAATTATTGCTGACTGCTGCAGCGACAAGCTGCGACAAATTGCAGACTGACAAATTTAAGTCGATAATATCGCGCTCAATTTTCTCGAGATCTAAAAGATTATCGATCAGTATCAGAAGGCGATCACTATTGCGCCTAGCTATTTCTAACATTTTTACAATTGGCATGGAAAGTTCGCCACATTTGCCTCCCAGCAACAATCCCACCGCACCTTTTATCGAGGTTAAGGGCGAACGCAACTCATGGCTTACAGTAGAGACAAATTCACTCTTCATCTTCTCAACTTTGCGCCTTTCAGTGATGTCGCGCATGATTAAAATTGTCCACTGCTGATCTTCTAAATCTATGGTGCTAACAGAAGCTTCGGTTAAAAATGTCTCTCCACCGCTGCGATAGCAACGCAATTCGCGATTTAACCCAGACTCATTAGCTTGCTTTTTTTGCTCGCCGAGGTCTTCTTTCAGCTTTCCAAGCTCCTCATAATCGATTAGCTGCGCGATGTTTTTACCAATAATTTCTTTGCTACTGTACTGAAAGAACTTTTCCGACGCGCGGTTAAAAGAACGCACGACACCTAAATGGTTGATGATGATGATGCTGTCGCTAGCATGCTCAAAAAGGCGTTTGAAGCGCTCTTCAGCCTCCTTAGCATTTTTTTGAAGTAACTTTTCCTCTGTCAAATCCCTAGCGATACCCATATAGCCGGTGGCTTTGCCATTAGACATTAAAGCCGTCACAACTAAAGATACCGGCAATCTCGAGCCGTCTTTACAGATATATGTCCACTCACTCTCATCGGCCATGCCAAGGCGCGCCTTGGTGACAAAGGTGCCAAATCCGGGCGTTACGGGTATGTCCAGCTCATCAGTAAGCTCAAGAGCATGCTTGCGCACCTCCGACTGGTCGTGGAAAATTTCTGGGGTTTTCTTGCCGATCAATTCAGCTTCAGAATAGCCGAGATGTCGCTCTGCGCTGCGATTCATCATCTGAATATTACCTTCGAGGTCAGTAGCAATGATCAGATAGGTGGAGCTGTCAAATATCGCCTGCTGCAGGGTGTGCAGCGAGTTGGCTTTATCCTCAGCTTCTTTGCGCAAAATAAACTCCCCCAGCTGCAACCCCAAGGTGTCAAGCAGACTGCAAGTTGCGCGATGTTCGTGGGTAAATTTGCTGCTAAAACACTCAATCACGCCAAAAAGATGGTCGTTGGAGCGGATAATGAAAGCCACTGCCGAGGAAAAACCGCTTTGCTTAGCAGCCCCTTGGCGCAAAAAGCGCTCATCGCCTTTGAGGTTTTCAATCCATATAGGGTGCAGTGCCTCCCACACATGGCCAACTAAGTCAGCGCCCTTAGCTGTATTCATAGACTTTGAGGTTTCAATGAAATGTTTGCTGCTGGAATTGTCATCTGAACACCAATGACTTTGCACCTTGACCGCCTGCAAGACATTATCGATGCGCCAAAATAGAGCCAAATCCCAGCCAAACTCTTGACATATGTCAGCTAAAACCTTCTTGATAGCTTCTTCTAAAGTGCTAGACTTGACAATCGACAGCGTCAATTCATAGAACAGGCGAAAGGCTTTTTCCGTGAACTCTCTATCAGTAATATCTTGCGATATGACAAAGATGAGCTGCTTTTCCTTGTCGTAAATGGCATTCGATGAAATTGAACGGTAAAATCCTGATTTGGTGCGAAGGCGGCACACAGCACCTTGAAGTTTACCCGAGGCGATGAGCTGCTGAAAGCGCTCAATAAAAAGCTGCTGGTCGGCAGGATGCACAAGCTCTGTCCATGCCTTTATATCTTGCTCGACAGAAGCTAAGTCAAATAGTTGATTCCAGGCGCTGCTATATTTAAAGATACGCTCTTCAACATTAAAGATGGCTAGCAAATCAGGCGTGTGGCGCAGAAATTCTTCACTAAACTGTGCAAGTATTTCAGCTGCCATTGTGACGATTCCACACCTCAAGCAATGCATCTGCCAGCGTTAGCGGATCAAAAGGCTTAGTGATGACCTCTAAGGCTCCCAACTGACGGTAATTTTCAATCTCATGGGGGCGAACTTTGGCAGTTAAGAAGATGACTGGAACATCGGCAAAATTGGGCTGCAGTCTCAGCTTTTTAAGCGTAGTCGGGCCATCCATGCCTGGCATCATCACATCTAAAAGCACTAGTTGTGGAGATAGCGACGCTGCGCGCTCCAAAGCCTCAAGCCCTGAGCTGCACACATCAACCGAAAAATTTTGGGTGCTCTCCAGAGCAAGACAAGCAATCTCTCGAATATCGGGATCGTCTTCAATGAGCAAAATTTTTTTTAAGGGGGCTGGCGAGTCCATCTCATCCTTATCGAGCGCTGTAGTGGCTATTTTATAAATGCGCCCTCTCAAAGCCATATTTACCAAATAGATACAGATAGTACAATATTTAATTGCCGCCACGTAACGACCGATAAACAATCTTTTAAACCTTGCATCAGAATGCCTTACAGCTGCTAGGTCTGATCTGAAAAGTCGTTCTGCTACAATCAGGTCGCAGAGAAACAGTTATTGATAATATCTGTTAAACAGCATAACTTATTACAGTCATACCCAAGAGCAAATATGGCAGATCACACACCATAAGGAAAGTTATGAATTGTTTTTCTATACTTGAATCAACCTTTAAAAATTATGGCCTAGAGCTCGAACCTAGAGACCCTTTTTTCCGCATACAAAACTCCTATGCACTCCCCACAAGTATAGCTTTGGAAATTATCTGTAAAGCAGGCTTCTGCCCCGTTATTTCGCTAACGCGCCTGCATGGAGACCTAGAATTCACCATTGTTCCCTTTGCAAAGCCTCCTATATATGAAAAACTTGTATGTAGAAAATTTCCTATGGATGTAGAGCAGCTGAGAAATTCCTTAGCCTCAACAGCAAGTTTAATTGTAAAAGTTGGCCCCATTTGCATACAGGGCAAGCAAATATTTTCAAGCCTCCAGGAGGCTAAAGTCGATATGGTAAAGGGATGCCAACAGCCCTCTACTTTTGTGATAGAATATAGTGACCTTGCTAAAGATGAGGGAAGGCTGCTGGATTTAGGATGCGGCCTGGGAGCGAACTCTACACCTTTTCTTGAGAAGAAATGGAATATCTTGGCGATTGACACATCGCCACTAGCCTTGAATCTCTTTCGCGAAAAAATTCAAAGCATTGATAGCAATTATCTTGCGTGTGGCCAGCTTAAGCTCGTTGAAAGTGACATTACAGAGTGTCAATTGGAGGCTAATGCGTTTGACCTTGCTATCTGTGTCGATGTTCTTCCCTATGTCAAACCCAAACGGCTCGAAAAGCTCATTCATAAAATACATGATGCTCTAGCCCCGAATGGAAAATTTATAGGAACTCTGTTTTGCATACCTTTTAGTGGCTCCAATGCCCTAACTGAATTAATGGATAAGTTAGGGGCCCATCATTATGAAGATAGCCTCACTTACGCACTGCTAAAGAATGGCGGTTTTCAAGTTGAGGAGTGTATCTACAGATTAGAAAATGCAACCACAGAGCCTACGTGTGTGCAATTTATTGCTAGCAAAACATCGGACGCTAGCAACTAAACGAGCTTAGCAACAATCTCTTAATGCCACTTCATTCCAGCAGCTCTCGCGCAGCCGCTGGAATGAAGTGAGCAGTGAATAAGCTGTAGCCAATGAGCTTATCCCTTCAACCTAAGAGTGTGTCTTCAAAGTCCGAATCGGATACTTTTTATTTCAAAATTATTATTCTCACAGCTCACTAAAGAAGGTTGCTGCTCGGCAGCACTGCCCCATTTTTCCTGAAAATTTCTGAATATTGTTGCAGGCGTTTCGGTTGACAACATGAAACAACTAACTTACTTTAAGGGAAAGCGATAATTTTTTTAAGAGACGTCACTTTTAAGGTTCATGCTGAACACTCATTATTACAATTCTATTGCTTAGTGGCCTTGTAGGAGAATATTGATCATGGCTATCTGCCTTCTTCAAAAACGAACTAAATCAACCAAATATTGGGAGATAATATGGCACATAAAAAAAATAAGCAAAATCCCGATGACCCAGCTCCTCTTAACTTTGACCACGACGTTGAAAAAGGACCTAGCGATCATCTAAAAAGACCTTTTATGACCCCTGAAGAAGAGCGGGGTGACAACGAAGATGATCAATACTATGATGAAGAAGAGGCTATCAGCCCCGAAGAAGTCAAAAAGAAAAAAGAAGAAGAGGGTCTTTAAGAGACTATCTCTGAATTAAAATTTCGCCGATTTTTCGGTTCTTTTGAGCAGATTTTCGCTTCAAACTTGAAGGGCAATACCCCTCTATATAGCCGTTTAAGTTTGGAGTTTTGGTAGCAACGGAGCAGAAAACAGGGCTAAGCACTACCTAACCTCAGCTTCTGCGAGGATGCTCTCGAAACGAGCGATAAAATGATCTTATGGATCTTCGATTCCGTAGTGGTCTTAACTCCCCTTTGCTGACGGAATCTGGCATGGCAAATGAATAGCGGCCCAACATATTGTTAAGTATAATATGGGCTCAATAATTCAATCGCCTTCAAGTTACTTTTTTTTTGCGACGGTAAGTGCATTTTTTCCTGATGACCCAGCTGAGCAGGGATTGATTTGCAACTCCTCTTTATGTTTGAGTAACACCTCCATCACTTTCAATGCCGCAGGGCTGGCAGAGCATTGACGTAATAAGACTTCAAATTGTCTGAGCCATGGGATGATTTTCTTTGCCTTGCGGGGTCTCTTAAACTGGGCTGTGTGCCAGCGACAAGTAT
>JAVBSF010000155.1:0-46145 GCA_031556925.1 Pararhizobium sp.
GAGATGGTGAAGTCGCCGCATTTCCGCGGTTATAATCGCGCCGGATACGAGCGCACCCGTGGCGAGCAGGACTGGCGCGAGCAGCTTGATGTCAACACCGAAGGCGAGCCGGTGGCCTCGGGCGAGGATACGCCGTGGAACCGGCTTTACGGGCCGAACCAGTGGCCGGAGGCGCTGCCGGAACTGAAGCCGCTGCTGTTGCGCTATCAGGCCGAGGTCACCCGCATCGGCATCGACGTGCTGAAGGCGATCGCTTTGTCGCTCGGCCAGCCGGAAAACGCCTTTGCCGATATTTACGAGCCGTCGCCGTCGCAGCTCCTGAAAATCATTCGCTATCCCGGCCGCGATGCCGCCGGCAGCGATCAGGGGGTCGGAGCGCACAAGGATGGCGGTTTCGTTACCGTGTTGTTGCAGGATACGACGCCGGGTCTTCGCATCCGCACGGAAGAGGGTGTGTGGATCGAGGCCCCGCCGGTGCCCGGCACCTTCGTCATCAACAGCGGCGAACTGCTGGAACTGGCGACCAACGGTTTCGTCAAGGCTGATGTGCATGATGTGGTGACGCCGCCAAGCGGCACGGAGCGCTTCTCCGTCGCCTTCTTCCTCGGCGCCCGGTACGACGCGACGATCCCGGTCATTCCGCTGCCCGAGGAGCTGAAGCGCGGCGAGCGCGGCGTGACCGTCGATCCGCTCAACCCGATCTTCCGCGAAGTCGGCATCAACCACCTGAAGAGCCGCCTGCGCTCGCATCCGGACGTGGCGGCCGCCCACCATCCCGATCTCCTGCATCTGCTGGAGAAGCCGGCGAAGGCTTGAGACATTCCGGCTGGTTTTACAGGTTGGGGAAGGCATAGCGTCCCCCGACCTTGACCGGTCACGCGCGGATGAACAGACACCCCGCGAGCAGACAGAGCGTTACGGCCTGCATGATCCACATTGGCCAGTCCTGAGCCATGACACCCTCCCTGGTCGAGCCGTAAATAACGTCTGTACCGGCGGCTGGTTCCATCCGGGCATCCGTGCCCCGGAAAGCAAAAACGCCCGCGATTTTCGCGGGCGTTCTTGCTTGGGTCAACTCGGCTTGGGTCAACGCCGGGAGGCGCGGGCCAAGGCGGGAATCTGGCCCCGGCTGACGCCGAGATCCTGAAGGGTTCTGTTGTTCAGACGCCCCAGTTCGCTCATCGCGCGGCGATAGGTAAGCCAGTTGTTGAAGCTGCGTACGACGTTCATGATGATCCACCTTCGGTCTTGATGACGTCGGCTTCCGTTCATCGGTCCGGCGTCTTGTGACCTTCATGTGGGGATCGCACGCGCCGTCCGGTATGGCGCATTTTTCATATCACCCGTGCGTTTGTGGATGGGGTGCCGACTATCGCGCCGCAGGGCGGGCGGCGGCGTCGCACCAGAGCGCAAGAAGCGGCTCGCCGGTGCAGCGCATCGCAAATCTCTGGCCGGTTTCGTTGGCGACCACCGTGCCGAGCTTTGCCGCGCTCCATGGACTGTCGCCCAGGCAGATTTCCGCTGGCGAGAGAAAGAGAAAAGCGCGCGACTGTTCCTGCAGGTGATCGGGAAAGCGGTTATAGGGCTCCATGAAAATCAGCCCCATGCGGATATCGTTGCGTTCTTCCAGCCCGCCCGGCCCGATGATGGTCGCAAGCGCATGGGCCCGGTCGAAGTTGATGCTGGCAAAGGGGCCGCCCTTGCCCCGCCGCCAAACGAGATCGTCGCTGAAGGCCGTGAGGTTCGCGGCAAGGTCGGCATAGCGTCCGCCCGACGCAGCAACGGTCGATATGGCGCCGATGATGCTGTGAGGGCTGACCTTGAAGGCGCTGAGCGGCCTGAAGCTGCCGACATGATCGAGCCGGTGGAAGACCTTGGCCGCGACGTAATGGGCCATTTCCGGGGTGCTGGGCGAAAGGAAGATGTCGGCGGCGATGTTGAGAAACGCCTGGAAAGCGGGCGGGCGGGAAACCTTGCCCAGCCGCTCCAGCTTCACCGGCGCTGCGTCCTTCGTCTCCGGTGTCAGAAAATCCGTGGTTCGGGCGGCATATACCGCAGCCAGTCGATCCATCGCATCGTCCTCAAAAAGCTTTGCCCAACGCCTTGCGGAATCTGGAACAGAACGCCGCCGTTCGCAATCCGCAAGATCGGGATTTCCGTAAGCGTGCGCTTCTCCGGCGGGATTGTCGATCTTGTCCCGCCAGAGGGCAGACACCCTGTTCCGGAATCATCCTCCGCCGAGCGTGTACGCGGATTCCGCCGGCCTGTAAAATGCTGCAGGCGTCAGATGGTGACCTGTTCGCCGATTTCCACCACCCGGTTTGCGGGAAGCTTGAAATAGGTCGAGGGGTCGATGCCAAGACCGGAAAGGGCGATGTAGAGATCGTCCTGCCAGCGCGGCAGGCCGGCATTGGGATCGGCAATCAGGGTGCGTCGGCCGAGATAGAACGAGGTCTGCATGATCTCGAACTTGAAACCGGCCTTCTTGCAGAGGCCAAGCGCCCTGGAGACATTCGGTTCGTCCATGAAGCCGAAGCAGAGTTCGAGCTTGGAGAAACGATCCGAGATCTTTGTCAGCGTCACGCGATCATCGTCGGGCACGTAGGGCTTTTCCGATGTCTGGACGGTCAGGATGACGTTCTTCTCGTGCAGGACGTGGTTGTGCTTGATGTTGTGGAGCAGAACTGCCGGAGCCTTGTCGCCGACGCTGGTCAGGAACACGGCCGTTCCCGGCACGGTGACCGGCGGATGCTGCGATTTTTCGATCGAGCGGATGAAGGTGTCGAGCGGGATATCGTGCCGGGCGGTTTTTTCCTTCAGCACCTGGGAACCGCGCGTCCAGGTCCACATGATCAGCATGATGGCGAGCGCCAGCATGACGGGAACCCAGCCGCCGTCGTGGATTTTCAGGAGGTTTGCGGCGAGGAAGACCGCTTCGAGGATGAACAGCGGCAGGAGAACCGCGCCTGCCGCCAGCGCCGACCAGCCCCAGATGGAGCGCAGGAACTGGAACGACATGAGCGTCGTCACGACCATCGCGCCGGTGACGGAGATGCCATAGGCGGTGGCCAGCGATTCCGAATCCCCGAAGGAGAAGATCAGCACGATCACGCCGACGAAGAGCAGGACGTTGACGGCAGGCACGTAGATCTGCCCGGTGTTGGTTTCCGAGGTGAAGGTGATCTGCAGGCGCGGCAGGAAGCCCAGATGCACGGCCTGACGCGCCAGTGAGAAAGCGCCGGTGATCACCGCCTGGCTGGCGATGATGGTCGCGAGCGTCGCGAGCACGACGACCGGAAGCAGCGCCCAGTCGGGATACATCAGATAGAACGGGTTGTCGGCGGCTTCGGGATGGGTCAGCACGAATGCGCCCTGGCCGAGATAGTTCAGCGCCAGCGCCGGAAAGACGAGGATGAACCATGCGGTCTGGATCGGCTTGCGGCCAAAGTGGCCGAGGTCGGCATAGAGCGCCTCTGCCCCCGTGACGGTCAGGAACACCGCGCCGAGCACGATCAGCCCGACAAAGCCCGCATGGGTGATGAACCAGAGCGCGTTCAAGGGATTGAGCGCCTCCAAGATGGTGTAATCATCGCCGATATGGATGATGCCGCCCCAAGCCATGACGAGGAACCAGACAACGGTGATCGGGCCGAAGAAATTGGAAACGGCGGCCGTGCCCTTGGATTGCACCAGAAACAGTCCGATCATGATGGCGGTCGACATCGGCAGCACGTAATCGGAAAGGGCCGGGGTGACGAGCTTCAGGCCCTCCAGCGCCGACATGACGGAGAGAGCCGGCGTGATCATCGCATCGCCGATGAACAGTGCCGCGCCGATCAGTCCGGCGAAGAACAGCACCGGCATGTAGGCGCCTGTCTTCTTCATCAAAAGGGCAAGCAGCGAGAGCGTTCCGCCTTCGCCGTCATTGTCGGCGCGCAGCAGGAACAGCACGTATTTGAACGTGACGATCAGCGTCAGCGTCCAGACCATCAGCGAAATCAGCCCGACGACTTCCTGCTCGCTGATGCCGTCATGGGAAAAGGGGCGCAGGGCTTCACGGAACGCATAAAGCGGGCTCGTGCCGATGTCGCCATAGACAACGCCGATCGAGCCGAGCAGAAGGACGAGGAATTTTTGCCTGCCTTCGGCATGCATGGTCTGTTCTGCAGTGCTCATCCGGCCTCCGGCCCGCTCATGCCCTTCAGGGCGAAATGCTGTGATATATGGGTGCAGTGCAATAATTTAGCAATTGTTCTTTTGCCCTCCGGCGATCGGTCATCCGGAGTTCTTCGCGGGATTGATTTTGTCCGCGCGTGCATCATTTCCCTGAATGGAAGATATCCAGAGGAAACCGAGATGACAAAGCTGACCCTGACTGCGACCTGCGTCGCGCTTCTTGTTCTTTCGTCCTGCGCCAATACCGCCTATGGCTTGAAGCGCGATGGCCAGAATGCCAGCGCGGCGATGGACGATGCGTCCAGCAAGGTGCTTTCGACAGGCGCGAAAAAGTAGCTGGCCGATCGATTTTTTCGGCCAACCCGCCCATCGCGGCAGGCGGTTATCCTTTAACCGGCGATTTCGATGTTGAAGGCGGGCTTGCCTGCCAGCGTGTTGCTGACGGTGCAGACCTCCTCCGCCCGCTCGACAATATGCTGCCGGGTTGCTTCGTCCAGATCGCCGGTGATGGTGAAGATGACGGCGAACGTTTCGATGCGGGACGCGCCTTCCTTTGCCTTTTCTCCCGAAACCCGCACGTCGATGCGCTCGATGCGGTCCATGAGCTGCAGTTCGTGGGCCGCGATGCGCGCGCTCATGGCAAGGCAGGCGGACAACGAGGCGTAGAGCAGGTCGAGAGGATTGAAGCCCGCCTGCGATGCGCCGGTGACGATGTCGATCCCGCCGCCGGTCGCCGAGACGATATGGGGAAAGCCGTTGCGGCCGAGGCTCGCCGTTGCGCCTGTCGGTCTGGTTTTCGTGGTGACGGGTTCCGGCATCTGTTCTTTCCATTGCTGCGGGATGAGGGCGACCGGCGGTCGCCGCGACCCGCATCGTGCGAATTTCCGGCGAGGATGCAAGGGCGGGATGGTTGACGATGAGGCGGTTTTGATTTACGAGTGACGAAATTCGAATTTCGTCACTCGTCAGGTGTCATGCGATGAATGATATGATTGCCACCGAAATCGCCTCCGGCCGCCAGGAGAACATCGACCGTATTCTGGACACGGCCGAACGGCTGTTTCGCCACTACGGCTATGCCAAGACGACGGTGGCCGACATCGCCAAGGATCTCGGCATGTCGACGGCCAATATCTACCGTTTCTTCGCATCCAAGGTGGAAATCCATCAGGCGCTCTGCAACCGTATGTTGGCTATCAGCTATGAGATGGCAAAGCGCAATGCGGGATTGCCGTTAAGCGCGAGTGACCGGCTGCGCCGTTATGTGCTGGATCAGTACAGGATGACGATCGAGACCATGATGGATCAGGAAAAGGTCCACGAGATGGTCATCGTCGCCATCGAGCGCGACTGGCATGTGATCGAGAAGCATATCGACCGGATGAACGATGTGGCCGCCGACATCATCGCCGACGGCATCCGCCTCGGCGAGTTTCCCGAGCAGAATGCGAAGGCTGCATCCAAATGCTTCTGCGCCGCGATCATCATGCTCTGCCATCCGCAGATGGTGGCGCAATGCGCGGCCAAGCCCAACCGGGCGGAGCCGGAAGAGCTCGTCGAATTCGCGATCCGGGCCTTGAAGATTACCGACGCCGCCTGAGGCGGGACATTTTTATCAGACATCACTTTTTGGGAGCGCGAAGATGGTTTCGCCGGCAAAGCAGATTTTCAGGACGTCCATTCTCTCCGCAACGCTTGCTGTCGCGGCTTTCGGCCTGTCGGCCTGCTCGGAGGAAAAGGCGGAGGTGAAGACCGAGACCGTGCGCCCGGTGAAGGTGATCGAGGTCGCGGCAAGCGAGACGCGCCGCGCGCTGGACTATTCCGGTTCCGTGCGCGCCCGCAGCGAAATCGCCATGGGCTTCCGGGTCAGCGGCAAGATCACCGAGAGGCTGGTCGATATCGGCGACCGGGTGACGGCAGGCGAAACACTGGCGCGGATCGACGCGACGGACTATGCGCTGTCGGTCAGGTCCGCCGAGGCAAGCCTTGCGGCATCCGAGCGGCAGGTGGAAACCGCCGATCTCGCGCTGAAGCGCGCCGAGCAGCTTTTCAAGAGCAATGTCACGCCGAAGTCGCAGGTCGAGCAGGCGCAGCTCAGCTACAATCAGGCGCTATCGACCCGCGATGCCGCCCGCTCGACGCTCGATCAGGCGCGCAATCAGGTTTCCTACAGTGAGCTCCATGCCGATCGAAACGGTATCGTCACCGCCGTCAATGCCGAGGCAGGCCAGGTCGTCTCGACCGGAAGCCCTGTCGTGACCGTGGCGATTGATGGCGAGAAGGAAGTCGAGGTCGCCGTTCCGGAAGCCGATATCCTTGCCTTCAAGCCGGGAAAGGCCGTCGAGGTCTCCATCTGGTCGAATGAAGGCGTGAAGCTTCCGGGCACGGTGCGGGAAGTGGCCGGCAGCGCCGATCCGCGCTCGCGCACCTTTACCGTCCGTGTCAGCCTGCCGAATGACGACCGCGTGTTGCTGGGTATGACCGCTTCGGTTGCGGCTTCGGCGGAGAATGGCCCGGCGATGGTTTCCGTGCCGCTCAGCGCACTTGCCAAGGACGGCAAAACCGATCTCGTCTGGACGGTCGATCGTGCCAACGAAACCGTGCACGCCCGTCCCATCAAGGTCGCGGATTTCAGCAATGACGACGTGCGGATTGCCGAAGGCCTGAAGCCCGGTGATCTCGTGGTCACGGCCGGCACCCAGTTCATGCGCGAGGACCTGAAGGTCAAGCTGCCGCAAAGTGCGCTGACGAAAGAGGCGCATGCCGATGACGGCGATGCCGTCAGTCTGACCCGCTGAGCATTTCCAGGAAAAATGCGAAGCGGTTTTCCGTCCGCAAATGCGTAAAACACTCCAAGGCCCTCCCGAAAACGGAACGACGCCATGACCGCCTCCACCTCAGACAAGCGTTCCTTCAATCTCTCGCGCTGGGCCATCGGCCATCCGAGCATCGCGCGGTTTCTGTTCGGCCTGATCATCGTCGCCGGTGTTTTCGGCCTGATGCGTATGGGCCAGAAGGAAGACCCGGATTTCACCTTCCGCGTCATGGTCATCCAGGCCGCGTGGCCGGGTGCCTCGATCGAGGAGATGCAGGATCAGGTCGTCAACAAGATCGAGCGCAAGCTGCAGGAAACGCCGCATCTCGATTTCGTGCGCTCCTACACCCGCGCCGGAAGCGCCATCATCACGTTGCAGATCGAGGGCGATACGGATGCTGACGATGTTGCCGACGCCTTCTATCAGGTGCGCAAGAAGGTCGGCGATATCTCCTCCGAGCTGCCGTCAGGGCTCTACGGTCCCTATTTCAACGATGAGTTCGGCGATACCTTCATCACGCTGCATTCGATCGCCGGCGATGGCTACAGCTATCCCGAACTGAAAAAGTTCGCGATTCAGGCCCGCGACATGCTGTTGACGACGCCCGGCGTCGAAAAGGCCGTCATCATCGGCGACCAGCCGGAAAAGATCTTTATCGACGTCTCGTCCAAGGCGCTTGCCGAGCGCGGGCTGACCCTCAATGACATCCGCAATGCGCTGGCCGGCCAGAATGATGTCGATCCGGCCGGCAGCGTCGACACGGGCGAGCGCTCGGTGCGTATCTCGGTGGAAGGCAGTGTCGACAAGGTCGACGATATCCGCGAGCTGCGCCTGCGCTCCGGCGATCAGGTGACCCGTCTCGGCGATATCGCCTCGGTGACGCTGGGTCTCGAAGATCCCTTTGCCCGCAAGTATCGCTTCAACGGTCACGACAGCGTCCAGCTTGGCGTCGTCATGGCCAAGGGGTTCAATGTCGTCGATGTCGGCAAGGCGGTCGAGGCGACTTATGAGCGCTTCGAATCCGCGCTGCCCTATGGCGTCCAGATCGACCAGATTTCCAACCAGCCGGAAGTGGTGACCGAAGCCGTCGGCGAGTTCATGAAAGCGCTGGGCGAAGCGCTGGTGATCGTGCTCGTCGTCTCGTTCCTGTCGATCGGCTGGCGTTCGGGTCTGGTGATCGCCATCGCCATTCCGCTCGTGCTCGCCGCCACCTTCGCCATCATGTACGAGCTTGGCATCGATCTGCAGCGCATCTCTCTGGGCGCCCTGATCATCGCGCTCGGCCTACTTGTCGATGACGCCATGATCGTTGTCGAACTGATGGAGCGAAAGCTGGAAGAGGGGCTGGTGAAGATCGAGGCGGCAAGTTTTGCCTATTCCTCGACCGCCTTTCCGATGCTGACGGGCACGCTCATCACCACCGCCGGCTTCATTCCGGTCGGTTTCGCCGCGTCCACGGCGGGCGAATATGTTCGTTCGCTGTTCTTCGTCGTCGGCATCGCGCTTGTGGTGTCGTGGTTCGTGGCGGTCTATTTCACGCCGTGGCTCGGCTACATGATCCTGAAACAGCGCCACCATGCCGGCGATCACCACGACGTTTTCGATACGCGCTTCTACCGTCAGCTGCGGGCGACGGTCGGCTGGGCTGTGCGTCATCGCCTCATCGTCATTGCCGCGACGCTGATTGCCTTTGCCGTCAGCCTGTGGTCGTTCCAGTTCATTCCGAAGAACTTCTTCCCGCAGTCCTCGCGCCCGGAAATCCTCGTCGATCTCTGGCTGCCGGAAGGCACCAGCATCAAGGAAGTCGAGGCTCAGGCCAACGCGCTGGAAGCCCGCATGATGGACGATGAGGACAAGCGCTTCATCGCCACCTATATCGGCGAGGGCGCCCCCCGCTTCTTCCTGCCACTCGACCAGCAGCTGCGCAATCCGAACTTCGCCCAGCTTCTGGTGATGGCCAAGGACGAGCCGGCCCGTGAGCGACTGATTACCAAGTTGCGCACCATTCTGGCTGACGATTTCCCGTCGATCCGCGCCAAGGTCGACCGCCTGTTCCTTGGGCCCCCGACCGGCTGGCCCGTGCAGATGCGCGTGATGGGTCCGGATCGCGCCGAGGTCCGTCGCATCGCCGATCAGGTGAAGCAGAAGTTCCGCGAGAACCCGATGCTGGGCGCCGTGCATGACGACTGGCTGGAGCCGGTGCCGGCGATGAAGCTGGTCATCGATCAGGATCGGGCCCGCGCGCTCGGCGTCACTTCGCAGCGCATCCGCCAGATGCTGCAGGCATCGATGACGGGTGCCCCGCTCGGCGACTTCCGCGATGGCGAGGAAACGGTCTCGATCGTCGCCCGCGAACCGGACGAAAACCGCAAGCTGCTCTCGGCCGTTAGCTCGGTCTATATCCCGACCGATCTCGGCGGCTTCATTCCGCTGTCGCAGATCGCCAAGGTCGTGCCTGTGATGGAGCAAGGCATCGAGTGGCGCCGTGACCGTCTGCCGACGATCACGGTCCGCGGCACGCTGCCGGATGGTGTGCAGCCGAACGACGTGGCGCTGAAAATGTATGGCGAAATGCAAAGCCTGCGCGATGGTCTTGCTCCCGGCTACAGGGTCGAGATCCAGGGCGGCGCGGAAGACAGCGCCGAAAGCCAGGCTTCGATTGCCGCCAAGGCGCCGATCATGCTCCTGGTCATCGTTCTGCTTCTGATGGTTCAGCTGCAGCATTTCGGCAAGGCGATGCTGGTGCTGGCGACCGGCCCGCTCGGCATCATCGGAGCGGCGGCAGCGCTTCTCATCAGCGGTGCGCCCTTCGGCTTCGTCGCCATCCTCGGCGTCATCGCGCTGCTCGGCATCATCATTCGAAACTCGATCATCCTCATCGACCAGATCGATCAGGATATCGCGGCCGGCATGCATCGGCAGGAGGCGATCATCGGGGCTGCCGTGCGCCGTTTCCGCCCGATCATGCTGACGGCGCTGACCGCCGTCTTGGCGCTGATCCCGATCTCGCGCGGCATATTCTGGGGGCCGCTGGCTTACGCGATGATGGGCGGCATTCTGGTCGCGACGGTGCTGACCATTCTGGTCCTGCCGGCGGCTTACGCCCTGTTCTTCGGCCATGAACCGAAGACGAAGGACGATCCTTCCGAGGAGCGGGTCCCTCCGACCGACGCAAGCGAAAGGTTTACGCCGGCCATCGCTGCGGAATGAATCGGAATGGGGAGGCGGTTGCCTCCCCATTCTTCCGTTCAGCGTGACGCAAATTTAATCAATCAGGCGCAGAATGAGGCAACGTCAACCGAAAACGGATCAAAAACTCCGTTTGCTTCGTTTCGGGGGACAAAAGGGAGACTGGGAGCCCGCAAGGCCGATAACGGCCTATGACGTAAGGATATCATCATGGCTGCGCATATGATGAAGATGCTGCTGAATATCATGGCCGGCCTGTCGCTGGCGACGGCCATGGTCATCTATATCGCGCTCGTTTGAAGCGTCAGGGATAGAGGTAGTGCCCGTCCCACTGATCGCGCGGGATCTGCTCGCCGATCTTGTATTTCAGCGATAGCACCTCGATGTGATCCGGTCCGGTCACGCATTTGAATTTCAGCCGATACCATTCACCCTTGCTGCGAAACACCGCGCCGGGCGCCTTGATCTGGTTTGCGTCGTAGATCGGCTCGCCGAAGCT
This sequence comes from Pararhizobium sp., assembly GCA_031556925.1. GTDB lineage: Bacteria > Pseudomonadota > Alphaproteobacteria > Rhizobiales > Rhizobiaceae > Pararhizobium. The sequence continues at coordinate 10,681 of JAVBSF010000155.1, forward strand.
GTAGGCGATCACCTTGTCCGGCCGAAAGCCGGTTTCATCGGCGTTGATCCTGTCCATGGCTTCCGTATCGCAGCGCTGCTCCAGCCGGGTCTGCGGATCGAGTTTTTTGAACTGGCGGACAAGGGATTGGTCCATGGCAAGGGCAGGGGTCATCAGCGTCGCGCCAAGAAACAGCGCACAGACAAGCGTCTTCATTGCGTCTCCATCATCATGACAGATCAATAATCCCGGCAGGACTGCCGCGAATCTTTCGCCCCATGAAAGCGGATTTTGTGTTCATTGCAAGGCAGTCGGCGCCACAATGCGGCTACGAAACACAGACATCCGCCCATTCCGCGCCGGTCAGGGATGCCATGCGCTCGGGCGAAATCCGCACCGCCGCGTGGATGGCGCCGGCGGCCGGAACGACCTCGTCGAAAGCCTTGAGCGAAACGTCGCAATAGATCCGGTGCGGCTTGTTGAGCCCGAAGGGGCAGACGCCGCCGACGGGATGACCGGTTTCGGCTTCCACTTCGTCGAGGCCGAGCATGCGCGGCTTTGCCGAGAACTGCGCCTTGAATTTCTTGTTGTCGAGCCGGGCGTCGCCACGGGTGACGATCAGGATCACCTCGTCATTGATGCGCACGGCAAGGGTCTTGGCGATCTGCTCGGGCGCGACGCCATGGCCTTCGGCGGCCTGTGCCACGGTTGCGGTGCTCTGCTGAAGTTCGATGACCGTGATGTCGGGCGCGTGTTCGGCGAAAAAGGTTTTGACGGAAGAAAGGCTCATGGCGGGACGAAGGACCGGAATTGTGGGCCATGCCGGCTGGCAGGGCGCGAGGGGACGGGGCTGCCGTCTGCGGCAGCCACCCGATCCTTTCAGTCGTCGTTCGAGGCGTCAAGATTTTCCGGCCGTATTCCCTGTTGATCGCTGGGAAGATAGCCGTGGCTGGTGAACCAGTTTTCGAGGATCGCGGCGATGGCCTGCTCGCGCGAGGTCATGCCGGGGTGATCTGAGATGAAGGACTGGAGGGCATGTTCGATGCGGGGTTCAAGACTTGTGGTCATGATGTCTCCGATTGAGGGCGCTGCGGGACAAGGCCGCAGCGCACACTGTGATGCCGTGCGCTAGGCGCGCTTGATGATCTTGATCAGGGCGAGCAGGATGACGGCGCCGATGGTCGCGTTGATGATCGCGGCGATGACGCCGGTACCGAGCGAGATGCCGAGATAGGGAAATAAGGTGCCGGCAATGAAGGCGCCCACAATGCCGATGACGATATTGCCGATCAGCCCGAAGCCGCCGCCGGAAACGATAAGCCCGGCGAGCCAGCCTGCGATGGCGCCGACAATCAGAAAAATGAGAATGCTCTCGATGCCCATGAATGGTCCCTTTCCGTTGTATCTAAAGGAGAAGATAGAGCGGGAATTGGAAAGCGTCATGGGGAAAAATGCAGGGATAGGGGAAATTTGCTGCGGAATGTGGGGGCGAGGTGGAGATGGAGCAAAAGCCCCTCATCCGGCCTGTCGGCCACCTTCTCCCCCTCAAAACGGGGAGAAGGGATATGCCGCACGCTCCGTCGTCCCAAGCCGCAAAAGAGTCATCCCCTCTCCCCGCAGGCGGGGAGAGGGTTAGGGTGAGGGTAGTCCCGGCTCAGACGATGCCGCCGCCGCCGCTCTTCGATTCCGGCCGCTCGGTGGCGACCTTGGCGCGGTAGCCGCTCTTACGATAGGTCGCGACCGGGGAGATCGCGCCGCCGCTTTCGAGGCGGGCCATGGCGAGGATCGGCTCGACATCGGTGCGGAAGGCTGCCTTCAGCGTTTCCGTCGCCATCAGCGCATCACTGCCATCCTGATAACCTTCCAGCGCGTTGCGATCGACGATGAGGGCCTGGGCGTAGGCGCGGCTGACTTCCATCGCCGAGTTCATCAGGCTCTCGATCGGGTCGGTGACGTTGTGGCTCTGGTCGAGCATATGGGCCGGCGCGAAACCTTCGGCTTTGCGGGTTTCCGCATCGACCAGTTCGTTGAAGACGAGGAACAGGCGGTATGGATCGATCGAGCCTGTATCCAGATCGTCATCGCCATATTTCGAATCGTTGAAGTGGAAGCCGCCCAGCTTCTTGAACTGGATGAGGCGCGCCACGATCATCTCGATATTGACGTTCGGCGCATGGTGGCCGAGGTCGACGAGGCAGTAGGCCTTGGGGCCGAGTTCCTGCGCGATCAGGTAGTTCGTGCCCCAGTCCTGCACGACGGTCGAGTAGAAGGCCGGCTCGAACATCTTGTGTTCGGTGAAGACCTTCCAGTCACCCGGAAGCGCGGCATAGACCTTTTTCATGGCGTCGAGGTAACGCTCGAAGCTTTTGGTGAAGTTGGTCTGGCCGGGAAAGTTGGAGCCGTCACCGATCCATACGGTCAGCGCCTTCGAGCCCAGCGTCTTGCCGATCTCGATGCACTCGATGTTGTGATCGACGGCCTGCTGGCGGGTCGCGGCGTCCGCATGGGAGAGCGAACCGTATTTGTAGGAGAGCGCCTGGTCCGGCGCATCCGAGAAGGTGTTGGAATTGACAGCGTCGAAGCCGAGGCCAAGGGCGTTGCCCTTTTCCTTCAGCGCTTTGATGTCGCTGACCTTGTCCCACGGAATATGCAGCGACACGGTCGGCGTCACCCGCGTCAGCTGCTGGATGACCGAGCAATCCTCAATCTTGTCGAAGATGTTGCGCGGCTCGCCCTTGCCGGGGAAGCGGGCAAAGCGGGTGCCGCCGGTGCCGACGCCCCAGGAGGGAACGGCGACACCGTAAGCCGCGACTTTCGCTTTCACGGCATCGATATCGACGCCTCGGCGGGCTAGGCGAGCGCCGAGGCTCTGGTAATCCTCTTTCAGTGCTGCGGTGCGTGCGGCATTTTCGGCGTCAATGACGTCCTTGGAGATCATCAATGTCATGGTCGTCTCCCGATCAGCGCGTGAACGACTGGGCGTTGCCCGCGTCGACGTTGATGATGTTGCCGGTGGATTTGGCCGACATATCCGACGCCAGGAAGTAGATCGCTTCGGCGATATCCTCCGGGAACACGGAGAGCTTCAGCATCGACCGCTCGCGATAGAGCTTTTCGAGACCTTCCGTATCGGTGTTGTAGATTGCCGCGCGCTGTTCCTTCCACTCGCCGCTCCAGATCTTCGAGCCGCGCAGAACGGCATCCGGGTTGACGACGTTGACGCGGATCTGGGCGCCTGCGCCTTCGAGCGCGAGGCAACGGGCGAGATGGATTTCGGCAGCCTTGGCCGTGCAGTAGGCAGACGCACCCGGAGAGGCGGCAAGGCCGTTCTTGGAGGCGACGAAGACGACGTTACCGCCGGCCTTCTGGTTGCGGAAGATGCGGAAGGCGGCGCGGGACACGAGGAAGTAGCCCGTCGCCAGAATGTTCATGTTCTTGTTCCAGAGATCGAGCGTCGTATCCTCGATCACGGCCGAAGAGGCGAGGCCGGCATTGGAAACGAGAATGTCGAGACCGCCGAATTCCAAGAGGCCATCGGCAAAGCTCTTGTCGACAGCGGCTTCGTCCGTGACGTTCATGGTCACGGTGCGAACGAAATCCTTGCCGTAGCGGCCGCCGAGTTCGGCATAGGCTTCCGCCAGCGCCGGTTCGTCGATGTCGGCGAGGATGACGCAGGCTCCTTCCGCCATCAGGCGGTTTGCGGTCGCCTTGCCGATGCCGCCGGCGCCACCGGTGACGAGGGCGATCTTGCCGGCCAGCATCTTCGGCTTCGGCATGCGCTGCAGCTTTGCTTCTTCCAGCAGCCAGTATTCGATGTCGAAGGCTTCCTGCTCCGGCAGGCCGACATAGGTCGAAACGCCCGAAGCGCCGCGCATGACATTGATGGCGTTGACGTAGAATTCGCCGGAAATGCGCGCCGTCGCCTTGTCCTTGGCAAAGGTGATCATGCCGACGCCCGGAACGAGATAGACGACCGCGTTCGGATCGCGCATCGCCGGGCTGTTGTCGCGCTTGCAGCGCTCGTAATAGGCGGCGTAGCCGGCGCGGTATTCGGCAATCGCGGCTTCAAGGCCGGCAAGGGTCTTGTCGATATCGGGATTGGCCGGATCGAAATCGACCACCAGCGGGCGGATTTTCGTGCGCAGAAAATGGTCGGGGCAGGAGGTGCCGAGAGCGGCCAGCGGCTCGAGATTCTTCGAGGTGACGAAATCGAGAACGGCCTGGCTGTCATCGAAATGGCCGAGCTTGCGCTCGTCGGCGCTGATCATGCCGCGAATGACCGGCATCAGTTTTTGCGCGATGGCGCGGCGTTCAGCGGCCGGCAGGACCGGCTTGACGGCGCCACCGAAGGCCGGAGCCGTGTTTTCCTTTTCGAACCAGGCGATCGCCTTGTTGATGATCTCGATGGTGGTTTCGTAGGCTTCCTTGGCCGTGTCGCCCCAGGTGAAGAGGCCGTGGCTCTCAAGGATCAGGCCGCGCGCGTTCGGGTTTTCCTCACAGAACTTGCCGAGCCACAGGCCCAATTCGTAGCCCGGACGCTTCCAGGGCAGCCAGCCGATATCGTCGCCGAAAATCTGCTGCGTCAGTTCGCGACTGTTGATCGAAGCGGCAATCGCGATGATCGCGTCGGGATGCATATGGTCGACATGCTTCTTCGGCACATAGGCGTGCAGGGGAGTGTCGATGGAAGCCGCGCGCGGGTTGAGGTTGAAGGTGCAATGCGGCAGGTAGCCGACCATTTCGTCTTCAAACTCGACGCCGCGATAGAGGTTCTTCAGCGCATTCAGCTTGTCCATATAGAGAGTGGAAAAGCCGTCCATCTTGATCGTGCCGACGTCGCCGCCCGAGCCCTTGACCCAGAGAACCTCGACGTCGCCGCCACCGAGCGGATCCTTTTCGATCACCTTGGCCGAGGTGTTGCCGCCGCCGTAGTTGGTGATGCGCTTGTCGGAACCCAGCAGATTGGAGCGATAGAGCAGCCTTTCGCTTTCGCTCATGCCTGCCGCTTTCGCGTCGTCCCATAGATTGGCCAGGCGCGAGCCTTGTTGCTTGTCGAGCATAATGCATTTCCTCCCGATCAAATTGGGCCCGGAGCATCGTCCGGGCGCATTCGTTGTGATCAGATCACATAGATAAACTGTCGATGTCAATCAGAAACGATCAAAAATGATCATATTGCGATGCACAATGAAATTTTATGATTGTAGATGATTGACAATGCGCGGACGTGATGGAAGATTGCCGACATTGGAGGAGTGAATGCACGAAAAAGAGCGACATAGGATCATCTTGTCCGCCGTTCAGGAAAAGCCGGTTGTTACGGTGCCTGAGCTGGTCGAACTGACGGATAGTTCCGAGGCCACAATCCGGCGCGATATCGCGGCTCTGCATGTGCAGAAGAAGCTTCGCCGTGTGCGCGGCGGCGCCGAGGCGCTCAATCCGCCGCAGTTCGTCGGTCTTGCCGGCCGCCCCTTCAGTGTCAACGAAGGTCTGCATGCCCGCGAGAAGCAGGCGATTGCCCGCGAGGCTGTTGCGCTCTGTCAGGATGGTGAGCCGATCATCATCAATGGCGGCACGACCACTTTCCAGATGGTGCATTTCCTTGCGAACCGCCGCATGCAGGTTTTTACCAATTCCTTTCCGATTGCCGAGCACCTGCTCAAGCACTCGAAAAACACCGTCATGCTCTCGGGCGGCACCATCTACCGCGAGCAGAACATCATTCTGAGTCCCTTCGAAAATGACGTGACGCGCAATTTCTATGCGCGCCGCATGTTCATGGGCGCGCAGGGCCTCGGTCCGCTGGGGCTGATGGAAGGCGATCCGCTTTTGATCCAGGCGGAGCAGAAGCTGATCGATCAGGCCGACGAGCTGATCGTGCTCGCGGATTCTTCGAAATTCCACAGGCGCTCCAGCCTCATCCTTTGCGGATTGAAGCGGATCGCAACTGTGATCACGGATTCGAACATCGAGGACAGACATGCCGCGATGCTCGAAAGTGCCGGCGTCAATTTGGTGGTTGCCAATATGAAGTCGGACACAAAGGAAAACGCTTCCTCGACGGCATGAGGCCGAAGGGGAAGGGGGGAGTTCAACGACTGGTTCTGAAGGCATTTGCCTGACGAGCGGCCGATGAAATTGACAGTCAAGCCGGACAAGGCGGACCATTGGGGTTGCGCGCGGCTTATAGGGAGGAGAACGTCAATGAAATTCTTGAAGACTTTGGCCCTGACCACGGCCCTGGCAGCAACCATGCTCGCCGCACCGGCAATGGCGCAGGAAAAGATCGCGCTCGTCGTGAAGTCGCTCGGTAACGGCTTCTTCGATGCAGCCGCCAAGGGCGCTGAAAACGCTGCCAAGGAAATCGGCGGCATCGAAGTGATCTACACCGGCCCGACCTCGGCGACCGCCGAAGGCCAGATCGAAATCGTCAACTCGCTGATCGCCCAGAACGTCAACGCGATTGCCATTTCGTCGAATGACCCGGACGCTCTCGTTCCGGTTCTGAAGAAGGCCATGGATCGCGGCATCAAGGTCATCTCGTGGGATTCCGGCGTTGCTCCGGAAGGTCGCCAGATCCACCTCAACCCGTCCGACACCAACCTGATCGGCGAAACCATCATCAAGCTGGCTGCTGACTACCTGCCGGAAGGCGGCGACGTTGCCATCCTGTCGGCTTCCTCGACGGCCACCAACCAGAACGCCTGGATCGATGCCGCCAAGAAGATCCTTCCGGAGAAGTTCCCGAAGATCAACCTCGTCTCGGTCGTTTACGGCGATGACGACTCGGTCAAGAGCACCAACGAAGCCAAGGGCCTGATCTCGTCCTTCCCGAACCTCAAGGCGATCATCGCTCCGACCACCGTCGGCGTTGTTGCTGCCGCCCAGGTCGTGACCGACGACAAGCTGATCGGCAAGATCAACGTTACCGGTCTTGCTCTGCCGTCCGAGTTCAAGCAGTTCATCGACAACGGTTCCTCGCAGGCCGTTGCTCTGTGGAACCCGATCGACCTCGGCTACTCCGCCGTTTACCTCAGCCACCAGCTGATCGGCGGCACGGAAGCCAAGCCGGGCGCGAAGTTCTCGATCGGCAAGGTCGGTGAAATCACCCTCGACGACACGAACTCGGCTGCCATGGCTGCCCCGTTCACATTCGACAAGTCGAACATCGAGGAATTCTCGAAGATCTACTGATCCGCTGACAAATCCGGCCGGCGGCGTTCGCGTCGCCGGTCTGATCTGCGGATGCGGTCCACGGACCGCCTTGGCAACCCGTTGTTCGGGAGAGTGCCGTAACCGATTTTAAAACGAAGCTGACCCAATGACATTGCCCCAACGCAAGCCAGAAAGCATGCCCGGTTCTTCGACACCGAAGATCACGCTGTCCGGCATCACCAAAACCTTCCCCGGTGTTCGCGCCCTGAATAAAGTCGCGCTCGAGCTTTATCCCGGTCAGGTGACTGCGCTGATCGGCGAAAACGGTGCCGGCAAGTCAACGCTGGTCAAGACCATGACCGGCATCTACCAGCCCGATGAAGGCGAAATCCGCATCAATGGCGAGCTGGTGAAGCTATCTTCTCCGCATGCCGCCTTCAAGCTCGGCATCACCGCGATCCATCAGGAAACGGTGCTTTTCGACGAGCTGAGCGTCGCGGAAAACATCTATCTCGGCCATGCGCCGAAGACCCGCTTCAACACGCTCGACTGGGGTCTGATGCGTGAGAGGTCGCTGAAGCTGCTGACGGAGATCGGCGCCGGCCATATCGCGCCCGAAACCCGCCTCAAGGATTTGAGCATCGCCAACAAGCATCTGGTCGCCGTGGCCCGTGCGCTGTCGATCGATGCCGACGTGGTGATCATGGACGAGCCGACCGCGGCTCTCTCCTACAAGGAGATCCAGGACCTGTTCGAGCTGATGGAGCTCCTGAAGAAGAACGGCAAGGCGATCCTGTTCATCTCGCACAAGTTCGACGAGATCTACCGCATCGCCGACCGCTACACCGTCTTCCGCGACGGCGAGATGGTCGGCAACGGCCTGATTGCCGACACCACGCAGGACACGATTGTCCGCATGATGGTCGGCCGCTCGGTCGATCAGGTTTTCCCGAAGCAGGAAACGACGCTCGGCGAAAACGTGCTGACCGTTTCCGGCTATTGCCACCCGACCGAATTCGACGACATCAACTTCACCCTGCGCAAGGGCGAAATCCTCGGTTTCTACGGTCTCGTCGGTGCCGGCCGCAGCGAACTGATGCAGGCTCTGATCGGCATTACCAAGCCTTCCAAGGGCGCGGTCAAGATCGGTGACGATATCGCCGTGATCCGCAGCCCGGCAGCAGCCATCGAAAACGGCATCGTCTATGTGCCGGAAGAGCGCGGCAAGCAGGGTGTCGTCGTCGATATGCCGATCGTCCAGAACATTTCGCTGCCATCGCTGCGCCGTACCTCCAGGAACGGCTTCCTGCGTCTGGCCGAGGAGTTCGCGCTGGCGCGGGAATATGCGACGCGGCTTGATCTGCGCGCAGCCTCGCTCAGCCAGAATGCCGGCACGCTTTCCGGCGGCAACCAGCAGAAGGTGGTCATCGCCAAGTGGCTGGCGACGAAGCCGCGCGTCATCATTCTCGACGAGCCGACCAAGGGCATCGACATCGGCTCCAAGGCCGCGGTTCACGCCTTCATGAGCGAGCTTGCGGCGCAAGGGCTCGCCGTCATCATGGTTTCGTCCGAGCTTCCCGAAGTGATGGGTATGAGCGACCGCATCGTCGTCATGCGCGAAGGCCGTATCGTCACGACAATCGAAAAGAACAACGGCTTCGATGCGGAAACACTCGTTCGCGCCGCTGCCGGCATTGGGGAGAAAACGGCATGAGAACCGTCATCCGATCCCGCGAATTCTGGCTCGCCGTCATTGTCACGGTCATGGTCATCGCAACCAATCTTCGCGCTCCGGGCTTTGCGACGCCAAACAAGCTCGCCGGTATCTTCAATGACACGGCGATGCTGATGATCCTGGCGCTCGGCCAGATGTCGGTCATCCTCACCCGCTCGATCGATCTCTCCATGGCGTCCAACCTGGCGCTGACGGGCATGATCGTGGCGCTGATCAATGCCGCGTTTCCCGGCATTCCGATCCCGGCTTTGATGCTGTTTGCCTGCCTTTGCGGCCTTGCACTCGGTGCCTTCAACGGCGTGCTGATCTGGCTTTTGAACATTCCGGCCATCGTCGTCACGCTCGGCACGCTCACCATCTATCGCGGCATCATCTTCCTGATCGCCGGCGGTCAGTGGGTGAATGCCGACAAGCTGAGCCCGGCCTTCGTGCAATATACCCGCATCGAGTTCCTCGGCCTGCCGGCGCTCTCCTGGTACGCCATCGTCGTCGCCATCGCCTTCTTCATCCTGATGACGCGCACCTCGCTCGGTCGCGCCATCTATGCGGTCGGCGTCAACCCGACGGCCTCCGTCTATGCCGGTATCGATGTCGGCCGCACCAAGTTCGCGACCTTTCTGATCTCGGGCCTGCTCTCCGGCTTCTGCGGTTATCTCTGGGTCTCCCGCTACGTCATCGGTTCGGTCGAGGTCGCCAAGGGCTATGAGCTCACCATCATCGCGGCCTGCGTGATCGGCGGCATCTCCATCTCGGGCGGGGTCGGCACGGTGGCCGGCGCGCTCCTTGGCGCCCTGTTCCTCGGCGTCATCAACTCGGCACTGCCGGTCATCAACGTCTCGCCCTTCTGGCAGATGGCGATCTCCGGTGCCGCCATCATCCTGGCTGTTGTCCTGAATGCCCGTGGCGAAAAGCGCGGCAGCCGGCTTATTCTTCGTGAAGCAGAGGCCACGTCATGACCGACCTAGCGCATGGAACGCGCAATATCCCCGATCGTCTCGACAGCCCCGCGCGTGCGGCCCTGTTCTCCTGGCCGACGCTGCTGCTGATCGTCGGGGTTGCCCTGTTCATCATCAACTCGGTTGCCTCGCCCTATTTCCTGTCGCCGTGGTCGCTGTCGGATGCGACGTTCAATTTCACGGAAAAGGCGATCATTGCGCTCGCCATGGCGCTGTTGATCATCGCCGGTGAGATCGATCTCTCGGTCGCTTCGATTATCGCGCTCGCCTCGACGGCGATGGGTGTCGCCCTGCAGTTCGGCGTCGATGTGCCGGGTCTGGTCACGATCGGCATCCTGACGGGGCTTATCTGCGGCATCTTTAACGGCTTTCTCGTCACCGGCCTCGGCCTGCCGTCGATTGTCGTGACCATCGGCACGATGAGCTTCTTCCGCGGCATCTCCTACATCGTGCTGGGCGATCAGGCGTTCAAAGGTTATCCCGCCGGCTTCGACTATTTCGGTCAGGGCTATGTCTGGTGGGTCGTGTCCTTCGAGTTCGCGCTCTTCTTGGCTTTCGCTGTTCTTTATTATGTACTGCTGCACCACACGAATTTCGGCCGGCAGGTCTTCACCATCGGCAACAATCCGGTCGCGGCGCGCTTCTCCGGTGTGCGGGTCGAGCGGGTCAAGTTCATCCTGTTCTGCCTCACCGGCCTGATGTCCGGCATCGCCGCGGTGCTGCTCACCTCGCGTCTTGCCTCCACCCGCCCGTCGATCGCAGTCGGTTGGGAGCTGGAAGTGGTGACCATGGTCGTTCTCGGCGGGGTCTCGATCCTCGGCGGCTCCGGCACCATTCAGGGCGTCGTCATCGCCGCCTTCATTATGGGCCTCGTCACCTTCGGTCTCGGCCTCCTGAACGTGCCCGGCATCGTCATGTCGATCTTTATCGGCGCGCTGCTGATCTGCGTCATCGCGCTGCCGATCCTGTGGGCGCGGGCGCGCCGCCGCCCGGCGCGCTGAGAGGAAAACCCATGGAAAAATATGCTTTCCGCATGCGCCTCAATCCCGGCATGACCGAGGAATACAAGGCGCGTCATGACGCGATCTGGCCGGAGCTTTCGGCGCTTCTCACGGAAGCCGGTGTTTCCGACTATTCGATCCATCTGGACGACGAAACCAACCTGCTGTTCGGGGTGCTGTGGCGCCGTGACGATCACACCATGGCCGACCTGCCAAAACATCCCGTCATGCAGAAGTGGTGGGCCTATATGGCCGATATCATGGAGACGAAGGCCGACAACGAGCCCGTCGCCGTGCCGCTCACCACCGTATTCCATATGAGCTGACCCCCCATGAAGACTGTCGCCGTCATCGATATCGGCAAGACCAACGCCAAGGTGGCCTTGGTTGATCTTGATCGTTTCGAAGAAATCGCCGTTCGCAAGACGGCCAATACCGTATCGACCGACGGCCTCTATCCGCATTTCGATGTCGAGCATCTGTGGCGGTTCATCACCCGCAGTCTTGGTGAACTGAACGCCGAGCGTGCGATCGACAGCATGTCCGTCACCACCCACGGGGCGACAGCCGTGCTGCTGGATGCAAACGGCGATCTTGCCTTGCCGCTGCTCGATTACGAACACACCGGCCCTGATGATCTGACGGCCGAATACAATCGCATCCGCCCGCCCTTTGCGGAAACCGGCGCGGCGCGTCTGCCGATGGGGCTCAACATCGGTGCCCAGATATATTGGCAGCAACAGACGTTCCCGGAAGCTTTCGCCAAGGTGGCGTCCATCGTTACTTATGCGCAATACTGGTCTTACCGGCTGAGCGGCGTGTTTTCCTGCGAATTGACCTCGCTCGGTTGTCACACCGACCTCTGGAACCCCTATGCCGCCGACTTTTCAAGCCTCGTCGACAGCCAAGGCTGGCGCAGTCTGTTCGCGCCGGTGCGGCGGGCAGGGGATGTGCTCGGTGGCCTGACGAAAGAGGCGGCCGAGGCCAGCGGCCTGCCGGCAGGTTTGCCGATCTATTGCGGCATTCACGATTCCAACGCCTCGCTGCTGCCGCATCTTCTGAGCCGCCCGGCACCGTTCTCGGTGATCTCCACTGGCACCTGGGTCGTCCTTCTTGCGCCGGGCGCGAGGAAGGTCGAGCTGGACGAAGCCCGCGATACGCTGATCAACGTCAATGCGCTGGGCAATCCCGTGCCATCGGCCCGTTTTATGGGGGGGCGGGCTTTCTCGTCATTGATGCCGGAAGGCAATGTGCCTTTGTCGCTGGAGACGGAACAGGCCGTGGCGGCGGCGCAATGGATGCTGCTGCCATCGACACCGGAAGGCTCCGGCCCTTATCCCCGGCAGAAAGCCCGCTGGACGCGGAGCGAAGCCGATCTTTCGCTCGCCGAGCGCCTTGCCGTTGTCTCGTTCCATCTCGCGCTGATGACGGCAACCTGTCTCGATCTGATCGGCGCGGATGGCGATATTGTGGTGGAAGGGCCGTTTGCCACCAATACCTGCTATCTGCGGATGCTTGGCGCAGCGACCGGCCGCCCGGTGGTCATTGGCAGCCGGAGCGCCACCGGCACCAGTCTTGGAGCAGCCTGCCTTGTCGAAGGCGCGCAGGCACAGATTCACACCGCACCCTTCACGGTCGATGTGCCGGAAAGTTACGCGGCTTACGCAGCGGCGTGGAAGGCATTGGCGGATAAAAACCTGCGGGAGGCGGCCTGACGATCAGGCCATCGATATCGCGCGTTCGCGATGACAGGCCTGTTCTTGCCTGCCTGAAGAAAGGCTGGTCGCGTCTTGCTGAAAACGTGGATGCCGGAGGCTTAGAAAACGGGCGTATTCACGCTGTTGCGGTCTTCTTCGATATTCAGAAGAATGGACACTGCTGCCAGTGTCAGGGTGGCGATAACAGTAGCACTCAGTCCAAGAACAATCATTGCCCGTTCCCTCACGCGTCATCCTCATGATGCCGCTTCAGAATGGCCGAATATGCTTGCTCGTGGCTTACGCCGGCCAGAATAGAAGCTATCTACAGACAAGTTCTTCCAGCCACAATTACTAAGTCTAGTATGCGAGAACTTGTGGTCACAGTCGCGTTTCGTGTTCTGTTGCGGTGTTGCAGTGTATTCGTCGCCCGGATTTCGTTCGAATTTTAGTGATTACCGATACCGGGCATCAACCGTTAACCTTCAGGCAAGGAATTAACCATAAACATGATCCTGCACGGCGGAGTGGGAAGGTCCACTTTCCGACAGGGCATGACGCCATACCGCCGCACCGGTTTCGATCCGGTATGTCCACCGGATCTCTCAAGGCTTCCCGCGGCTCCAAGGCTGCGATCGTGCCGCGTTTCTGCGACCCTTCCAGCGAGGCGCAGGCGCGCTGTTTCCTTCAGTCGATCAGGTGTTATCCGCAGCCCAGCCACTTCGGGGATCTGGATGTGATGTGCTGCGTCGAATGGAATTCTCATGGTCTTGCCCGGAATGCGGTCCGGCTTCCGGCGACCATGCATCGGACCGGGGACAGTGGTGAGGCAGGAAGCGACGGTAGATCAGGCTCGGAGGGCTCAAGCAGGCAGTCTGCTTGACCGGCTGAGATTTGCCGGCCTGGAGGATGACCAGACCGATATCCTGCGTCGTCATCGCCAGTCTCTCTCCGCTGAAGCCGAGCTCGCCCTGCGCGATTTCTTCCAGCGCCTGCAGAGCTACCCTGACGCGTCCCGCCATTTCACCAGCGATCGTCAGATCGACCGTCTGCATGACTTGCAATCCTCCCATTGGAGCGTGCTGACGGATGCGCGTTTCGATAGCCTCTATGCCGAGCGCGTCAAGGTCTTGTCGGATGCCAGCTCCAAGATGGGGCTCGATCCGCGCTGGCAGATCGCCGGCCATGCCATCGTGCTGGAGCGGATGATCCTCGCCATGATCGAGGAGTTCTGGCCGAAGTCGGTCCTGTCCGGCGGCAAGGCTCGCAAGCAGGAACTGTCCGATCTCGTTTCGGCTCTCGTCCGCACGATCTTCGTCGATACGGAAATTTCGGTTTCGCTGCGCTTCAACGAACAGCGCCACAGCCACCAGCGCCAGCTTGCCGAGCAGCGTCGCGCCGGGGAAGCCGAGGCGCTGGCGCTTTTTGCGCCGCTCGCCCATTCGCTCGCATCGGGCGATCTGGGCATCCGTGTTGCTGGCGATGCGCCGGCCGCCTATCAACCCGTTGCCGCCGATTTCGACCTGGCGATCGAAAAGCTGGAACAGGACATGACCGGCGCCGCCATGGCCATCGGCAAGGCGGAAACTTCCGTGCAGACGCTTGCCGCCGAGGCCGGACGGATGTCCGAAGGCGGAGATGTCAGGGCGGCTGCCCTCAGTGACACCACCCAGTCTCTCGGCGATATCGTTGCGCGCATGCGCCGGAGTGCGGCCGAAAGCCGCTCCGCGGAGAAGGCCGTCGCCGAAACCCGCCAGTCGGTGGAAAAAAGCGGTGAGATCGCCGGTCAGGCGATATCCGCCATGGCCGATATCGAGGCATCGGCCGAGAAGATCGGCCAGATCATCGGTGTGATCGACGAGATCGCCTTTCAGACCAACCTGCTTGCGCTCAATGCCGGCATCGAGGCTGCCCGCGCCGGCGACAGCGGTCGCGGTTTTGCCGTGGTGGCGCAGGAAGTGCGCGCCCTCGCGCAGCGCTCCGGCGACGCCGCACGCGAGATCAAGCAGCTGGTCAGCAATACGAAGTCGCAGGTCGAATCCGGTGTCGAGCGGGTCGGCCGCACGCAGGATGCGATCAGCAGCATCGTCGATCAGGTCCGTGGCATCAACGATGCCGTTTCCGGCATTGCCAGCGATGCGGCGGGACAGGTCGAAAGCCTCGAAATGGCAACCGCCGATATCGGCCGTATCGGCCGCGACCTGAATGAAGGCGCTTCCGTTACCGCCTCCGCGAAGGAGCATTGCGGCGACCTGCAGGCGGTCATTCTCGAACTGGGCCAGACCATCCGCCAGTTCCGGGTCCAGCGCCAGAACGATGCCGCGCCGTCGCGCGCGGTTTCGCGGATTTCCGTGGTCGCGCCGGCGCTGCCGGTGCAGCCGGCACCGGTATTGCAGGGCAACGAAGACATGGTGAACGGCGAGGATGTCCTCGGGCTGCAAGGCCGCCTTGCCGATTGGGGGCGCTGATGCGGATCTGTCGCAAGCACGGTCTCCCGTCCGCCTCGATCTTTCCGCAGCATCGCGTGCGCGTCTCGGAACGGCCTACGAAATTGAACCCGCAGTGCATTCTCCTCTCAGGAAGACAAGGAAAATAGAGATGGCAGCAAAGAAAGCCGCTCCCAAAAGTTTGAGCCTGGCACCGGTTCTCGATCTCAACGAGGCTCAGGCGCTGCACGGCAAGCTGATGGGCCTGCGTGGAAGCAATATCACGATCGACGCCTCGGCCGTCGAGCGCGTCGGTGCCCTGTGCCTGCAGGTTTTGATGGCCGGCGCGAAAAGCTGGGAGGCAGACAAGCAGTCCTTCACCTTCTCCAAGGCGTCGGACGCATTCATGAAAACCACACAGCTCATCGGGATCAATGTCGATCACCTGATGGCAAAGGAGATTTGAGCATGAAAAAGAAAGTTCTGACAGTCGATGACAGCCGCACGATCCGGAACATGCTTCTGGTGACGCTCAACAATGCCGGTTTCGAAACCATCCAGGCCGAAGACGGTGTGGAAGGCCTCGAAGTTCTCGAAGAAGCCAATCCCGACGTCATCGTCACGGACATCAACATGCCGCGTCTCGACGGTTTCGGCTTCATCGAAGGTGTGCGTCGCAACGAAAAGTACCGCGCCATCCCCATCCTCGTCCTGACCACGGAAAGCGACGCTGAAAAGAAGAACCGCGCCCGTCAGGCCGGTGCGACCGGCTGGATCGTCAAGCCGTTTGACCCGACCAAGCTGATCGATGCCATCGAGCGCGTAACCGCCTAACCCATCAGGGATTACCAGCCATGGATATGAACGAAATCAAAGAGATCTTCTTCCAGGAGTGCGAAGAGCAGCTCGCCGAACTGGAATCGGGTCTCCTGCGGCTGAACGACGGCGATCGCGACCCGGAAACGGTCAATGCGGTTTTCCGTGCTGTTCACTCGATCAAGGGCGGCGCCGGTGCCTTCGGCCTCGACGACCTGGTCTCTTTCGCACATGTGTTCGAGACGACACTGGATTGCGTTCGTTCCAACAAGCTGGAGCCGACGGCGGAAGTTCTGAAAGTCATGCTGAAGTCGGCCGACGTTCTGGCCGACCTCACGAATGTCGCCCGTGATGGCGGCAGCGTCGATCAGGCCCGCAGCAAGCAGCTGATCCGCGAGCTTGAAGCGCTGGCCAATGGCGAGGCGGCGCCCGCAGCGCCCGCCGCTGTCGAAGCGCCGGCTGCAAAGCCTGTGGCTGCTGCGCCCGCGCCGGCTCCGGTTGCCAATGACGAAGGCTTCGTTCCGGTTGCTTTCTCGTTCGATGATTTCGGTGGCGAAGAAGAAGTTCTGATCATCCATCCGACCTACGACATCAGCTTCAAGCCGAAGGCTGATCTCTATTCCAAGGGCAATGAAGCCACCCTGCTTCTGCGCGATCTCTCTCGCCTCGGCGAGATGAGCATCCATTGCAACATGGATACGCTGCCGGCCCTCGAGCAGATGGACCCGGAATCGGCCTATTTCAGCTGGAAGATTTCCATCAAGACCGACAAGGGCGAGGATGCGATCCGCGCGGTGTTCGAGTTCGCCGAATGGGATTGCGATCTCGAAATCACGGTTGCCGACGAGGGCAATGCTGCCGAGGCTTCGGCTGAAGAGCTGCCGATGCAGCCGGTGCCGTTCGATCTCTCCATTCTGGACGACGAGCCGGAAGCACCGCTTGGTGTTGTCGAGGAAGAAGAGCAGATCGCCGCGGTTCAGGAGGCTGTCGCGGCCGTCGCCGCCGCCGAAGTAGCAAGCAATGTCGTTCAGATCGCCAGCACCGCCTCGCGCGCCGCTGCCGAACCGAAGGCTGCCGCCGCACCCGCTGCAGCCGCTGCCCAGAATACCGCGCAGGCCGCCTCCGCCGCCGCCCCGACCATCCGCGTCGATCTCGATCGTGTCGACCGTCTGATCAACCTCGTCGGCGAGCTTGTCATCAATCAGGCGATGCTTTCCCAGAGCGTCATCGAAAACGACACCAACGGCACGTCCTCGATCAATATGGGCCTCGAAGAGCTGCAACAGCTCACCCGCGAGATCCAGGATTCGGTCATGGCCATCCGCGCGCAGCCGGTAAAGCCGGTCTTCCAGCGCATGGCCCGTACCGTCCGCGAAATTGCTGATATCACCGGCAAGTCGGTTCGCCTGATCACCGAGGGCGAAAACACCGAAGTCGACAAGACGGTCATCGACAAGCTGGCCGAACCGCTGACGCACATGATCCGCAACGCCGTCGACCACGGCCTGGAAATGCCGGAAAAGCGCGTCGCGCTCGGCAAGAACCCCGAAGGCACGGTTCGCCTCACCGCCAAGCATCGCTCCGGCCGTATCGTCATCGAGCTGGCCGACGACGGTCAGGGCATCAACCGCGAGAAAGTGCGCCAGAAGGCGATCGACAACGACCTGATCGCGGCCGACGCCAACCTGTCGGACGAGGAAATCGACAATCTGATCTTCCACGCAGGCTTCTCCACCGCCGACAAGGTGTCCGACCTTTCCGGCCGTGGCGTCGGCATGGATGTGGTCAAGCGCTCTATTCAGGCGCTGGGCGGCCGTATCAACATCTCGTCGAAGCCCGGACAGGGCTCGGTCTTCACCATGAGCCTGCCGCTGACGCTCGCCGTTCTCGACGGCATGGTTGTCACGGTCGCCGGCCAGACGCTGGTTGTGCCGCTGACGGCCATCGTCGAGACGCTGCAGCCGGAAGCCTCCGCCATCCATTCCTTCGGCGCCAGCCAGCGGCTCATCTCGATCCGCAACTCGTTCTGCCCGCTGGTCGATGTCGGCCGCATCCTGAACTTCCGCGCGACGCAGGCAAACCCGGTCGACGGCGTCGCCCTGCTCGTGGAATCCGAAGGCGGCGGACAGCGTGCCCTCATGGTCGATGCGATCCAGGGCCAGCGCCAGGTCGTCATCAAGAGCCTGGAAGCCAACTATACCCATGTTCCGGGCATCGCCGCCGCGACCATTCTCGGCGACGGCCGCGTGGCGCTCATTCTGGACGTCGATGCCGTCGTGGCAGCGTCGCGCGGCCAGCCCCTGAAACTCGAAACATCACTTGCCGCTGCAGGATAAGAGCATGACGTATCTCGCAAAAAATCTGACGAATGGCGGGCGCGAGTTGATCGCGTTCCGGATCGGCGATCAGGAATTCTGCGTCAATATCATGTCGGTGCGTGAAATCCGCGGCTGGACGCCAGCCACGGCGATGCCGCACACACCCTCCTATATGCTCGGTGTCATCAATCTGCGCGGTGCGGTCCTGCCGATCATCGATCTTTCCGCGCGCCTCGGTATGAAGCCGGCGGAACCGACGGTTCGTCATGTCATCATCGTCGCCCAGGTGCGCGACAAGATTGTCGGCCTGCTGGTCGAAGCCGTGTCGGACATCCTGAGCGTCACCGACGACAATATCCAGCCGACGCCGGATATCACGTCGGACTTCGAGCGGGCTTACGCCCGTGGCGTGCTTGCAATCGATAAGCGCATGATCTGCCTCATCGAGCTGGAAGCCATCTTCTCTCATCTTGAAAGTGAAGCTGCATGAGCATGCCCGCCGCCTTTGATAGCAGACTGTCTCCAGACGAGTGCCTGGCCAGCGGCGAATATCCGCTGACCCGCCGCGACCTCGCCGAGATCGCCCAGATGATCTATGCCGATGCCGGCATCTACCTCAACGAATCGAAGGCTTCGCTCGTCTATTCGCGGTTGTCCAAGCATATCCGCAATCTGGGGCTCAAGGGCTTCCGCGACTATTGCCAGCTCGTGGCATCGCCGGCCGGCGCCGCCGAGCGCCGCGACAGGCTCTCGCATCTGACGACCACCTTCACGCGCTTCTTCCGCGAGAACCATCATTTCGAGCATCTGAAGTCGGATGTGCTGCCGAACCTTCTTGCCCAGGCCCGCAATGGCGGCCGGGTGCGCATCTGGTCCGCGGCCTGCTCGGACGGACAGGAGCCCTACTCGATCGCGCTCACGATCCTGTCGATGATGCCGAATGCGGCCGATTACGACATCAAGATCCTGGCGACCGATATCGACCCAAAAATCCTCGCCATCGCCAAGGCCGGCGCCTATGACGCGACCGCCTTGGAATCGGTCAGCCCCGCCATGCGCAAGCAATGGTTCTCGGAGGTCAATGCCGGCGGCCGCCAGAAGTGGCAGATCGACGACCGCGTCAAGCGGCTCATCACTTTCAACGAGCTGAACCTGATGGCGCAATGGCCGTTCAAGGGCCTGTTCGACGTGATTTTCTGCCGCAACGTCGTCATCTATTTCGACGAGCCGACGCAGATGAAGATTTGGTCACGTTTTGCCGGCATGCTGCAAGGGCAGGGGCATCTTTACATCGGCCACTCCGAGCGCGTTTCGGGCGATGCAAAGGGCGTCTTCGACAATATCGGCATCACCACCTACCGGTACACCGGCAGAGGCAACGGAGGGCGCGCATGACAGCACAGGCACGAGTTCTCGTCGTCGACGATTCCGCCACGATGCGCGGACTGATCACGGCTATCCTGAATTCCGATCCCGCCGTGACCGTCGTCGGTCAGGCGGCGGATGCGATGCAGGCCCGTCAGGCGATCAAGGATCTCGATCCCGACGTCGTGACGCTGGATATCGAGATGCCGAACATGAACGGCCTCGATTTCCTCGAAAAGATCATGCGCCTGCGTCCCATGCCGGTGATCATGGTTTCGACCCTGACCCACAAGGGCGCGGAAGCCTCGATCGCAGCACTGGAAATCGGCGCTTTCGATTGTGTCGGCAAGCCGCTTCCGGGCGATCCGCATCCGTTCAGCGATCTCGCCGAAAAGGTGAAGGCGGCCGCCCGCTCGCAGCGCAAGTTCATTATCTCCGGCAACAAGGCGGCGGCGCCGAGCGCTGCCAACAGCAATGCCTCGGACTACCGCGCCGGCCGCAAGATCGTCGCCATCGGCGCTTCGACCGGCGGCGTCGAGGCCCTGATCGCCGTGCTGCAGAAATTCCCGGCGAACTGCCCGCCGACGGTGATCACCCAGCATATGCCGCCGACCTTCACCAAGAGCTTCGCGGAGCGGCTGAACCGCCTTTGCGCGCCGACGGTGGAAGAAGCGGTGGATGGCGCGCGCCTCGAAATCGGCAAGGTTTATCTTGCCCCCGGCGGAGAACGGCATCTGGCGGTCGCCAATCCTTCCGCGCCGTGTTGCCGCCTCGTCGATCGCGGACCCGTCAACGGCCACCGGCCGTCGGTGGATGTGCTGTTCGACAGCGTTGCCGAGCTCGCCGGCCGCAATGCGGTCGGTGTGATCCTGACCGGAATGGGCCGTGACGGCGCATCCGGTCTCCTGAAGATGCGCCATGCAGGAGCGCGCACCTTCGGCCAGAATGAAAAAACCTGCATCGTGTACGGAATGCCGAGAGTGGCCCATGAACTGGGCGCTGTCGAAACCCAATTGCCCCTCAGCTCGATCGGGGAAGAAGTCCTGAAAAGCACCACTGCCCGAAGAGAAGGAACTGAATAAATGTCTATCGCCGAAAAAATCAAAGTCTTGATCGTTGACGATCAGGTCACCAGCCGACTGCTCCTGGGCGATGCCCTGCAACAGCTGGGCTTCAAGCAGATCACGGCCGCCGGCGACGGCGAGCAGGGTCTGAAGATCATGACCACCCAGCCGCATCATCTGGTGATCTCCGACTTCAATATGCCGAAAATGGATGGCCTCAACTTCCTGCAGGCCGTGCGCGCGAACCCGGCCACCAAGAAGGCGGCCTTCATCATCCTGACGGCCCAGGGCGACCGTGCTCTGGTGACGAAGGCGGCTGCTCTCGGGGCCAACAACGTGCTGGCCAAGCCGTTCACGATCGAAAAGATGAAAGCGGCGATCGAAGCCGTGTTCGGGGCATTGAAATGATCACGGATACCGCGACCAGGCGCGTGCATGTCATTCAGGGTGAATTCAAGGTGGTCAGCGATCCGGACGTGGTTTTGTCGACCATCCTCGGATCCTGCGTGGCAGCCTGCATGCGTGACCCGGTCGCGGGCGTCGGTGGTATGAACCATTTCCTGCTGCCCGGTTCTGCCGATGCGATTTCCTCCGGCGGGGATGCGACCCGCTACGGGGTGCATCTGATGGAACTCTTGATCAACGGCCTGCTCAAGAAGGGCGCGCGCCGCGATCGTCTGGAGGCCAAGATCTTCGGCGGGGCCAAGACGATTGCGCGCTTTTCAAACGTGGGCGAACAGAACGCGATGTTCGCGCGCCAGTTCCTGATGGACGAAGGCATCCAGATCGTCGGTGAAAGCACGGGCGGCGATCATGGACGCAAGCTGGAATACTGGCCGCTCAGCGGCCGCGCGCGCCAATACGCCCTGACGGGTGTCGAAACGCAGAAGACCGTGGCGCTGGAACAGCGTCCCGTCGTCGCGCCGAAGCCGGTCGACAATTCGATCGAGTTCTTTTGAGCCTGGCTCGACGCCGAAATTCCCCGGCCATGTGGCGCGGCATCCGCAGCCGGACGGGGTGACAAAACCTGATTATCCCTTGGCCCCGCTAGCCAACGTGAGGAATGCAATGCAGACGAAAATGGATACCCAGGTTTCCCAGCTCGATGAATCTCTCTCCGATGTCATGATGCGGATCGTTTCCGAACTGTATGACGTTGCCTACCTGATCGAGCGTATCGAGCCGATGCTCAACGAGGCGCAGGGGGCGGCGTCCATGCATTCGGCTGACAATGTCAAGGTGTTGCAGGGCATCGATCTCGCCGTGCAGAAGACCCGTGGGCTCGCCGAGTTCATCGATACGGTGACCGGCAGCATTCCGCAGGCTTGGCTGGTCGATATCACCACCGCCGTCAGCCTGGTGAAGCTCGCCGACATGCAGCGTTCGCTCGGCAAGGGCCTGCCGCGTCACGGCCATTCGCAGCCGCTGACGGAAGACGCCGGCGATTTCGAGTTCTTCTGAGCCGATCTCCCAAACAGCCATCAAGACAAGTTCGCGCAAGTTTCACCGCCTAGTGTGCCACACGGGACTGGTGGATCATGCGCCGTGGAATATCGATTCGCGCATATCCGATCCAGCCAGCCCGAATGTTTTGAACTTCGTACGGTCGCCATGGCGATGATGCCTCAAACGGCCGTGCGTTACGGGGTGCGGACACAGAATGAATCTGTTGGATCAACTTTCGTCGGTTACGAAAAACCTGGCATCATTGGGGCGCGGCAAGCTCGTCGCGCTGGCCTCCGCCGGCATGGTTGCTGTGGGGATCGTGTTGGCCGCCGGGCTTTATGTGAACAAGCCCGCATACGAAACGCTCTATGTCGGTCTTGAGACCGGCGATCTCAATCAGGTCAGTGTCGCGCTCGCCGAGGCCAATATCGACTTCGAGGTCGGCGCCGACGGCTCCAGTGTTCAGGTTCCGGTCGGCATGACCAGCAAGGCCCGGCTCTATCTCGCCGAACGCGGCCTGCCCAACAGCGCCAATGCCGGCTATGAGCTGTTCGACAAGGTCGGCTCGCTCGGCCTTACCTCCTTCATGCAGGAAGTGACCCGCGTGCGTGCGCTCGAAGGCGAAATCGCCCGCACCATCCAGCAGATTTCCGGCATCTCCGCCGCCCGCGTCCACATCGTCATGGCCGACCGCGGCAGCTTCCGCAAGGCAGAGCAGAAGCCGACGGCCTCCGTCATGATCCGCGGCAGCGCCGCGGTCGGCCGCAATGCGGCGGCCTCGATCCGTCATCTGGTGGCCTCTTCCGTGCCGGGGCTGGATGTCGACGGCGTGACCATTCTCGATTCGACCGGCCAGCTTCTCGCCTCCGGCGACGATCCGGCCAACAGCGCCATGAACCAGTCGCTGACCATCGTCCAGTCGGTTCAGGGCGAGATCGAAAGCAACATCGACAAGGCGCTCGCGCCGTTCCTCGGCATGGACAACTTCCGCGCCAGCGTCACCGCTCAGCTCAACACCGACAGCCAGCAGATCCAGGAAACCGTCTACGATCCGGAATCCCGCGTCGAACGCTCGACGCGCGTGACCAAGGAAGAGGCGAAATCCAACCAGCAGGAGCCGGACAACGCCGCCACCGTTCAGCAGAACGTGCCGCAGCAGGCCCCGCAGGGCGGCGCCGGCCAGCGGTCGAGCGACCAGAGCGAGAAGAAGGAAGAGCAGACCAACTACGAGATCAACTCGAAGACGGTCGCCACGGTCAAGAACAGCTACCGCGTCGAGAAGCTCTCCGTCGCTGTCGTTGTCAATCGCGGCCGCATCGCCGCCATGGTCGGCGAACCGGCCGACCAGGCGAAAATGGACGCCTATATCCAGGAAATGCAGAAGATCGTCTCCTCCGCAGTCGGCCTCGATGCCGCTCGCGGCGACGTGATCACCCTGACGGCCATGGATTTCGTCGACGCCCAGCTGCTCGACACCGCCGTCGCCGGCCCCGGCGTCATGGAAACGCTGACGCGCAATCTCGGCGGCATCATCAATGCGCTGGCCTTCATCGTGGTTGCCGCGCTGGTGGTCTGGATGGGCATGCGTCCGCTGGCTCGCTCGCTGGGTATCGGCGGTACGGGTGGCGCGGTCGGCGAGAACGAAGCGGTCGGTCTCGAACTGCCGGACTTCTCTCCCTCGACGGGGGCCGCGACCGGCGGCGCGCTCATGGAGGGCTTCGGTTCGGACTTCGGTTTCGACAGCACCGACGACCTGCTCAGCCTCGGCGAAGACGGCGACTTCAACCGCCGCGTCAAGGAAGGTCCGGAGCGCCGCCTGACCCGCATGGTGGAGATCAGCGAAGAGCGCGCCGCCAAGATCCTTCGCAAATGGGCCGTGGAAAAGGCCGCCTGACCGGGCGCCAGTTCCGGTAGAAAATCAAAATCCCGCCCTGTGGCGGGATTTCTTTTTTGGTTCTGCGTTCATTCATTACAGCTTATAGGTGTGTTCAGGAGCGTAATTTTTTTTGGCTTTGCCGCGATCGATGCCGGCAAGCGCTCGCATGGCTGGCGAGCGCACTTCAGTACTGCACCGCGCGGAAAGCTGTATTACGCGATTTCACAGGGCCGGCGAAAAGAATCAAGTCCGGGCATGAAACCGATTTCAGAGTCACGGGAATCATTAGTGTAAACAATTCGTTAATTTTTTTATGTGGAGGATCGGTTTCGACTCTCCCCGCGGAGGCCTCTGCTCCGGTATTTTTATGATGTCGATCGTATAGACTCAGATGTTCATAGAGAAGATTACGCATATATTTAAGAATATCTGAGATTTATTGTTGTTTTCCTACAGGATGTTCATAGTCCGGACTGATGCAAAAGCGCAACATCCCGAATATCAAAGAAAGAAATTGAAAAATAATTGTCTTCCATAACAGAGGTCAAAATGACGTCTGCCCTTGCGCTGCGAATATGCAAGAGGTGAAATTTAGGTTTCCGGCACCTTCCGTACTGGCGAAAAGCCCTCGCGCAATTTATGGAAAATATTAAAACTCAATATGTTGGTCGAAATCCTAAATTTGCGCCGAAAAATTGTTTCCGATTTTTTCCTGCATATTTCGAATCGCTTCATGGAAATTTTCAAAAGTAAATCCCGAGAAGGTGGCGGTAGTTTTTTTTAAGTGGCGATGTACATTTTATGTAGTGATTCGCGGACTGGTTTGCATGGTTTCAGGTGCGGCGGACAAAACCTGAAACAATCGTCGGCGGTGGCGGTTCGAAAATGCAAGGCGGGCTGAAGACGAATCCGGCATGGGGACATTGTCATGGAAGCTCTGCAAATGGAGATTGCGATCCGGTCTGCGCCGGTATCCGCGATGCGTAGTTCTGTAAGACCGCTTTCGAAAGGCCAGTTGATCCAGAAGCTCGGGGACTTCGCCGAGAGCGGCAATCTGGAAAAAGGACTGGCGGTACTGACCGAATATGTCGGCGCATCCCATTATCTGCTGGCGCGCTACGATCTCTCCCAGGACAGCAATCTCGATTTCGTGGTCTGTTCCGATTGGCCCTTCGATATGGTCAAGCGCCTTTCGAAGTCGCTTTCCGATCTGCACGCCCGTACGAACGAGATGGAAAAGTGCCTTTCGGTGATGCAGCCCGTGTTCATGAGCCTGCCGGCGGGTATCGAACCGGCCCGCGGCCTGGCGCGCGACTATTGCGCGGTGACTTTCAATGTCGGACGCGCCCGCCTTTCGCTGATGCTGCTTTTCCCGCAGGATGTCATTCTCTCCCAGGAAAGCCTGCGGGACGTGGGCCTGCTGAGCGCCTATTTCGCGAGCTTCTCGCAGGAGCGCGAGATGCGCAGCGACCGCGAATTCGAGCTGACCGAACGCGAACTCGAATGCCTCTTCTGGATTGCCGAAGGCAAGACCAGCGATGAGATCGCCGTCATCCTGGGCATCTCCCGCAACACCATCAACAACTACATCACCAGCGTCATGCGCAAGACGGCCACGAAGACCCGTTCGGAAGCCATTGCCTATGCCGTTCGCAACAATCTCGTATAGGAGCAGCGGCCATGGCATTGTTTGTTCCCAATACCCGTTCAGGTGATGATTGCCGGGGCCAGAAAGGTCAGGGCCGCGCTTCGCGCGCCGCAACGCTGGTCACGCGCCTTCAAGGCATGCAGAAGGAAATCGGCGCGAAGCATTTCGCGGTCTTCCGGCTGAATGGGAGCGGCCTGCCCGCCAACCGGAAGCTGACATGCGTGCTCGACAACTGGGGCCCTGCCTCGGAACTTGCCGCGCACGAATTCCTCAAGGTCATGGGCGAGGAGCTTCTTGCCCATCTCGACAACTCCCTCCTGCCGGTTCTCTGGAACGGCAATGGCGACCACCAGATCGCCGAGGCTCCTGATTTTACCCGTTTCACCCACCATTGCGGCAAGCGCATGCTGAGTTATTGCGGTCTCGCGTTTCCGGTTCGGCTGGGCGCGCAGGGTAATGGCTATGTCGTCTTCGCCGGCAGCTACATCGATGTCGCCAGCGAAGTCGTCATCGATCTTCATGGCCGCAGCTGCGGCGTGATGACCGATCTGCTGGCGTCCGACGAACGGCGGGTGTTGCCGGCCGAAACGCTCAGCGATCGCGAAATCGGCTGCCTCCAGATGGCCGGCGACGGCTATATCAGCGAAGAAATCGCTGACAAGCTCGGCCTTTCGGTTCATACGGTGAACGCCTATCTCGGAACGGCCACGACGAAGCTCGATTCGGTCAACCGCATCCAGGCGATCGCGAAAGCCATCCGTCTCGGCTATATCAACTGAAGACCTTCAGCTTTTCAGCTGGCCATCGCATAGGGATAGGATTTGACGAATTTCGCCGCGTCCAGGCTGCGGGCCAGGAATGCGGTGTTTTCGTGCGGATCGTCCGAGGGATGCTGGAAGGCGATGTGGCTGATTTCCAGACCGGCCGCATCCTTGCCGAGCGCCAGCTGCGCGTAGACGGTCACGCCATCCGGCTTCAGCTCCAGATCAAGAGTGATTTCGGGCTCCGTGCCCCAGTCGAGCGAATAATTGCCGCCAATACCGAAATTGACCGTGCCGGGCAGGAAATACAGTTCAGCCGCCGAGGAAACGAGATCGGCCAGACTTGCATGCGACTCGAAACGGAGCAGCGCGATAAAGTCGGCCGCATCGATCAGGCGTAGCTCCGTGGCGACGGGGCGGATCGCATCGGCGACAATCTTTTCGCGTTCTTCGGCGTACTGGCATTTTTTCATCGGTTACGTCATCCGTTGCGGGGGTGCGAGGCATAGATCCGGTGAATGAGTTCGGCGACAGCCTTGTAAAACACCGGTGGAATCACACTATCCACCGAGACTTGCGCAAACATTGAGCGTGCGAGGGGCGGATCCTCGAAAACAGGAATACCGTTCTCTTCCGCGAGCGAACGGATCTTCAGCGCGACGAGATCCTGCCCCTTGGCAACCACGACCGGCGCGTCCCCTTCCTCGCGCACATAGCGCAGCGCGACGGCGAAGTGGGTCGGGTTGGCGATGACCAGCGTGGCGCGCGGAACCGAGGAAATCATGCGCTTTCGGGCCCTGTCGCGGGCGATGGAGCGCAGGCGGGCCTTGACGATAGGGTCGCCCTGCGACTGCTTCAGTTCCTCCTTGACCTCCTGCTTGGTCATGCGCAGCTCGGTATACCAGCGATGCCGTGTCCAGAAGAAATCGGCGATGGCGACGATCGCGGTCGAGAACAACAGCACGATCATGATCTGGTTCATGTCGTTTGCCATGCGCGACAGAATCGTCTCCGGATCGGAAAA
The DNA here is from genome assembly GCA_031556925.1 of Pararhizobium sp. Lineage (GTDB taxonomy): Bacteria > Pseudomonadota > Alphaproteobacteria > Rhizobiales > Rhizobiaceae > Pararhizobium. The sequence goes on from JAVBSF010000155.1 coordinate 37,948, forward strand.
CATGGCGTCGAGTGATTCGTAGTAATCGTTCCAGAGCGTCAGGACGATGATCACCGAAACGATCACGATCTTGAACAGCGACTTGGCGAATTCGACAAGGCCCTGGATCCCGTAGATGCGGGTGAAGCCGCTCATCGGCGAGATCCGGTTGAATTTCGGCTGGATCCGGTCGAACACCACCGACGGCAGGTTCTGCAGGATCGCAGACGCGATGCCGAAGGCCATCATCAGAACGAAGAAGGGAACGAGCATCGTGCCCGCATTGGCGAAGATGTGAAGGATCAGCGCGACGACATCGGTCGCCGTGTCGATACGCCAGGCTTCCGGTTGCTCGAAGACGTCCTTGAGCGATTCGGTCAGGGTCGCCAAGCCGCCCGGCAGGAAGAAGACGATGAAAATATAGATCGCCAGCGTGGAGGCGAAGACGGTGACCTCGCGCGAGAACGGCACATTGCCCTTCTCGATCGCGTCGTTCATTTTTTTCTCGGAGGGCAGCTCTGTTTTGCTGTCCTTGTCTTCATCGTCCGCCATGCGGATCCCTTGCTGTCGCCTGCCCTTGCCGTTGTGAGCCCCGGTAGGCTGGCTTGCAAGAGAAAAGGCCGCCCGGAGGCGGCCGCTTCACAGCTTAGAATGGAGGAGCGGCGTCTGCCCTATCAGGCGGCCGCGGCGGCGTCCTTTTCCTTCAGCTCGATCTGGCCGCTGGCGGCCAGCCGGATGGCTTCCTGGGTAATCGAACGGCGGGCGATGGCGATATCGCGCGGATTGATGCCGGCATCGCCGGCGGCGAGATCCGATTCGATCATGCGGCGCTGGCGCGCGCCGATCGAGGCGAGCACGCATTCGCGCAGTTCCATGCTGGAGCCGCGCAGCGCCATGGTGATGATGTCGCCGGAGACGTCGTTGAACAGCTGTACGCGGCTGCGCTGCGGCATGTAGAGGATATCGTCGAAGAGGAAAATCTTCGGGCGGACCTTCTTGACCGATTCGGTGTTGATGGTTTCGAGCGAGGCGAGCAGCGTGTCGACCTGGCTCTTTTCCATCTCGTTCATGACTTCGGCGATCTTCTGCGAGCCGATGGAGTTGCGCTCGGCGTCCAGGTCGCGCATCAGGTCCATGACGCGGGTCTCGATGATGTTCGCCGCCTTCGGCGCGACGTTCTTCATGTTGACGGTACGGTTGATGATGTCGGCGCGGCCCGCTTCGGGAAGCTGCAGGAGCACCTTGGCGCCGAAGGTCGACGGCATCATCGAAAGCACGTAGGCGATCGTCTGGGGGTGTTCCTTGCCGAGATACTTGGCCACGAGGATCGGATCGGAATCCTGCAGGCGGTCCCAGATATTGGCTTCATAGGACTGGAAGGCGGTGCGGCGGCCGAGCAGGCCGTCGACCTCGTCCGGGGTCAGGCCTTCCTCAAGGATGGCCTCGATGGCCTTGGCGTTGTCCATGAGGCCGGCGCCCTCGGTAAACAGGTCTTCGAATTCGTTGACCAGCAGTTCCAGCTCGTCCGGGGGAATGGACCGCAGCGACTGGGCGGACGCGATGATCGCCTGCAGCTCGCTCTGGGTGAAGAATTTCAGCAATTTGCCGGCGACGGGCTTGCCCATGGCAAGCAGGACCGCCGCAGCCTTGTCGATCTGGCTGAGCGGTCTGGTGGGCGCCTGGGCGGCGAAATCGGTGAAATCCATCATGGATTGGTCCTCATAACCCGTCATCGGGCTTAAACTTTACGACTACCCTTGATCTCGATGAGCTTGACGCCGAAGCGGGTGTCATCCTCTTCGAGAACCGTTATTTCTCCTCGGCCGATCGTGCGGCCGTTGACGACGATTTCGACCGGCTCGCCGATGCGGCGGTCGAGTGCGATGGTGGCGCCTTCGTTCAGGCCCATCAGGCTGGAAACCTGCATGCGGCTTGAGCCCAGGACGATCTGGACATCGATCGGGATATCCATGATCAGGTCGAGATTGGACGTCATCGCACTGCCGGGTTCGCTCATGGATGCGCTGCCGAAGCCCGTATCGCCGAAGCTGTTCGTCGTGCTGTCGTCGAGGCCGCCGAAGGAGGCCGCGCCGCCGAAATCGCTTGCCGATCCGTCGAGGCCGCTACCGAAATCCGATGCGCCGAAATCGGAAGTACCGAAATCGGATGTCCCGAAATCCGTGGTGACGGTGTCGGTCGCGCCGAAGTCCATGCCGAAATCGCCAGTGGGTGCCGGGCCGTCGGCATCGCTTTTGAGAACGCCGCGCAGATCGTCGATTGCGCGATCGAGCTCCACGTCGCCGTCGACGATGTTGGTGAGGTCTTCCTTGGGTGCTTTCTTCGTAGCCATGTGCAAATTATTCCATTCGAAGCTTGCCCCAACCATGTTGCGGGCACGGGTTCAGGCAAGGTGTCGGTTTCAACCCATGAGATGATTGAGGATATCGTTGTCGGAGCCGTGGGTATCCTTGATCCGCACCGTGTAGCGCGCGCCGGAGCGGCCGAACTCGCAGATATAGAGATCGCGGCCGTTGGCGTTGACTTCGACGCGGACATCCTTGGCTTCGTTGAAGGGGATGACATCGCCCGGCTGCAGCCGGCTGATAGTGTCGAGGGTCAGGCTCTGGAGCTTGATTCGGGCCTCGAGATTGACGCTTGAGCGACGGACCTGCTGCTCCAGCTGTTCGCCCCATTCGCCCTTGGCCTTGCGGCCCTGGCCAATGCCTTTCGGAAAGACGACAGTCGTCTTCAGGAGCGGCTGCTGCGGCACGATGATCGAGAACGTCGACAGCACCGGACCAAGGCCGATCGAGATATTGATGCAGGCCGCGAAGACATCCTCGTCCTCCGAAACCGCCGGCGGCTTGCCGCCGGCATTGTGCGGACGCTCCACCACCGGCTCGAAGCCGCCGGGCGCGTTGACGGCGGATTTCAGAACCTCGGCGATCTTCTCGAAGACCATGGCGGCGACATCGAGCTCGATGTCGGAAAGCTGGCGGGGCCTGGGTTCCTCGACCTCGGAGGAGGGGGCGCCGAGCAGCATTTCGACAAGGGCGATGATGGCCGGGCTGTCGATGCTGAGAACGAAGTCCGGGCACCAGTTGCGCAGGCCCACGGTGCACAGCGCGACGCCGTCGCCGAGACCGGCGATCAGGCGCTGCTTCAGGCCGGTCTCGAAGCCGGCATAGGTGATGGTGATGTCCTGCTGGGTCTCGCTGTGGAGAATGTCCGGCAGGAACTCGGAAAACACCTGGCCCAGCTCTTCGGCAAGCTTGCCGACGGTCTGGTCGTCGCCGAGTTTGCCCGTCATGCGGGCGAGCAGCCGGCGATCGAAGGCGTGAACGTTGCTTTTGGCTTGCATGATCATCCTTTAGGCCGCCTTGCTTTCGCCGCCGCCGCCGGGGTTCATCATTTCCTGCTCCACGGCGTCGATCGACGGACGTTCATAGGCAGAGATGGTCTTGCGGCCGTATTCGAGCGCGACCTGCGGCACGGAGCCGTTCATGTAGGCGAGCAGCGTCTGCTTGACGATGATGTAGAGGCGGTTCTGCTTTTCGCGCACCGACTTGATGTTGGCGATGACCGGCGCGACCACGCAGTAGGAGAGGAAGATGCCGAGCATGGTGCCGACGAGGGCGGCGGCGATCTTGCCGCCGAGAACTTCCGGCGCTTCCGAGATGGCGCCCATGGCCTTGATGACGCCTAGAACGGCCGCGACGATACCGATGGCCGGGAAGGCGTCGCTCATGGTGGTGAGCGCGTTGTAGACCTTCATCTTGTCGTGGGTGATGGTGTTGATTTCCTCGTCCATCAGCGCCTCGATCTCGTGGCTGCGGGCGTTGCCGATGATGATCAGGCGAACGTAATCGCAGATGAAGGCGGTCAGCTCCTTGTTCTTCAGAACCGTCGGGGCCGACTGGAAGATGGTGGATTCTTCCGGGTTGTCGATATGAGCTTCGATCTCGTTGCGCGACTTGGTGCGCAGGTCGCGCATCAGGCTGTAGAGCACGCCAAGCGTATCGAGGTAGTTGCGTTCCTTGGGAACCTTGTGGGCAAAGGCCTCGCCCAGCGCCTTGCCGGTGTCTTTCAGAACCTTCATCGAGTTCGCCATGACGTAGCCGCCGAGGCCGGCGCCACCGATGATGACGAGTTCGAACGGCTGGTTCAGAACCTCCATGTGGCCGCCCATGGCGATGAAGCCGCCAAGGATACAGCCGATGGTCAAGACGAGACCGATGATGATGTTCATTTCGATACCTGCCGGAATGATGGAATTTTCGAGGCTATCGATAGGCCGTCTGCCTTGCGTGAGGCTGGCCCTTTCGCGGCAGGGCGCCCGCGGGAAAAGGCCTGTTTTTCCGAACAGGTTCGCGCAAGCAAGTTCCGGCAGGTTCCGCCACAAGAGCCAAACCGCGCGTGATCTGCGCGCCAATCGAAAAGCGGGATAACTGTCGTGACGACCACCTACACCAGTTACAAGCTGATAACGACCGATCTCACCAAGTCGCTGGACAAGGTGGCGAAACAGCCCGATGTCGCCCGCGAGACCGAATATTACCTCGCCCATATCGGCAACATCAAATCCATCGACGAGTTCTTCGCCGACAGCCGTCTTTATGATTATGCGATCAAGGCGCACGGTCTGGAAGATATGGGCTATGCCAAGGCTTTCATGCGCAAGGTGCTGACCGAAGGCGTCGATAGCGACGATGCCTTCGCCAAGCAGCTCACCGACAGCCGCTACACGGAACTTGTCGAATCGCTGAATTTCGCCCGCAACGGCGCCGTCGCCACCTCTTTCGACAGGGCCCAGAAGGGTGTTGCCGACAAATACATGCGCCAGACTCTGGAAGAGGATGCCGGCGCGGAAAATGCCGGCGTTCGTCTCGCGCTCTATTTCGAGCGCATGGCGCCGACGATCACCAGCGGCTACGGCCTGCTCGCCGACGAGGCGCTGGCCAAGGTGGCGCGCACGCTCATGCAGATGCCGGACGAGTTTGCCGCATCCGACATCGACAAGCAGGCGGCGGCCGTCGAAAAGGCCATCGATCTCGAAGACCTGAAGGATCCGTCGAAGCTCGGCAAGATGCTGGAGCGCTTCACCGTCCTGTGGGAACTCGACAATTCTTCCGACAATTACGATCCGCTCGCCGTTTTCGGTTCGTCCAGCGGCTATGGCATCTCCGCGGATCTGCTTCTTTCCATCAATACCCTGAAACTCGGAGGTCGCTGACATGCAGACCGGACTTTACGTTGCCGTTTCCTCGCAGATGGCGCTTGAGCGGCGTATGAACACGCTGGCCGACAACGTCGCCAATGCCAACACCGTCGGCTTTCGCGCGACCGAGGTGAAGTTCAACCAGCTGATCGGCGACAACAAGCCGGCCAAGGTGGCATTCGTTTCCAAGGGCCAGGAGTTCATCAACACCAACAATGGCGGCTTGAACCGCACCGGCAACACGCTGGATTTCGCGATCAAGGGCGAGGCCTGGTTTCAGATCGAGACACCGTCGGGTCAGGCGCTGACCCGCGACGGCCGCTTCACGCTGACCGAAGCCGGCGACCTCGTGACCCTCAAGGGCTATCCGGTTCTCGATGCCGGCGGCGCGCCGATCCAGGTCAATGACGACAGCCCCATCGAGGTCGGCGCCGATGGCGCCATCCACCAGAACGGCGTTCAGGTCGCGGCGCTGGGTCTCTACGAAGCGGATTTCTCCGCCGGCTTCGCCCGCTCCGACAACAGCGCGGTCATCCCGGCGATCCAGCCGGAGCCGGTCGTCGACCGCATGGATGTCGGCGTCATGCAGGGCTATGTCGAGCAATCGAACGTCAATCCCGTTCAGGAAATGTCGCAGCTGATCCAGGTCTCCCGCGCCTTCGAAAACATCAGCGCCCTGATGCGCGACAGCGAAAGCTCGCTGGACGAAGCCATCAAGACGCTGGGCGGCGCAAAGTAAACCGACGCCATCGACCCTTCCAAACCGCGACGACGAGGCCGCATGCAGAGCGAAAAAATCAGGATCACGACGTCTTCGACCTCGCTTGCGGCGTTGTCCGGCCTTGCCGAGCGTTATGCCAATCCGGAATTCTCGATTGCGCCGGGCGGCCATGTCCAGACGATCTCCGCCGGGCACTACACCGTCAGCGGCCTGTCGCGGCATGTGCGTCTCGGCGAATTTGTCGCCCACAAGAGCGCGACCGGCATTCACCTCGGCGAAGTGGTCAAGGTCGAGCCCGATCTCGTCTATGTCTGCCCGATCGAGCCGGGCGATCCCATCGGGATCCACGACACGGTGATCCGCAAGGGCGCGTTCCGCATCGCGCCCACCGAATCCTGGTGCGGCCGCACCATCAATTCGCTCTGCGAGCCGATCGATGGCGGTGGTCCGTTGCTGCAGGGCGATGTGCGCCGCTCGATCTCCAACACCGCGCCGCCGTCCATGACCCGCAAGCGTGTCGAGCATGGCTTCAAGACCGGCGTTCGCGCCATCGATATCTTCTCGCCGCTTTGCCTCGGCCAGCGTCTCGGCGTTTTCGCCGGTTCCGGCGTCGGTAAATCCACTCTTCTTTCCATGCTCGCCCGCGCCGACGCCTTCGACAAGGTGGTGATCGCTCTCGTCGGCGAACGCGGCCGTGAAGTGCGCGAATTCATCGAGGATACGCTCGGCGACAACCTGAAGAAATCCGTCGCCGTCGTCGCCACCAGCGATGAAAGCCCGATGCTGCGCAAGATGGCTCCCCTGACGGCTATCACCATCGCCGAACACTACCGCGACAAGGGCGACAACGTTCTGCTGATCGTCGACAGCGTGACGCGCTTTGCCCATGCGATCCGCGAAGTGGCGACCGCCTCCGGCGAGCCGCCGATCGCGCGCGGCTATCCGGCCTCTGTCTTCACAGAGATGCCGCGCCTTCTGGAACGCGCCGGCCCCGGCCCCGAGGGGACGGGCACGATCACGGCGATCATCTCCATCCTTGTCGACGGCGACAACCACAACGACCCGATCGCGGATTCGACCCGCGGCATTCTCGACGGCCATATCGTCATGGATCGCAGTCTGGCGGAGGAGGGGCGTTATCCCCCGATCAACCCCTTGTCCTCGGTGTCGCGCCTTGCCCGCAAGGCCTGGACGCCGGATCAGGAAAAGCTGGTGTCGCGGCTGAAATCGCTGATCCACCGGTTTGAGGAAACCCGCGACCTGCGCCTCATCGGCGGCTATCGCGCCGGCAGCGACCCCGATCTCGACATGGCGATCAAGCAGGTGCCGGTGATCTACGATATTCTGAAGCAGACGCCGGGAGAACGTCCGGCATTCGACGCCTTCACCGATCTCGCCAATGCGCTGAAATCGGCGGCGGGTGCGGGGGGCGCCGCAAGGGCAAGATGATGAAGCAGCCGATGACCGATTACGATGCCGATGAAGCCGTGACCCAGCGCAAGCGCAAGGATCGCATGCCGTTGATCGACAAGGCCCTGGGCGCGACCGGGCTGGTTCTCGCCGGCCTTGCGACGTTCTTCCCGTGGTACGCTTTCATGAACCAGGACAAGTTTTCGCTGCCGACGCTCTGGCAGGGAAGTCCCAGGGAAATGCCGCGCGGCGGGCAAGCCGGTCTTGCATCGTCGCCGCTGGCGATGACCGATCCGGACACCCGCGCCGCCGTCGATCAACTGACGACGGCGACGGTTCCGGCTCCGGGCGACGAGTTGCAACCGGCCGTTCCGCAGGATGGTCCGGGACAGCCGTTCCCGGCCGCGTCCGGTTTCCGCCTCATGCATGTGGCCGACGGCCGTGCGCTGGTCGAAGACAGGAACGGACTCTATATCGTCAATGTCGGCGGCGTGCTGCCCGACAACAGCCGTCTTTCGACGCTGGAGCAGCGCGACGGCCGCTGGGTGATGATCACCTCCAAGGGTGACCTTATTCAAGCCGAGTAGGGCGGCCGCATCGGCCTTTCCGACCCGGTATAGCCCCTCACTCTCTCTCCGCAGGCGGGGAGGCGAGGCAATGGCGGAGCGTGCCGCTTGTCCCTTCTCCCCGCGCGCGGGGAGAAGGTGCCCGACAGGGCGGATGAGGGGCAGAATCCGCAACAACTGCGGATGCCGCAGCTTGGGGGGCCCACCCCCGCCCCCGAACCCCCCCGGGGGGGGGGGGGGGGGCGGGGGGGGGGGTGTGCGGGAGGCCCCTAGAAGCCCCGAGGGGCGCTGGGGGGGCGCAATT
>JAVBSF010000082.1:0-8619 GCA_031556925.1 Pararhizobium sp.
TGCTGCTGCATCTCGAAAAAATCAACGACGACCAGGGGGAGAAGGTCCGGTGAGCAAAGACCAGAAAGAAAATCGCCGGCTGCGTTCGCAGGACTGGTTTGACAACCCGGATCATCTCGATCTGACCGCGCTTTACCTCGAGCGCTTCATGAACTACGGCACGACACCGGAGGAACTGCGCAGTGGCAAGCCGATCATCGGGATCGCCCAGTCGGGCAGCGACCTGAACCCGTGCAACCGCCACCACCTCGACCTCGCCAAACGGCTGAGAGACGGTATCCGCGACGCTGGCGGCATTCCCATTGATTTTCCGACCCACCCCCTGTTTGAAAACTGCAAGCGCCCAACCGCCGCACTCGATCGCAACCTTGCTTATCTTGGGCTGGTTGAAATCCTCTACGGTTATCCGCTTGACGGGGTGGTCCTGACAACTGGTTGCGACAAGACTACGCCCTCTGCGCTCATGGCAGCCTCGACCGTCGATATTCCAGCGATCGTTTTCTCCGGCGGCCCGATGCTCGACGGCCACCATGATGGAGATCTGGTCGGCTCCGGCACCGTGATCTGGCGCTCGCGCCGCAAGTACGCCGCCGGCGAAATCGATCGCGAAGAGTTTCTCGAGGCGGCGCTGAGTTCGGCGCCCTCCATCGGCCATTGCAACACGATGGGTACGGCGTCCACGATGAATGCCATGGCCGAGGCGCTCGGCATGTCGCTGACCGGTTGCGCGGCCATTCCGGCCGCCTATCGCGAGCGCGGCCAAATGGCCTATAGAACCGGCCGGCGGGCCGTGGAACTGGTGCTGCAGGACATTCGCCCGTCCGATATCCTGACCCGCGCCGCCTTCCTCAACGCAATCAGGGTGAATTCCGCGATCGGCGGATCGACCAATGCCCAGCCGCATCTGATGGCCATGGCCAAGCATGCCGGCGTCGATCTCAAGCCCGACGACTGGCAGGTTCACGGCTTCGATATCCCCCTGCTTGCCAATGTGCAGCCGGCGGGCGCCTATCTCGGCGAGCGGTTCCATCGCGCCGGTGGCGTGCCTGCGATCATGTGGGAACTTCTTCAGGCGGGCAAGCTGGACGGGCAGTGTCCGACCGTTACCGGCAAGACGATGGCCGGGAACCTTCAAGGGCGTCAGTCCGATGACCGCGAGGTGATCAAACCCTATACGGAACCCTTGCGCGAACGCGCCGGCTTCCTCGTGCTGAAGGGCAACCTGTTCGATTTTGCCATCATGAAGATGAGCGTCGTATCAGAGGATTTCCGCCGGCGTTACCTGAGCGATCCTGGCCATGAGGGCGTGTTCGAAGGCAAGGCCGTGGTGTTCGATGGCTCCGAGGATTACCACCAGCGGATCAACGATCCGTCGCTTGCCATCGACGAGCGTTCGATCCTTGTGATCCGCGGTGCAGGTCCGCTCGGCTGGCCCGGCTCGGCCGAAGTCGTCAACATGCAGCCGCCGGACCACCTGCTTAAGCGTGGCATCATGAGTCTCCCGACGATCGGCGATGGCCGGCAATCCGGAACCGCGGACAGCCCCTCGATCCTTAATGCCTCGCCGGAAAGTGCGGCCGGCGGCGGCCTGGCCTATGTCCGGACCGGTGATACCATAAGGATCGATTTCAACGCCGGCCGGTGTGATATGCTGGTCGATGACGCGGAAATCGCCCAGCGGAAAAACGATGGCATCCCGGCCGTTCCGGCCGACGCCACCCCCTGGCAAATGCTTTACCGCCAGACGGTCACGCAATTGGCCGACGGCGCCACCATCAAGCATGCGGACACGTTCCGCCAGATTGCAAAGGTGCCACCCCGGCATAATCATTGAATGCAACGAAGGCTTGTTGCGTTAACACAATCACGCAACGCCTCTGAATTCCTGGTCCGCCCCGATCCGGAAAACAGGGCGGGCGGCGTTCCCGTTGCAGAATATCAGCAGAACCGCACGCCCATCGTCGCCGTATAGATCGCATAGAGCGACTTCGTAGCTGTGATGAAGAGCCGGTTACGCCGCGGACCGCCAAACGTCAGGTTGGAGACCGTCTGCGGCACCAGTATCTTGCCGAGCAGAGTGCCGTCGGGTGCGAAGCAATGTACGCCGTCGCCGGAACTGGACCAGATATTGCCCGCCACATCGACGCGGAAACCGTCCGGCAGCCCCTTGTTGGTCACGCACAGCGCCTCGCCCCCCTTCAAGGTGCCATCTGCCTGAACGTCGAAGCTGCGAATATGGGCCGGCCAGTTCGGATCGTGGCTGGACCAGGAATCTGCGATGTAAAGCTTCGATTCGTCGGGCGAAAAGGCAAGCCCATTGGGCTGGCCGAAATCGCTGGCGACGACGGTCAAGGCACCGCTCTTGGGATCGAGGCGATAGACATTGCGCGTCTCCTGTTCCTCTTCGGCCTTGAAGCCCTCGTAATTCGACATGATGCCGTAGCTCGGATCGGTGAACCAGATCGTGTCGTCCGACTTGACCACGACGTCATTGGGCGAATTCAACCGCTTGCCCTGGTAGCTGTCGGCAAGCACGGTGATCGTGCCGTCAATCTCGGTGCGCACGACCCGGCGCATACCGTGCTGGCAGGAGATCAGCCGACCCTGATTGTCGCGCGTGTTGCCATTGGTGAAATCGGAGCGTGGCCGGAACACAGAGATATCACCATCCTGCGAATAGCGCATCATCCGCTCATTGGGGATGTCGCTCCAGAGCAGGCAGTTGAGATCGGCAAACCAGACGGGACCCTCGGCCCAGCGGCAACCGGAATACAGTTCGTCCAGCGCAGCACTGCCGACGACGAGATGGCGGAAGCGCGGATCGTGGATTTCGTAGATCGAAGGTGAAGTCATTTTCCCTCCCCGAGACTGGTGGGTTCTAGCGGCCAGTTTTGAACTTGCCGCTCGCGACCAGAATGACTGAAATGATGATGAGGCCCGTCAGGATGAGCCGCACACCAGCACCGAAGCCGTAGGTGTTAAGCATCGAGACGACAAGGAACATAAAGAGTGACGCGCCCCAGATACCCGGCACGTTGGAATTGCCGCCGGCCACCGCCGAGCCGCCGATGACGACGACGGCGATCGAGGTCAGCAGATATTCCGCCCCCATATTGAGTGCTGCACCGCCGGAGAAGCTCGCGAATAGAAAGCCGCAGATCGCGGCGAGCACGGCGCAGAGGACGTAAGTCACGAAGCGTGTGCCATCCACGGGTATCCCGGCCATGCGGGCCGCAAATTGCGACTGACCGATGGCTGATATCCAGCGGCCGTAGATGCTCTTTTCGAGCAGCAGCCAGGCGGCTACGGCAAGCAAGACGGCGACGATGGCGATGTTCGGAATGCCACCGATATCCGATGTGGTGAAGATCGCGAGGCTTTCGGGCGGCTTCACGCGAAGGCCGCGGTTGGACCAGATGGCGGTCGATTGCACGATGAAGCTCATCGACAGCGTGGCAATGATCGGCGGAATGCGCAAAAGCTTGATCAGCGCGTAATTGACGATGCCGACAACCACGCCGACTACGACGGCTATGCCAAGGCCGGCCAGAACCAGGCCCTCGCCGCCATCCATGTATTTCAGCGACAGCGTACCGGCGAGCGTCATGGTGGCGGGCACCGAAAGATCGACATTGCCCGGCCCAAGCGTGATCACGAACATCTGGCCGATCCCGACGATCACGGAGAAGGCAGCGAAGGTGAAGGCGGCCTGGGTCAATCCGCCGGCGCTAGTGCCGCCGGTGAACAGGATAGTGATCAGCCATACGATCGATGTGGCGAGATAGGCCCAGACCCAAGGGTGGCGCGACGCAAAGCTCATGCTCGCTTCTCCCGCTTTTCAGACCGGTTGAGCAGCAGGCGGAGCCCGAGCACGATGATCAGGATCGCCCCTTGTGCGCCGATCTGCCAGTCCGGTGAAATCCGCAGGAAGGACAGGAACGAGCCGGCCAATGCCAGCGTCAGCGCGCCTATGACGGCACCGACAGGCGAGACCCGCCCACCGACAAACTCGCCGCCGCCGAGGATGACGCCAGCAATGGAGAGCAGCGTATAGCGCAGCGCGATATTGGCATCCGCCGAAGTCGTGAGGCCCACGAGCAGAATGCCGGAGAGAACAGCGAGAAAGCCGGCCGTGGCATAAGCACCGGCGCGGATCGCCAGCACGGACCAGCCGGCACGTTCCACCGAGCGGGCATTGCCGCCGACGCCGCGTACCAGCACGCCGAAGGTCGAACGCATCACCACAAAGTGGGCGATGACGGCGATGATGACGGAGGCGACGATCGCCATCGGCACGAAGGGCGGCTTCGACGTCATCAGCCAGCGCGCCCATTCCGGCGCAGTGCCGCCGGGTGCCGGCAAAATCAGAACGGCCAGCCCGCCCCAAACGAAGCTCATGCCGAGCGTCACGACGATCGACGGCAACTCCCTGAGGTGGATGACAACGCCGAGAACGGCGTAGGCGGCGATAGCGCCCGCCAGGATCAGGATGCCGATGACGGGATCGGATTGCAGGAAGGTGGCGGTGACGCAGGCGGCAAAGCTGACGAATGTGCCCATGGAAAGATCGAGGTCGTTGACAGCCATGATCATCATCTGGGCAACGGTCGCGAGCGCGATCGGCACGGCGAGGTTGAACAGCAGGTTCAGCCCCGTGTACCCCATGGCGCGCGGCTGGATGTAGAACACGGCGCCGAGCAAAACGGCAAGCGACAAAGCCGGCACGATCTGGCGGATGGTCGAGGAACTTAAGACCGTCATGCCGCCTCTCCCTCGAAGGACGCTTCCAGCACCCGGTCCTCGGTGATATCGTCGCCTGCGAGCTCGGCCGATATCACCCCGTCGCGGAAGACGTAGACGCGGTCGCAGAGGCGGATTTCATCCATCTCGGTCGAGTACCAGATGAAGGTGCGGCCCGCGGCGGCTTCGGCGCGCAACATGGAGTAGACCTCCTGCTTGGTCCCGACATCGACGCCACGCATCGGGTCGTCCATCAGCACCATGGTGGCGCGGGTGGAGAGCGCCCGGGCAAAGAGCACCTTCTGCTGATTGCCGCCGGACAGGGACAAAATGCCGTTCTTCATGTCAGGCGTGCGGATTTCGATCCGCCTCTTCCAGTCCTCGCCGAGCGTCTTTTCTTGGTCGCGCTTGACGAAACCGGCGGTGGCGAAGCTGCCGAGCGACGAGATCGAAAGATTGTTGAGAATGCTCCACAGCGGAAACGTCCCGTTGAGACTGCGGTCGCCGGCGACGAAGGCCACCGCGCGGCCTTGACCGGGTAGCCAATCGCTGCTCAGCGTGCGGTAGAGCGACAGCAGCATGTCGGTCTGGCCGTGACCGGCAAGCCCCGCAAGCCCGATCACCTCGCCCTTATGTGCTCGAAACGGCAGGCCCCTGCCCCGGATGGCCGGCAGATCGACCAGCGGCCTGCCGCTCGACTGGACGGCAGTGGCGTTGCGCGCCTGTTCCTTGACCACGTTCCCCATGGCCTGCACGAGGCTGCCGACGTCGAACATCGACGCTTGGCGGCTGGCGACAACCTTGCCGTCCTTCATGACGACAATACGGTCGGCGGTGGACAGAATTTCGCCGAGGATATGCGAGATCAGCAGCACCGAACCGCCCCCACTCACGAATCTCCGGACATAGTCCATCAGCTGCCTTGCAAGGCCGGCATCGAGCGAGGACGTGGGCTCGTCAAGGATGACCAGGCGCGGCGCATCATGCAATCTGGCGAAGATGATGGATATTTCCACCATCTGCCGCTCCGCGATCGAGAGATCTTCGACGGCGGCGGTGCAATCGATATGATGGCCAGGAAAAATCTCGTCGAGCTTGGCACGGATGATGGACAGCGCACGGCCGCGCCAGCCGAAGCCTTTCAGTTCCGGATGCATGACGCGGGTGTTCTCGACCACCGTCAGGTTCGGGCAGAGCGACAACTCCTGGAACACGCAGCGCACGCCATTGGCCCGCGCAACGGCGATACCCGTGCCGGCGTCGCGACCGGCATAGCGAACCGCGCCGTCATGCGGTGCCAGCCCGCCATTGATGACATTGACGATGGTGGATTTGCCGGCGCCGTTATGACCGACAAGGCCGACGCACTCGCCGGCCAAGATCGCAAGATCAACGCCGTCGAGCGCCTTCACCGCGCCGAAATGGACCTTGACCCCTTCGGCGGCCACGACGGAGATATTCTGGGCGGCGTCAGTCATGAACCGGTTTACGCTCGAAATTGCAGGGAAGTCGAACGATTGCCGGCAAGCCTACCCCGCCGGCAATCCATCTCAATCGCGCCAGAGGCGGCGATGCGCATCCTTACTTGGACGCGTCCGCGATGACCTTCTTGGCGTCGTCGAGCGAATATTCGACGTTGGCAACGCCGCCCTTCTGGGTGGTTTCGAGATTCTTTTCGAGATTGTCCTGGTCAATGCGCAAGAAGGGCACGACCAGATCCTGCGGCACCTTCTGGCCATCGAGTACCTGCTGGGCGACCCAGAAGGCGAGCGTCGAGACGCCCGGCGCGATCGAGACCGACATGGTCTCGTAACCGCTTGCATCCTTCTGCTGCTTCCACCACTGCAATTCGTCCTCGCGGTTGCCCATGATGATGAGCGGGGTCGGACGCTTGGCGGCAGCAAATGCCTGCGCGGCACCATAGCCGTCACCGCCCTGCGTGACCACAGCGGCGATTTCAGGCAGGCTTGGGAGGATGCCGGCGACATTCTTCTGGGCCACGTCTTGCGCCCAATCGCCATGGACCGAGCCGGCGATCTTGAACTGCGGATACTTCTTCACACCTTCGTGGATGCCGGCAGAAATCTCGTCATCCACGAAAACACCGGCGAGGCCGCGAATTTCGAGAAGATTGCCGCCATCGGGCATCTTCTTGGCGAGATATTCGACTTCACTCATCCCCATCGCCTTGAAATCGACGGCGATACGGTAAGCGCAAGGCTCGGTGACGATGCCATCGAAGGATACGACGACGATACCGGCATCGCAGGCTTCCTTGACGGCACCGTTGAGCGCGGTCGGCGAAGCGGCGTTGATGACGATGGCATTATAGCCTTCGAGGATCATGTTCTGGATCTGCGCGGCTTGCTCGGTCGCCTGGTTCTCGGCTGTCGTGAACGGGTCGGCTGCCGCAACCACGCCCGCCTTTACGGCTTCCTTGGTCACCTTGTCCCAGCTGGTCAACATGGCCTGACGCCAGGAATTGCCGGCATAATTGTTGGACAGCGCAATTTTCTTATCCGACGTATCGGCAGATGCGGACATCGGCATTAAGGCGACGAGCACAGCGGCTGACGCCAGGAGTATTGTCCTGATGTTCATAGTCTCTCTCCCTCTGGTCGGCCCTCTTTCGGCCGCATTCCGACACCGTCTCCTCACGGTACCGAAACTGTTATTGCACCGAGACCCTTGTCCTACGCCCTTGCGCTAAGCACATGTCCTCAGTAAGAGCATGATGGCCGATAACGGCATGGTTGCCTAGTCAGGTCTCGGCACGCAGTTTGCGGGTTCCCGCAGAAAATATGCGGAGTGCCGCAGGACTGAAGGATGCTCTTGCCTCAATATATGAGCAGCATGGGCGAGTGGAAAAGCGCCTGAACGGGAGGAGGTCCCGACATGCTAGGCCCGACATCATCGACCCTTCTCGACCAGTACCTGACCATTTCGCGCCTGCTCGCCGGCCAGCTCGATTTTCATTCCGTCATACGCGCCGTGGCGGCCGAGGTCAGCCATATCATCCCGCATGACCATATGGATGTCTGTATCATAACGCTCGACGGCAAGTATCACACTGCTCACGAGAGCCCCTTCGAAACAGCGTGGGGCCAAACCCCACCAGCGCCGATTTCCAACAGCCCGATCCGCAGTCTGCTCTATGGCGAGGTCGAAACCATGCTGACCGACAATGCCTGCGAGGACCCGCGCTTTCACTATAACGGTTCCTATTCCGCGCCAATCTTCGAAAGCAATCTTCGCGCGCGCCTGCATGTACCGCTGAAGGTCCAGGGTAAGATCATTGGCGCGCTCTCATGCTCCAGCCACCAGATCGGGCTTTACACATCGAACGATCTCGAAAACGCCCGTTCGATCGGTGACCTGCTGGCGCCTTACTTCTACGCATTGCGCGCCGCCGAGCAGGCTCGCGCCTCGGCGATCGTAGAGGCTGAGGCCCGCGCCCGCGAGGAAGGTCTTCGGCTCGGTGCACTGAGGCTGACCGAAGCACTGGAGACCGAGCGCCAGCGGATCGGTATGGATCTGCACGACCAGACTTTGGCTGACCTTACCCGGCTGTCGCGCAAGCTGGAAAAACTCGCAAACGCGCCAACCGTCTCCACAGAAGAACTCGACCCGATTATTCGCAGCGTCCAGCACTGCATGCACGATGTCCGCCAGATCATCGAGGAGGCCAGGCCGACGGTGCTGCAGCTCTTCGGCTTCGCCCAGGCGGTCGAGAACCATCTGGAGCGCTCGGTCCGCGACAGCGGCCTGTCTGTCGACTGGAACATCGCTGATAAGACCCAGGGCGTAATCGACGCACTCCCGCAGAATGTCGCAACCGCGCTGTTCCGCATCGTCCAGGAAGCCATCAACAACGCCATT
>JAVBSF010000539.1:0-3524 GCA_031556925.1 Pararhizobium sp.
CCTTCCGAATCGAGGCCGACGGAGGTGAAGCCCAGTCTGTGAAGCTCTTCCAGCGCGTCGGCCAGATTGGTGATCTGGATATAGGGGATCATCTCCAGCGCGCCGGAGGCGGATTTCGCCAGAACGCCCGATTCGGTCGGGCTGTGGCGCATGGTGGTGATCAGCGCGCCGGCATTGAAGGCGACCGCCGAGCGCATGATGGCGCCGACATTGTGCGGATCCGTGACCTGATCCAACACCAGAATGAGCGGGCTATCCTTCAGTGCCGACAGGCGGCGCATCGGCAGCGGCCGCGTTTCCAGCATGACGCCCTGATGGATCGCATCCGGCCCCAGAACCTTGTCGAGATCCTGCGGGGAGACCATCTCGACGGCGAACTTGAGAGTGTCAACCGGCCCGATCTCCAGACGCTGCAGCGCATTCTGCGTCACCGACAGCTTGACGATCTGCCGCTCGGGATTGTCGAGCGCGGCACGCACCGTATGCAGGCCATAGAGCAGCACCTGATCAGGCTGCAACTGCGGCGCCTTCCAGTCTTCCTTGCCCTTTCTTGCGCGACGGTCCTGTGGCGGCGTCGGGATTTCTCCGCGCTCGCGCTTTGCGTCGCGGTGGGCGCGCCTCAGGGTGGCGTAATGGCTGTCTTTGGCGCTCTTGTCGCCGGGATTATCCTTGCTCATGACTGTCTTATATCGGTGAACCCATGATGGCGAAACCGTTTTTCACGTTTTGGGTGGCTTGTGATTTTTGTGCGTATAATTCGCATATTTTTCGCGGCGATCGTGTTGACAGGACGAAACCATCCGTCCATATAGCCGCCCAGATCACGAGGCGCCGCCGACAAGACCGGGCCGAAGCGATCTCATACTGGTCGCTTGATCCCGACAGAATAATGGAGGGATGCCCGAGTGGTTAAAGGGGACGGACTGTAAATCCGTTGGCTCAGCCTACGTTGGTTCAAATCCAACTCCCTCCACCATTCTGTTGCACGGATCATGACCCCGCGGGTATAGCTCAATGGTAGAGCAGCAGCCTTCCAAGCTGAATACGCGGGTTCGATTCCCGCTACCCGCTCCATTCTTTCAATTGCTTATCTAAGCGGCGTGTTTTCGGCGTTATGCCGCTTACGCCTGTTGGCCCGAGCCTTCCTGCTTTCCGGCTTGCTTCCACACCATCGACCAGACGTGGGAAGCGCACCGGCAGCATCCCGCGCCTTGCGGAATTTCTCCGCAATGTCGATTCTCTCAAGGGGCTTACCGTGATCTTCATCGATCATCACAGGCTTCGAAGCGGCAATCCTGATTGCCGCAATCGTCATCAGGTGGGCTAATCGACTCTCGTGCTTGAGGTATCGTTCGATCAATCAGCCGCACAGCTGTCGAAGAAGGCGCTTGAAAAGGGATGAGCGCGGCGAAGTCCCGCTGCCAGCCGAGAGCGGTCTTCCGTCGGCCACTTCATGGCGATCATGACGTGGCAGTCACTGAACTGGATATCGGAAGAACGCGCGATTTTCTGATCGCCCCGGCAATAGTTCTGGACCGCCGCCTGCGAGAACAGGGTTGCGCCGCCGGAAAAAACGATCAGCTTTAGATTTCGCATGTCTTGATCCTATACTCATTTGGCGCGGAAACCAGTAGAAATATACGGGAAATTATATTCTGCTCGCATCCTCTAGTTGGGGGGTGAGATACGTTATTCTTGCTGCGATGCAGCATACCGGCGGGCAGCATTTCGCCTCATGCCGGCATCATCCGCTAGGAGCGGCCCAATAAATCAAGGCGTATAATTGAGGCTTGCCCCTCCGCGGAGCCCGACATACGAAGGTCGAATTGGCGAAGTGGAACCGACGAACGTCCGAAGGTCTTTGATGTCTAAGCGAATTCTTCTTGTGGGGGCCGGTCTGTCCGGCGCGGTCATCGGCCGGGCGCTTGCCGAGGCCGGGCATGATATCACCATCATCGACGAGCGCGGGCATGTCGCGGGCAATTGCTATACCGAGCGCGATGCCGAATCGGGCGTGATGGTCCATACCTACGGGCCGCATATTTTCCATACGGACGACGAAGAGGTCTGGAACTACGTCAACCGCTTCGAGCGGTTCATGCCCTATGTCAACCGCGTCAAGACGACCTCGGGCGGTCATGTCTATTCGCTGCCGATCAACCTGCATACGATCAACCAGGTTTTCGGCAAGAGCTTTCGGCCCGACGAAGCGAGGGCGTTCATCAAGAGGCTGTCCGATACCTCGATCGAGGATCCCAAGACGTTCGAGGAGCAGGCGCTGCGCTTCGTCGGTCAGCGGCTCTACGAAGCTTTCTTCAAGGGGTATACGATCAAGCAATGGGGCTGCGATCCGAACGATCTGCCCGCCAGCATCCTGAAGCGGCTGCCGGTGCGTTTCAACTACGACGACAACTACTTCTTTCACCGTTTCCAGGGCATGCCTGAGAACGGTTATACGCCGATGGTCGAGAGGATACTCGATCATGACGGCATCACGGTTGAATTGGGCCGGCGTTTTGTCCGCTCCGAGGCCGATGGCTTCGATCATGTGTTCTATTCGGGGCCGCTCGACGGCTACTTCGATTTCGAACTCGGGCGGCTCGGCTATCGCACGCTGGATTTCGAGATGTTCCGCTATGATGGCGATTATCAGGGCTGCGCCGTCATGAACTACGGCGATGTCGAGGTGCCCTATACCCGCATCACCGAGCACAAGCATTTCTCGCCGTGGGAGAGCCACGAAAAATCCGTCTGCTACCGCGAATATTCGCGCGCCTGCGGCGAGAACGACATTCCCTATTATCCAATCCGGCTGGCCGATGAAAAATCTCTGCTCGCGCAATATGTCGAAAAGGCGAAGGCCGAGAAGGGTGTGACCTTCGTCGGACGCCTCGGAACCTACCGTTATCTCGACATGGACGTGACGATCCGCGAGGCGCTCGATACGGCCGAGGCCTACAAGCGCAGCGGTGCTGCCATGGCGGCATTTCACGTCAATCCGCTATAGGGCCGGGCGGCTGCGACCGGCGTGTCGAATCTCCTGCCGGTCATTGTCTGGCAAGGCGCCTGCTTTCCTGGTCGTCGGAGCGTCGGCGGGCTCCCTTGTCGGTGAAGGCCGTGTCGTTCTCCGACAGGGAGCCGGCTTTGCGCGCGAGGTAGGTTCCGGCTGTTTTAGGGCTGGCTTTTCAATGGCTTTCGGATTTTTGCCTGCCGCCCTTGGCTCCGTTGATGCCCATACATATATGGAGGCCATCAGCGTCTGCGGCGTCGGTCAAGGCGTAACGCAATTAAGTCTTGCGCAATTCTTCCGAAACCCTTAAACGCCTCCCCAAACCGGCGCCGCCGGACGCATCCATTGTCATAGATCACAGGAAACCTAGCCCATGGCAAAGAGCAAATTTGAGCGCAATAAGCCGCACGTCAACATCGGCACGATCGGCCACGTTGACCATGGCAAGACCTCGCTGACGGCAGCGATCACGAAGTTCTTCGGCGAGTTCAAGGCGTACGACCAGATCGACGCC
>JAVBSF010000131.1:0-10055 GCA_031556925.1 Pararhizobium sp.
TTCAGCTTATTCAAGAAGATATGCCTTCGGCCGTCTCTTCCGGCGCGTTTCCTCACGCGCCGATCGTTTCTATCGTCCCTTCCAGACGGGATCGCGCTTTTCGGCAAAGGCGCGGGCGCCTTCGAGCTGGTCCTCGCTGGAGTAGAGTATGTCCACCGTCTTCAATTGACGCTGGGTGACTTTGTTCATGGTGGTCTGGAAGGCCTCGCCTTCGGCGGCGCGCACGACTTCCTTGATGGCGGCATAGACGAGCGGCGGGCCGCTTTCGAGCAGACGCGCGAGTTCCCAGGCACGGTCCATGAGTTTGTCGGCAGGCAGGATCTCGTTGACGAAGCCCCAGCGGTGGGCCTCCGTCACGTCGAGCCAGCGGCCGGTCAGGAGCAGGTCCATGGCGATGTGGTAGGGGATGCGCTTCGGCAGCTTGATCGAAGCGGCATCGGCTACGGTGCCGGAGCGGATTTCCGGCAGCGCGAAGGTCGCGTGTTCGGCGGCAAGGATGAGATCGGTGGAGAGCGCGATTTCGAAGCCGCCGCCGCAGCAGATGCCGTTGACGGCACAGATGATCGGCTTGTTGAGATCGCGGAGTTCCTGCATGCCGCCGAAGCCGCCGACGCCGTAATCGCCATCGACCGCATCGCCTGCTGCCGCGGCCTTCAAGTCCCATCCCGGACAGAAGAATTTTTCACCCGCACCGGTGATGATTGCAACACGCAGGGTCTCGTCGTCGCGGAAATCGCGGAAGATTTCACCCATGATCCGGGAGGTGACGAGATCGATCGCATTGGCCTTCGGCCGGTCGATGGTCACTTCCAGAATGCCGCCTTCGCGGCGGGTCTTGATCGGTCCTGTCATGCGCGTGTCTTCCTTCGCCTGATCAGGGCATCGGCCGCGACGGTTCCAGAACCTTCGGGCAGTACCATGATAGGATTGATATCTACTTCTTCGATCATTGAAGCGTTTGAAACGACATAGGATGCCACCGATGCGACGGCCTTCACCAAGGCATCGACATCGCCTTTCGGCTGGCCGCGATAGCCGCCGAGAAGCTTCGCAACCTTGAGACCGGAAAGCGCTTCGCGGATCGCCTTGTCGTTGGTGGGAAGCGTCAGGATCGCCGAGTCTTCGATGAGTTCGACGAGAATACCGCCGGCGCCGACCGTCAGAACCGGGCCGGCCACGGGATCGCGCATCGCGCCGACGATCAGCTCCGCCACCGGTTTCGCCACCATCTTTTCCACGAGATAGCCGGAGGCGACGCCGGCCATAGCTTTCGCCGCTTCCAGCACAGCCTCGCGGCTGGCGAGATTGAGCTTTACCGCGCCTGCTTCGGTCTTGTGGGCGACGCCCTGACCTTTCAGCACGACGGGGAAGCCGAGCTTTTCCGCCGCATCGGCGGCTTCGTCTGCCGTGGCGGCGGTGAGGCCCTTGGGGATCGTCAGGCCGAAGGCGGCAAGCTCCGTCTTTGCCTCATGTTCGGAAAGCGTAATGCTATCGCCTTCGGAATGCGAAACGGCCAGCAGCGGCCCGGCCTCGGGCTGCGCCCACAGGCGACCGATTTCGGCTGCGATCTCGCAGGCCGTCAGCGCCTCGTCGATGCCGGAGAAGGGGACGACCTTCTCGGCCATCAGCCGCAATGCGGTCTCCTCCGGCATGTTTTCGCCAAGGCTTGCGACGATGCCGGCAACGGCGCCGGTCGCCCTGGAAGCGTCGATGACGGCATCGCAAGTGGTGACCCAGTCGGCGGCATCGCAGCGGTCCTGTCGCGGGAAATCCAGGACGATGAGGTTCATGGCGTAATCGCCCTTCATCATCGCCGAAAAGGCCGTGGTCTGCTTCTCGCGATTGCCCCAGACGAAGGTGTGGTAGTCCAGCGGATTGGAGATCGTCACCATCTCGCCGAGGCTTTCGCGCAGCGGCAGGCGTTGTTCGTCCTTCAACGCCCGGTAGACGACCTTGCGCCCGACGCCGGCATCCGCCATCAGCGAGGCCTCGCCGCCCGAACAGCTCATCGATGAGATGTCGAAGCTCTTCAGCGTGCCATGGACATGCAGGAGTTTCAGCGTTTCCAGAAGCTCGGGCAAGGTATCGACGCGGCCGATGCCGAGGCGGGCAAGGAGCGCCGAGGACACAGCATCGTTGCCGGCAAGCGAGGCGGTGTGCGAGACCGTCGCAAGCTGTGCCGCCTCCGATTTACCGACCTTCAGCGTGACGACAGGCTTGCGGAGTTCGCGTGCGCGTTTCGCCAGCCGCTGCAGGGCTTCGATGCTGTCAAAACCTTCGATATGCAGGCCGACGGCGGTGACGCGCGGGTCTTCGATGACCGCACAGGCGAGGTCGGACAGTCCGGTCTGCGCCTGATTGCCGGCGGTCATGAGATAAGCGAGCGGCAGGCCGCGCATCTGCATGGAAACGTTGCAGGCGATGTTGGAGGATTGGGTGAGGACGGCCACACCCTTTTCGACGCGCAACATGCCGTGCTGGTCCGGCCAGAGCAGGGCGCCGTCGAGCATGTTGATGAAGCCGTAGCAATTCGGCCCGACGATTGCCATGTCGCCGGCCGCTTCCACGAGCGCCGATTGCAACTCGTTGCCATCAGCGAGTTCGTTCACCGCCTCGCGGAAGCCGGAGGCATAGCAGATCGCCCCGCCCGCGCCCCGAGCGGAAAGATCGCGGATAATCTCGATGGTGAGCTGGCGGTTGACACCGACGAAGGCGGCATCGGGTGCCGCCGGCAGCTCGGCGACGGAGCGGTAGCACTTGCGGCCGAGCACATCCTCGAGTTTCGGGTGGACCGGCCAGATTTCGCCGGCAAAGCCCATCTTGTTGCATTGCTCGATCACGCGGCGTGCTTCCTTGCCGCCGAAGACGGCGATGGATTTCGGGCGGATGAGACGATCGAGGGGGCGGGGGGAGGTGGTCATGCCTGTCTCCCGTCGATGCGGCGTTCTCCCTCTTCTCCCCAGCGGGGAGAAGGTGGCCCGAAGGGCCGGGTGAGGGGGGCAGCTTGCTCGGAGTTTGCCGCAAAGACCCCCTTATCGCCTCGCATGCGCTCGGCACTTCTCCCCGCCGGGGAGAAGAGGGAGCCAGTTGAAAATCCGGATACGAAAGAGGAAACTTTCAAAGACGTATCTTGCTGCGAATCCATCCTCACGCCCCCAGCGGCCGCAGCAGATCGCGGCTGATGATGTGCCGCTGGATTTCGGAGGTGCCGTCCCAGATGCGCTCCACACGCGCATCGCGCCAAAAGCGCGCGAGCGGCAGGTCGTCCATCAGGCCCATGCCGCCATAGATCTGGATCGCCTCGTCGGTGACGCGGGCCAGCATTTCCGTCGCATAGACCTTGGCGGACGCGATTTCGCGGTTGGCCGGCAGACCCTGATCCAGCCGCCATGCGGCCGAGAGCGTCAGCAGATCGGCGGCGTCGATCTCGGTGATCATGTCCGCAAGTTTGAAGGAAACGCCCTGATTGGCGCCGATCGGCTTGCCGAACTGTTTGCGCTCTGCGGCGTAGGAGAGGGCATAGTCAAAGGCCCGGCGGGCACGGCCGACAGAGGTCGCGGCGACTGTCAGGCGGGTCGCGTAAAGCCAGTCATTGGCGATGTCGAAGCCCTTGTGCACTTCGCCCAAAATCTGCGCCGCGGGCAGGCGGCATTCGTCGAAATTCAGGATGCAATTCTTGTAGCCACGATGGGACACGGAGCTGTAGCCGTCGCGGATTTCAAAGCCGGGCGTGCCGCGATCGACGAGAAAGCAGGTGATCAGCTTCTTCGGGCCGCGCGGTGTCTGCTCTTCGCCAGTGGCGATGAAGACGATGACAAAATCGGCGATGTTGGCATGGCTGATGAAGTGCTTGGTGCCGTTGACGATCCAGTCGTCGCCATCCTTGCGGGCGAAACACTTCATGCCGCGCACGTCGGAGCCGGCGTCCGGTTCGGTCATGGCGAGCGCATCGAATTTCTCGCCGGAAACCGCCGGCAGCAGGTATTTTTCCTTCTGCTCGTCGTTGCAGGCCATCAGGATGCCCGAGGGGCGGCCGAAGAAGACGGTGAGTGCCATCGAGCCGCGGCCAAGCTCGCGCTCGACCAGCGTGAACGTCTGGTGATCGAGCCCGGCGCCACCGACCGATTCGGGCATGTTGCAGCCGAAAAAGCCGAGTTCCTTGCACTTGCGGGCGATCTCCTGCCCCAGTTCCGGCGGCACGAAGCCGGTGCGCTCGACTTCGTTCTCATGCGGATAGATCTCCGTCTCGACGAAGCCGCGCACGGTGTCGACGATCATCTGCTGTTCGTCGGTGAGTGCGAAATTCATGATTGTTCTCCCTCTTATTCTTGTAAGGCAAGTCCCCTCAGAATTGCCCCTCACCCTAGCCCTCTCCCCGCTTGCGGGGAGAGGGGACGACGGCGTTTGCCGCTTGTCCCTTCTCCCCGCGAGCGGGGAGAAGGTGGCCGCCCTTCTTCTGTAAAAAAAAAGGGGGCCGGATGAGGGGCAAACTCTCCGAAACTTAGCGCTTCTGTCCCACAGCCCGGCCAACACCCTCAGGTGCCGGCAGCGAGGCGTGGGCTTCGGCAATCGCCTTGACCTTGGCGAGCACCGCCGGCAGCGCCGCAACGGCCTTGCCGGCCTTGCTATCGACATGCAGCAGCATCTGCTCGGCTGTCGCGAGCTTGGCGCCCGTCTCGGCATTGTAGATGGTCGAGAAAATGTGCAGCCGCTTGTCGTCCTGGGACAGGATCTGACAGGTCGAATAGAGCGTATCACCCAGCTTGCCTTCGTCGAGGTTCCGGATGTGGGTCTCGACGGTGTAATAGCTGTGTCCGTCGCGGACATATTCGAGATCGACGCCGATCAGGCGCAGCAGGCCGTCGGAGGTATCACCGAAGACCTGCAGGTAGCGATGCTCGGTCATGTGGCCGTTGTAATCCACCCAGGCGGCATTGACCTTGGTTTCGAGAATGCGGATCGGCTGGGCCTCTCCGATATCCGTTTCCGGCTTCTTGGCGTTTGCCCACAGGCTCTGCTCGAAATCGGCGAGCAGCTTGCCCGCACCCCAACCCTTGCCGCCATCGCCGCTCTTCAGCGCATGCATGATGCCGACGAGGTTTTCGTCGCGGATACGCTCCAGGTCACGGATGCCGCGGGCGCCGGATTGTGCGTCGGACTGGCCGGCGATCTTGTCGACCAGCTCGTCGTTCAGATCGACGACATCCATCAGCTTGGTCCAGGGCCAGGACAGGCAGGGACCGAACTGGGCGAGGAAGTGGCGCATCCCGGCTTCGCCGCCGGCGATGCGGTAGGTCTCGAACATGCCCATCTGCGCCCAGCGGATGCCGAAGGAATAGCGGATCACGTCGTCGAGCGTTTCGGTATCGCAGATATCGTCCTTGATCAGCCACAGGCCTTCGCGCCAGACGGCTTCGAGAAGACGGTCGCCAACGAAGGCTTCGATCTCCTTGTTGATGATGACGCCCTTCATGCCGATCGGCGCGAGTTTCGCCTTGGCGTCTTCAAGCGTGGCCTTGGCCGTCTTCTCGCCGCCGACGAGCTCGGCGAGCGGCAACAGGTAGACGGGGTTGTAGGGATGGGCGACGAACATGCGTTCAGGATGCTTCATGTCGCGCTGAAGCTCGGTCGGCATGATGCCGGACGTCGAGGAGCCGATCAGCGCCTTCGGATCGGCCGCCGCATCGATCTGGGTGATGACGTTGCGCTTGAGATCGACGCGCTCGGGCACGCTTTCCTGAATCCAGTCAGCGCCATCAACGGCCTCTTCAATGCTCTTGACGAAGGTAAGCTTGCCCTTCGGAGGCAGCGGCGCCATGGTCAGCATGCCATAGGCGCGTTCTGCATTGGCCATCACTTCGCCGACGATACGTTCCGCTTCCGGGTGCGGATCGAACATCGCGACATCGATGCCGGCGAGGATGAAGCGCGCCGCCCAGGCCCCGCCGATAACGCCGCCGCCGATACAGGCCGCCTTGGTGATCTTGGTCATTTTCTTGTGTTCCCTCTTATGTGTCCGTTTCGCGGTTCCCCCTCATCCGGCCCTTTGGGCCACCTTCTCCCCGCTGGGGAGAAGAGGGGTATGCGAGGCATCTTCCCGGTTCAGTAATGGTCTTAGAGGTCGCGGCAATCTCCCTCTTCTCCCCAGCGGGGAGAAGGTGCCCGAAGGGCGGATGAGGGGGCTACCACACGCTCCGCCCTTTCGTTTTTTACCGTTTCGTCAGCTTCAGCTTTTCGCGCACTTCGGCCGGGCCGATGACGCGGGCGCCCATGCCTTCGATCACGGTCACGGCCTTTTCGACGAGCTGGCCGTTGGTGGCGAGCTGGCCCTTGCCGATATAGAGATTGTCTTCCAGCCCGACGCGGACATTGCCGCCGGCCAGCACGGCCGCAGCCGGATAGGCGAGCGCGTTGCGGCCGATGGAGAAGGCCGAGAAGGTCCAGTTTTTTGGCACGTTGTTGACCATCGCCATGAAGGTGTTGAGATCGTCCGGCGCGCCCCACGGGATACCCATGCAGAGCTGGATCAGCACCGGATCCTCGATCAGACCTTCTTCAGCCAGTTGCTTGGCAAACCAGAGATGGCCGGTGTCGAACGCCTCGATTTCCGGACGAACACCCAGCGCCGTCATCTGGCGTGCCATTTCCCGTAGCATCGAGGGCGTGTTGGTCATCACATAGTCGCCCAGCGAGAAGTTCATCGTGCCGCAATCGAGCGTGCAGATTTCCGGCAGACACTCGGCCACATGGGCGACGCGCTCGGTGGCGCCGGCCATGTCGGTACCAGCAGGATTGACGGGGAAGGGCGCTTCGACATTGCCGAATACGAGATCGCCGCCCATGCCGGCCGTGAGGTTCAGGACGACATCGACGTCCGCCGAGCGGATGCGGTCGGTCACTTCCTTGTAAAGATCGAGACGACGAGCGGCAGCGCCGGTTTCGGGATCGCGCACATGGCAATGGGCGACGGCGGCGCCCGCCTTGGCGGCTTCGATGGCCGCATCGGCGATCTGTTTAGGCGTGATCGGCACATGCGACGATTTGGACACGGTGTCGCCAGCCCCGGTGACGGCGCAGGTGATGAAAACGTCGCGGTTCATAGCGAGTGGCATGGAAGTCTCCCTTATTCCTCACTCCCATTACGATCCAAGAAAATTACGTTTGCTTTCCATTGTCGGATGGAGATTATACATTATCGGAAGTTCTGTTTTGGAAGAAAATTATGCTGACATCGGCGGCTGAGACGCAGCATATCGACCTCCTGATCCTGCCGGAGACCAATCTGATCCTCACGGCCTCGGTCATCGAGCCGTTGCGCGCCGCAAACCGGATCGCCGGTCGGCCGCTCTACAGCTGGGATCTCTACAGCCCCGATGGTGCGGAGATCGAGACCAAGAGCGGCATTCCGATCCCGGTTAAGGGCGCCTTCCGGCCGCAGAAGGAGACGGCGCCTCTCTTCATCCTTTCCAGCTATAACTGGCAGCGCAGCGATACCCCGCAACTGCGCATGCAGCTTTCGCAGACGGCGCGTTACCGCGAGATGATGGCCGGCATCGAATCCGGTTCGTGGTTTCTTGCCGAGATGAGCCTGCTCGACAATTGCCAAGCGACGACCCACTGGGAGGATTTCGAGGAATTCAGCGCCGCCTATCCGCAGGTGACGATGGTGCGCGAGCGGTTCGTCATCGATGGCAAGCGCATCACCACGGGCGGCTCGCTGCCGACGCTCGATCTGATGCTGGAGCTGATCCGCCGGCAGCACAGCTATTCGCTGGCGCTCGAAGTCTCGCGCCTGTTCATCTACGAGCAGGAGCGCACTCGTGGCGACTTGCTGCAGGTGCCGGCCATCGGCAACATGCGCATCGCGGATAACAGGGTAAGTACGGCCGTGAAGCTAATGGAGGAAACGGTGGAAGCGCCGCTGACACTTGCCCGTCTCGCCCGCCGTCTCGGCGTCAGCGCCCGCCATTTGCAGACCTTGTTTCAGGAGACCATGGGGGTCGCGCCTCATGTCCATTACCTCGCGCTGAGGCTCAATGCCGCCCGCCGCAAGGTCATCGAAAGCCGCGCTGATTTTGCCGATATCGCGGCTGCCACCGGCTTCAACTCTTCCTCCGCCTTCTCCCGGAGCTATCGCGCCCATTATCGCGAGAGCCCGAGCGAGACGCGGCGGCGGTTGAAGCTCAAGAGCTGATTCAAGGGCTTGATAGAGTGAATCAGGTTTGTCGTTTTGTTGAAGTGGATCAGATGTTTATCGGTGCGTTTGATGAAAGTGATTCCGTAACTTCATTTGCCGATTCATCTGTCCGCATCATCTCCAGCATGGCCTCTCCAAGCTGGCGGGAGAGGGCGTTTTTCGGCCAGACCAGCGACAGCGACTGGGCGTAGCTCTCATCCAGCCGGATCATCGCCGGCGCATTGCGCACCCGTGACAGCGAGCTTTGCGGCAGCACGGAAAGATAGCCGTGATGGAGAACGAGATTGATGATGACGGGGATGGAATCGACTTCCGTGATCGTCAGCCGCTGGCGCTCCGTTTCTCCGAGTGTGTTTTCCAGAAACCGGGTTGCCTGCTGGCGCAGACCGCTGCGCAGGCTCGGCACCGCGATGGGATGGGCGGTGAGAATATCGGCAAGCGGATTGCCTCCGGCGAAGATTTCAGGCCGGCCGGCCAGCGCCAGCGAACCTTGCGAAACAAGGCGGCCTTCGAACTCGCCCGGAAAATCCGCGATATCCAGCAGCACGGCATCGAAGCGGCGGCTTTTCAGCCCGGCGATCAGTTCGTCCGCCGTGGTGCTGGAGAGAAACAGCGGCTGGCGCGGCCGGGCGCGATACCATCGGGCCGTGAGTGTCGCCAGCATGCGGGCGATCTCGCTTTCCGGGCCGAGCGGCATCACCGAGCCAAGCCGCCAGGTCGCAGCGGTGCGGCGAAAGCGGTCGGCCGAAGCACGCGATAGCCGCGCCCAGATTTCGCTCAGCGTTTCCGCAAGCGGCATGGCGGCAAGGCCATGGGCCGTACAGACGACGCCGGCCGCCGAGCGGGTCAACAGCGCATAGCCCAGCGACTTTTCCAGATCGGCGATCTGGCGGGTGAGCTGCGGCTGGCCGACGCCGATCTGCTGCGCCGCAGCCCGTATGCTGCCGCTATGGGCGACGGCGAGGAACCGTTCGAGCGCGCTGATGCTGATGGCAGGCACGGCATCATGAACGTCTTTCGCCGCAGCAATCAGCTCCGTAATCGCGGTGCGTGCCGCTGCCAGGTCGGCAAGGCGGCGCTGCGCCTCCAGTGTCGGAACGAGGCTACCGCCCTCGCGCCGCACCAGCGGCACGGCGATCGCCGCTTCCATGCGTTTCAGGGCGGCGCTGACGCTTGCCGGCGGGCGGCCAGTCATCTTGGCGGCACGTCTTATGCCGCGTTCGGTGAGAACGGCATGGACAAGGGTGAGGGTGGCAATATCCATCGAAGGGCCGCGCTGTTGAGGCGTAAGGAGCGCGATGTCTCCTATGTTCGGATCTTCGCATCTCCTGTTTGATTTTTGGGATATACCACAAGACCTGCGATTGCGCATAGCATGGTGACAATCAGGGACGGACAGGCATGCACGCGGCGACGAAAACCATTGTTTTGACAGGCAAACCGCTAAGCTTTTCGGCGCTCGAAAGAATCGGCGCCGGAGAGCACGTGCCGGAAGTATCGCAACCGTCCATGCAGCGGGTCCGGGCGGCGCGCACCGTGATTGCCGACCGCATCGCCATGGGGCTTCCCGTCTACGGCGCCAATACCGGCGTCGGCTCGATGAAGGACCGCCTCTGGACGGCCGACGATCTCGCCCAGTTCAATGCTTCGCTGGTCAAGGCCCATCATTTCGGCACCGGCCCGCTGTTTTCCCAGTCCGTCGTGCGCAAGGCCATGGCGATCCGGGTGAATACGGCGCTGGGTGGCCACACCGGTTGCAGCGTCGAGCTGGTTGAAGCCTTCCTTGGCATTCTGCGCGCGGGCGTCGTGCCGGCGGTGCATCGCCATGGCTCCATCGGTTGCGCCGATATCGGCCTGA
>JAVBSF010000038.1:0-7091 GCA_031556925.1 Pararhizobium sp.
AGCGCGCCAGCACCCGCTCGATATCCGGGAAAATACCCGGCTTTCCAACGAAAATCGCCAGCGACACCACAAGAAAGGCAAGGGCCCCCAGCAGGAGAAGGCGGCTCAGTTCTTTCATAGTCAGTCCTTTTCAAAGTCCTGCACGACGCCCGGCTTGTTGTCCCTGGTCCAGAGCGAACGGGCCGGAATGACATCCTTGTTGATCCGATGGCTGTAAACGCCGACGATCTCGATGGTCTCGGTGAACAGCTGCTCGCGCAGCAGGATCGGCGAGAGCCCGAGGCTGACGAAGGCCGCGTTGGAAACCTGCAGATCGTTCTCGGCGGCTTCCTTGCGGGGGTTGTCGACGAAGGCCACCCTTGCTCCGGTAAATTCCGCAACCATGGCCGCGATATCACGCACGCGCTGGGTTTCGGCGATCTGATTGAAGATTTTCACCCGGTCGCCGGATTTCGGAGGGTTCTGAAGCGCCAGCAGGATGCAGTGCACCGTGTCCTGGATGTTGATGAAGGCGCGCGTCTGGCCGCCGGTGCCATGGACCGTAAGCGGATAGCCGATTGCCGCCTGGGCCAGAAACCGGTTCAGCACCGTTCCGTAGTCGCCGTCATAATCGAAACGGTTGATCAGCGCCGGATCGCGCCGGGTTTCCGGCGTCTGCGTGCCCCAGACGATGCCCTGGTGCAAATCGGTGATCCGCAGGTTGTCGTTCTGGGCGTAGAACTGGAACATGAGCTGATCCATCGACTTGGTGAGATGGTATATGCTGCCCGGCAATGTGGGGTAGAGAATGGATTTCTCGAGGCTCTGCCCGTTTTCCAGCTTGATCGAGACATCGAGATAACCTTCGGGGATTTCCATCCCGCTCGATCCGTAACCATAGACCCCCGTCGTCCCCAGATGCACGAGATGCGCATCCAGCTCCAGTTCGACAAGCGCCAGAAGGGTATGATGCGTGGCGCGGGTGTTGTTGTCGATGGTGTAGTTCTTGTGGAGCGGGCTCGTCATCGAATACGGGGCAGACCGCTGCTCCGCGAAATGGACGATGGCGTCCGGCCGGAGTTCTCCGAGCAGCTTCCGGTACTCGGCATAATCTCCGGCGATATCGAGATTGTGGAACCTGATCTCGCTGCCGCCCGTCGCCTTCCAGGCGCGCAGCCGGTCGTCTATCGAGGCAATCGGCGTCAGGCTGGAGGCGCCGAGTTCATCGTCGATCCTGCGACGGGAAAGGTTGTCGATGATGGTAACGTCGTAACCGGCCGCCGAAAGATGAAGCGCCGTCGGCCAGCCGCAAAATCCATCCCCGCCCAAAACTACAACAGACTTCGCCATGACAGGTTCCTTTTCGGTTTCGTACTGGTCAAGATGATCCCTGGTCCGGCCTTTCGCCGGCACGTGGACTTGATCGTCGGACGGGAGCCTAAGCTACGCCGGGATATATCTTACCTCCCGATTGCCTTCTTACCCCTTCCAAGTTCCGTCGTGATTGACGAAGTCCTGCAACGCGTTGAATGCCGTCCCGAAGCGGGACAGCTGGTCCTGCTCTCAAAA
Organism: Pararhizobium sp.; assembly: GCA_031556925.1. Classification (GTDB taxonomy): domain Bacteria; phylum Pseudomonadota; class Alphaproteobacteria; order Rhizobiales; family Rhizobiaceae; genus Pararhizobium. The sequence continues at coordinate 1,549 of JAVBSF010000038.1, forward strand.
CTTCTTGGTAAGCTGAATGCCGAACACCGGGCCGCCATAGTCCTTGGCGTCGACGGTCGAGTGATTTCGCTCATATCCCGCAAAGGTGCCCAAAGTCGCCTGCTCGGCAAATTCCCAGTCGATGCCGACGGTGCCGCGGATGCGCTGGTCCTCGCGCAGATCATCGTCATAGTCGCGGGTGAAGGCATTGGCGCGTCCCACCAGATCGACCTTTTCCTTCAGTTCGTGTCGGCCGATGAGCCGGGCGCCGAATTCGTCATAGCTATACTGATTGCTCTCGGCGTTGCGGCGTTCGTAATAGGCCATTCCGGTGAAATGATTGACCGAATCCGCCGACCATTTGTTGTAGGTGAGGTCGAGAAGCAGTTCGGACTGATCGTAGCCGTCAAACGTATGGGCCTCGTTCTGCTGGCGGTATCCCAGTCTCGAGCGCAGCAGGATGTTGCTGCGCGGCACGAATTGCAGCCTTATGGCGGAGCCGGCGCGGATACGGCTGTAAACCCAGTCGTCATCATCGGTCGCATGAGCCAGCGATGCGAAAAAGCTGATCTCGCGCAAAATCCCCTGATTGAGCTTGATCGTCAAATCGGGATCGGCGTGGAAGATCCAGCGATTGGCCTTGCTCGTCTGGGGGTAGCGCTCGCTGTCTATGCCGAGCGCGAGGCCGAAAGCCTTGTCCTTTTCGATCGCGAAGGAGCGGCTTGCGGTGATGCCTCCGCCGAAACGGGGCTGCAGGTCGCGGACGCTGCCATATTCCTCGTCCGTGTCCCCCGCGCTCCGATCCGCATAGATCGTCGCCTCGAAGGCCCATGGATCGGCCAGAGCGGATGCGACGGGCATTGCAGAAAACGTCAATGTCGCAGCCGCAAAGATCAGCGAACGGCATTTCTTCAAATCATCATTCCCCCAAAGCGCCTTGCTGCCGCAAATCACAGCGTATGGTTCGTCCCGAATCCTACCGGCGATGACAGGGTTGGTCCATTCCTAAAATATAAGGGTCGGCGAAATCGGCGTCACGCACCTCCCCCGGAAACCCGGTTTCCGCATGTGGCCTTCCCGCGTTCCGGAACGACGACGCCGGTGAGCCGCGCCACGGCAAGAAATCCCTTAATTAGCAAGAGGCTCGAGCAGATCCCGATATCCGATGACGCCGCCGATGTTCTCCAGCAGGACGCGAATTGCCTTTCGCTCCGCTTCGCTTCCGACGGTCCCCGTAGCAGTCAGGGTTCCCAGCGAGGCTGAAACGGAAACCCTGTCGCTGCCGATGCCGAGATCCCCGAGCAGACGGGCCTGCGCCGCCCTCGCCATCGCCTCGTCTCCGATGGCGATCCTGTCGAGCGGCGCATTCAGGATCGATCGCAATACATCGGACCGGCTGACGATGCCGACGAGGCGGTCGCCATCCATAACCGGCAGCCGCTTCACACCCCTGCTCGCCATGATCTCCGCCACCCGCGCCAGCGGCGTGTCTGGCCTGACGGAGATGGGATCGGCCGACATCAGGTCGCGAACATGCCAGCTGTTGCCCCGCACATAGGCCTCAAAATCGACGGTCGAAGGCGCATCCGCGCCGCGGCCGCCGCCGAGTTCGGCGCGCCGCATCAGATCGCCTTCCGTCAGGACGCCGACGACATGGCCCGCGTCATCGACGACCGGCAGGCCCGAAATCCTGTTCGTCACCATTAAATCGATCGCATGACGGATGCTGCTATCCACCGAAATGGTGGTGAAATCTCTCGACATGATGTCCTTGGCTTGCATCGGCATTCCTTGCTGGTTCGTCGAAACTGGAAGAGAGGATTGGTTCCATCGGGCGGCGCGCCCGCGCCCCGGATGCACGGGAGCTTTCGAAATCGGATGCCAGAATGGACATTCCCGCAGGCATTGTAAAGTTCATGCCGTCAGGGTTGTGGCGGGCATGCGCCCTTCGCGAACGCGCTCCCGGCCGTCAGGTTTCGCCATCGGCGCGGCTTGTGCATTGCGCCCGCTCGCAGATGCGGCAGGAAATGCCGATCGGATCGTAGGTGGCGGCATTGGTCAGCTCCATGTCGTCGGCATAGACGAAGCTTTCCGCATAGGCATTCCACAGCGGACAGGCCGCGCCGAAGCGGGCGAGCTGCGCCTGCGTCGTGCGGTTGCCCTGGCGGATATCGCGCACTTTCCGACCGATATAGAGTTTTCCGGTAGCCCTATTTGCAATATGTGTAACGCTTGTCCACCCGATCAAGCCTTCATTTTCACCGCAGAGAGGGCTAGTCAGGATGACCCCTTTTGATGCCCTCCCCCCGCAACGGACGGACCCATGCACGGAATTCTCAACCAACTTGAAAACCGCCGGCAGGCGGCCCGCCTCGGCGGCGGGCAGAAGCGCATCGATGCGCAGCATGCCAAGGGCAAGCTGACGGCGCGCGAGCGCATCGACGTGCTGCTCGATGAAGGCTCCTTTGAAGAATACGACATGTACGTGACCCACCGCGCGGTCGATTTCGGCATGGCCGAACAGACGATCGCCGGCGATGGCGTCGTCACCGGCTGGGGCACGATCAACGGCCGTCAGGTCTATGTCTTCTCCCAGGATTTCACGGTGCTCGGCGGCTCGCTCTCGGAAACGCACGCGCAAAAAATCTGCAAGATCATGGATATGGCCGTGCGCAACGGCGCCCCTGTCATCGGCCTCAACGACAGCGGCGGCGCCCGCATTCAGGAGGGCGTGGCCTCGCTTGCCGGCTATGCAGAAGTCTTCCGCCGCAATGCCGAAGCCTCCGGCGTCGTGCCCCAGATTTCCGTCATCATGGGCCCCTGCGCCGGCGGTGCGGTCTATTCGCCGGCCATGACCGATTTCATCTTCATGGTCCGCGATTCATCCTACATGTTCGTGACCGGCCCGGACGTGGTGAAGACCGTCACCAACGAGATCGTCACGGCGGAGGAACTGGGGGGCGCCGGCACCCACACGAAGAAATCCTCGGTCGCCGACGCGGCCTATGAAAACGATATCGAGACGCTGGAGCAGGTCCGCCTGCTCTTTGATTTCCTTCCTCTCAACAACCGCGAAAAGCCGCCGGTCCGCCCCTTCCACGACGATCCCGCCCGCCTCGAAGCCCGCCTCGACAGCCTGATCCCGGAAAGCTCGACCAAGCCCTACGACATGAAGGAGCTGATCCTCGCGATCGCCGACGAGGGCGATTTCTTCGAGCTGCAGGAAGCCTATGCCCGCAATATCATCACCGGCTTCATCCGCCTCGAAGGCCAGACGGTCGGCGTCGTCGCCAACCAGCCGATGGTGCTCGCCGGCTGCCTCGATATCGACTCGTCCCGCAAGGCTGCCCGTTTCGTCCGCTTCTGCGACGCCTTCTCGATCCCGATCCTGACGCTGGTCGATGTGCCCGGCTTCCTGCCGGGCGTGGCGCAGGAATATGGCGGCGTCATCAAGCACGGCGCCAAGCTGCTCTTCGCCTATTCAGAGGCGACGGTGCCGATGGTGACGCTGATCACCCGCAAGGCCTATGGCGGCGCCTATGACGTGATGGCGTCGAAACATATCGGCGCCGACGTCAACTATGCCTGGCCATCAGCCGAAATTGCCGTCATGGGCGCAAAGGGCGCGACCGAAATCCTCTATCGCTCCGAACTCGGCGATCCTGAAAAGATCGCCGCCCGCACCAGGGAATACGAGGAGCGTTTCGCCAACCCCTTCGTCGCCGCCGAACGCGGCTTCATCGACGAGGTGATCATGCCGCACTCCTCGCGCCGCCGCATCGCCCGCGCCTTCGCCTCGCTCCGCAACAAGCAGGTGACGACGCACTGGAAAAAACACGACACGATCCCGCTGTGAGGCGCATACCCATGATCAAGAAAATCCTCATCGCCAATCGCGGCGAAATCGCCTGCCGGGTCATCCGCACCGCGAAGAAAATGGGCATCGCCACCGTCGCCGTCTATTCGGATGCGGATCGCAATGCCCTGCATGTCGAAATGGCCGACGAGGCCGTGCATATCGGCCCTGCGCCGTCCGCCCAGTCCTATATCGTCATCGACAACATCCTGAAGGCGATCCGTCAGACCGGCGCCGATGCCGTCCATCCCGGCTACGGCTTCCTCTCGGAAAACGCCGCCTTCGCCGCAGCGCTTGAGAAGGAAGGCGTCGCCTTCATCGGCCCACCAGTCGGCGCCATCGAAGCGATGGGCGACAAGATCACCTCGAAGAAGATCGCGGCGGAAGCCGGCGTCAACACCGTGCCCGGCCATATGGGTCTCATCGAGGATGCCGACGAGGCCGTGAAGATCGCCTCCTCCATCGGCTATCCCGTGATGATCAAGGCATCGGCCGGCGGCGGCGGCAAGGGCATGCGCATCGCCTGGAACGACGCCGAAGCCCGTGAAGGTTTCCAGTCCTCGAAGAACGAGGCGAAATCCTCCTTCGGCGACGACCGCATCTTCATCGAGAAATTCGTCACCCAGCCGCGTCATATCGAAATCCAGGTGCTCGGCGATCAACATGGCAATACGCTTTATCTCGGCGAGCGCGAATGCTCGATCCAGCGGCGAAACCAGAAAGTTATCGAGGAGGCCCCGTCGCCCTTCCTCGACCCCGCCACCCGCAAGGCCATGGGCGAGCAGGCCGTGCTGCTTGCGAAAGCCGTCGGTTACCATTCTGCCGGCACGGTCGAGTTCATCGTCGATGGCGCGAAGAACTTCTACTTCCTCGAGATGAACACCCGCCTGCAGGTCGAGCATCCCGTGACGGAGCTGATCACCGGCATCGATCTCGTCGAGCAGATGATCCGCGTCGCCGCCGGTGAAAAGCTCTCGTTTGGGCAAGACGATGTGAAACTCAACGGCTGGGCCATCGAAAGTCGGCTTTATGCCGAAGACCCCTATCGCAACTTCCTGCCCTCGATCGGTCGCCTGACGCGCTATCGCCCGCCGGTGGAAGGCAAGGCCGCCGATGGCTCCATCGTGCGCAACGATACCGGCGTCTTCGAAGGTGGCGAGATCTCGATGTATTACGATCCCATGGTCGCCAAACTCTGCGCCTGGGCACCGGATCGCCTCTCCGCTGTCGATGCCATGGCCCGTGCGCTCGATGATTTCGAGGTGGAGGGCATCGGCCACAACCTGCCCTTCCTCTCGGCCGTCATGCAGCAGCAGCGGTTTCGCGAAGGCCGCCTGACGACGGCTTACATCGCCGAGGAATTCCCGGAAGGTTTTCACGGTGTCGAGCCGGACGAGGCCTCCGCCCGCATCCTCGCCGCCGTCGCGACGCTCATCCATCAGGTGCTGCAGGAACGCGCCGTGCAGATTTCCGGCACCATCGGCAATCACCGCCGCACCGTCGCCAAGGATTGGGTTATCAGCTTCGGCGAAACGGAACTGCCCGTGACGCTCGAAACCGGCGCGGAAATTCGTGTGCCGCTCTTCATCGAAGAAGGCGACATGATCCGTGTTGATACCCGCACAGGCGAGTACATGGAGCGCGCGTAAACCGCGGCTTTGACAGCACATAACAGAAAAGGAGAAACTATGGAAATTACCGAAAAGGT
>JAVBSF010000227.1:0-32681 GCA_031556925.1 Pararhizobium sp.
GTCAAAAACTTCACCAAACTAGAGCCCAAGACGTCCGCCCCAGAACCTCAAACCGCACCTCAATTTCATCAGAAACTTCAGAGCGAGTTCGTCGGTCGCCAGCAGCGCCGCCGCCCTCGTTGGTGAGCGGGTTATAGTCCCGGCGAGCTCCGATAGTCAACAGGGTTTTTGAGAAAAAATGACAGTTTTCTGACAAAGCCCGGTTTTGCAGGGCTTTGCGGGCCGAAAAAAGTTTGAGCGCCCTGTTTGCCCCCGTAGCGCGTCAGCAGCCTCTGCGTATGTCTCTATATAGAGGGGTGTTTGCCCTCAGTTTTTCACATTCAGGGCCTCTAAGCGGAGCATGCTGTGAATGACTGCTTCGTTTGCGCCGCCCACCGGGCATCCGGCAGACCGCCGGTTTGACTCGTCCGGCCGAAAGATGCACAAGTTTGCGACCATTTACCGAGACCATAATAAGAAACGGCCGAAATCAGGGACCCCGCTTTATTGGCATGATCACGGACAGGACCACGATCCGGTCGCTCGGCAACGAGCCCCCGATCCTTGCGGATGGCCGCAAGGCACCAGACCGGCGCGAGATTTCGCTGCGCTGGCTTTCGGGCACCTTTCTGACCGGCATCACCTCCAGCCTTCTCATGGGCGTCGCGCTCTTTGCGGCCCTCGACGGCCGCCAGCAGCTTGCCATTCCGGCGGAAGCCTACGCCGCCATCGATCCTTCGGCCCGTGGCAGCCTGCCCGTCACCTCGGCCAAGCGCGGTGATCGCATTCTCTCGCCCAATATCGTCGCCAAGCCTTCCGATCGCTCGATCCTCGAAGTCTCGACCATGATCCATGATGGCGAGAAGGAAGTGGTGCGCCGCCAGCCCTTCTCCCATGTAAAGATGACGCTGGCTGCAAACCATCAGCCGACGGAAAGCTATCCCGCTTTCGATCCGCTCGCGGTGTTCTCGTCCGACGAAGCGGAGGCCGCGCCGGCGGTCAGCCGCACCGGCACGATCTACGGCTCGGACGTGGAATCGGAAGTCGCGCTCAAAACCCGCGATTTTCCGCTCAAGGGCTCGCAGCTCGCCTTCGCGCCGTCCATGTCCCTCGATGAAGTCGAGGAAAACGTCCGCACCAACGGCTCCGTTCTGACGGAAGGCAGCACCCAGGTCGCATCCCTCTTTTACGTCGATCCCCGTCGTTTCGCCTCCGAGGCCTCCGATCTCGATCTTTTGCAGGGCCTCTCCGCCCGCGTCGTCGAGGAGAACATGTCGGTCGCGCCATCCGAGGCCATTACCGACACGAGCACCGAGTTCGCCGATGACGTCATTCCGGTCCGGCGGGCAACGCCGATCGCCGCCGTCATGATCAATGCCGGCTACGCGAAGGCCCAGGCCGAGGATATCGCCGGCTATCTGCGGCCGGCCCTCAACCAGACGGATCTGCAGGAAGGCGACGTCCTGCGGATCGGCATCATCCAGAAGGGTGAAAACGGCCACGCGAAAATCATCCGCGCGACCGTCTATTCCCGCGGCAGCCACGTCTTCACGATGGCGCTCGATGATACCGGCAGTTTCGTCAAGGCCTACGAGCCGGCGCGGCTTGACGCGGTGGCGACCGCCTTCGACGACAGCGGCATGCCGGCCGTCAATACCGGCCGCGATCTCCCCCGCGTCTATGACGGCGTTTACCGCGCGGCCCTGTCCTATGGCATGAACTCGACGATGATCGCCCAGATGATCCGGCTGCTCGCCAGCAATGTCGATTTCCAGGCGCAGCTGAAGCCGACCGACAGCCTCGAAGCCTTCTTCTCCGTCGCCGACCAGAGCGGTCAGGCGACCGACGAGTCCGAGCTGCTCTACGTCAACGCCAGATTCGGCGATACGCAGACGCGTTTCTATCGTTTCCAGGATCCGGACGACAATTCCGTCGATTACTACAACGAAGACGGCAAGAGCATCCGCCAGTTCCTGCTGCGCAACCCGGTTCCGAACGGCATCTTCCGCTCCGGCTTCGGCATGCGCCGCCACCCGGTTCTCGGCTTCTCGCGCATGCACACCGGCGTCGACTGGGCAGCACCTCGCGGCACGCCGATCATCGCGGCGGGCAACGGCACGGTGGAAAAGGCCGGCTGGGATTCCGGCGGCTACGGCAACCAGACCCTGATCCGCCATGCCAATGGCTACGTCTCCTCCTATAACCACCAGAGCGCCATCGCCAAGGGCGTGAAGATTGGCGCGAAGGTAAGCCAGGGCCAGGTGATCGGCTGGGTCGGCACGACAGGCCTTTCGACCGGCCCGCACCTGCATTACGAGCTGATCGTCAATGGCAACCGCGTCGATCCCCTGCGCATTCGCCTGCCGGGCGGCAAGTCGCTGGACGGCAGCGCCCTTGCCCAGTTCGAAACCGAGCGGAAACGGATCGACGAACTGCTCAGCAAGGACAATGGCAACAGCGAAGTCGCGGCGGCGCAGTAAGAGCGCCGCTCGTCTCTTTCGCATCATACGAAAAGGGCCGCTCTTTCGGGCGGCCCTTTTGCATTTCGTCATGGGCGATTACGCCGCGGCCTTCGCCGCGTCGTCCCGTCGCTTGAAGTTCAGCCGGTCGGAGCCGGCCAGAACCTTGATGGCCGAGCCATCCGGGAACTCGCCCTGCAGGATTTTTTCCGCAAGCGGATCCTGCAGATATTTCTGGATCGCCCGCTTCAGCGGCCGCGCGCCATAGGCCGGGTCGTAACCCTTGTCGGCCAGGAAGGCGCGGGCGTCGTCGTCGAGTTCCAGCGTGATCTTGCGGTCGGCGAGCAGCTTGCGCAGCCGTTCCAGCTGGATTTCGACGATCGCACCCATCTCGTTCCGCTTCAGGCGGTGGAAGAGAATGATCTCATCGACGCGGTTGAGGAATTCGGGGCGGAAATGACCACGCACGACCTCCATCACCTGCTCGCGCACCACATCGCTGTCATCGTTCTCGCCAAGCTGGGTCAGATATTCTGCGCCCAGGTTGGAGGTCATGATGATCATCGTGTTGCGGAAATCGACGGTACGGCCCTGGCCATCGGTCAGGCGACCGTCATCGAGAACCTGCAACAGAACGTTGAACACGTCCGGATGCGCCTTCTCGATCTCGTCGAACAGCACGACCTGATAAGGCCGGCGCCGAACGGCTTCCGTCAACGCGCCGCCTTCCTCGTAGCCGACATAGCCGGGAGGCGCGCCGATCAGCCGGGCAACGGAGTGCTTCTCCATGTACTCGGACATATCCATGCGCACCATCGCGGTCTCGTCGTCGAACAGGAAGCGGGCGAGCGCCTTGGTCAGCTCGGTCTTGCCCACCCCGGTCGGGCCGAGGAAGATGAACGAGCCGATCGGACGGTTCGGATCCTGCAGACCGGCGCGCGAACGGCGAACCGCACGCGATACGGCCTGAACTGCATCGCCCTGCCCCACGACCCATTTGGCCAGCTCGTCTTCCATCCGAAGCAGCTTGTCGCGCTCGCCTTCCAGCATCTTGTCGACCGGAATACCGGTCCAGCGGGAAACGACGTGGGCAATGCTGTCCGGCGTCACGACTTCCTGAACCATGGAGTTCGTCGAGGAATCCTGTGCTTCGGCGGCTTCGATCTCCTTTTCCAGCTTCGGGATCTCACCATAGGCAAGTTCCCCTGCCCGCTGGAATTCACCCTTGCGCTGCGCGATGGCCAGTTCGTTGCGGGCCTCGTCCAGCTGCTTCTTGAGATCGGCGGCAAGGCCGAGCTTCTGCTTTTCCGCCTGCCAGCGGGCCGTCAGGGCATCGGCCTCTTCTTCCAGGGACGCGAGGTCGAGTTCGAGCTTTTCCAGCCGGTCCTGGGATGCGCGGTCGGTTTCCCGCTTCAAGGCTTCGCGCTCGATCTTCAGCTGCATGATGCGGCGATCGAGTTCGTCCAGCTCTTCGGGCTTCGAATCCACCTGCATGCGCAGACGCGATGCGGCTTCGTCCATCAGATCGATCGCCTTGTCCGGCAGGAACCGGTCGGTGATGTAGCGGTTGGAAAGCGTCGCAGCCGCAACGAGAGCGGAATCGGAGATCCGCACCTTGTGATGCTGCTCGTACTTTTCCTTCAGGCCGCGCAGGATCGAGATCGTGTCCTCGACCGTCGGCTCCTCGACCATGACCGGCTGGAATCGCCGGGCAAGGGCCGCATCCTTCTCGACATGCTTGCGGTATTCCTCAAGCGTGGTCGCGCCGACGCAGTGCAGTTCGCCACGGGCGAGCGCGGGCTTCAGGAGGTTGGAGGCATCCATCGCCCCATCCGCCTTGCCGGCCCCGACCAGCGTGTGCATCTCGTCGATGAACAGGATGATTTCGCCGGCTTCCGCCTGCACCTCGTTCAAAATGGCCTTCAAACGCTCCTCGAACTCGCCGCGATATTTCGCGCCGGCAATCAGAGCGCCCATATCGAGCGCCATCAGCTTCTTGTCCTTCAGGCTTTCCGGCACGTCGCCATTGACGATGCGCAGCGCCAGACCTTCGGCGATCGCCGTCTTGCCGACGCCGGGTTCACCGATCAGCACGGGATTGTTCTTGGTGCGGCGCGACAGAACCTGGATCGTGCGGCGAATCTCGTCGTCGCGGCCGATGACAGGGTCGAGCTTGCCCTCGCGGGCATCCGCCGTCAGGTCGCGCGCATATTTCTTCAGCGCGTCGAAGCCCGCTTCGGCATTGGCGCTGTCGGCGGTGCGGCCCTTGCGGATTTCGTTGATCACCTGGTTGAGCCGGGTCGGCGTCACGCCGGCCTGCGAAAGTATCTTCGCGGTCGGCGAAGAGCTTTCGACGGCAAGGGCGAGCAGCAGGCGCTCGACGGTGACGAAGCTGTCGCCCGCTTTCTTGGCCGCCTCTTCGGCCGTGGTGAAAACCTTGGCGAGCGGCTGTGCCAGCGAAATCGAGCCGTTGCCGCCTGTCACCTTCGGCAGTTTGGAAAGGGCGAGATTATTGGCGGTGCGGGCCGCTTTCGGGTCACCGCCCGCGCGCTCGATCAGCGAGGACGCCATACCCTGATCGTCGTCGAGCAGAACCTTCAGAACGTGTTCCGCCGTGAACTGGGGATTGCCCTCGGAAAGAGCATTGGTCTGCGCGGACTGCAGGAAACCGCGAACGCGCTCGGAATATTTTTCGATATTCATCAATCTACCTCCATGGATCGGAAAGCCCGATACGGCGCTGTCCGATGGTTCAGGATCAGGCTCCCTGAAGAGGCAAGCCTGTCATATCGGTCGAAACCCGCCTTGCGCGAGATCAACCGCTTGGTGCGAATATGGGAGGGTCTTTCGGGAAATTAAAGGGCCGCGATGTGGGTCCGCCAACGAATTCGTGAAGAGGCGCCATCCATGGCGGAGACGGACGAAGCCGCGAATTTACCGCCCCTGCGCAAACCCCTCTATTTTAAAATATAATAATAGACTAATGTAAGAAAAACCTGGGAGGAGACCATGTCTGGTGCAGGATATAGCTTTGAGCTCGATCCGGATGCTTTCGTTTTCCGGTTTTCATTCGATTATCAGATAGATGGGTATAGCGACCCCGAGACCGGGGAGTATTTCGCGGATACCAGCTGGTATGCGAGCTATGCCAGTTCGCAGGGCTGGGTCTGGACGCAAGCCGGCTACGGATGGGATTCCACCTCCGGCGTCGTGGATCTGGGCTTCGATACAACGCCGGGATTGCAGACGGCGAAGCTGTCGTTCAGCGCGATGAACACGTTTTCGGGCGATGCCATCACTGCAAGCTGGAACATATTCAGCGCGCCCTTCGAAACCACCAACCGGCGCATTACCGGCACCGGCACGGCCGATATTCTCATCAGCGGAGGCGGGCTCGACCGGCTGAAGGCGGGCGCAGGCGATGACATCCTTTACGCCGGTGCCGGCGACGACCGCCTGGAAGGCGGCGATGGAAACGATCTTCTCAACGGCGCGGCCGGCAACGATGTGATGATCGGCGGCGCGGGCAGCGATTTCTACTATGTCGATAGCCCGGCGGACCGTGTCGTCGAAGCTTCCGGCGGGGGCCGGGATATCGTCTGGAGCATCGCCGATTTCAAGCTGTCTGCCAATGTCGAAGAACTCCGCCTCATGGGGCTGGCCGTCTACGGCACCGGCAATGCCCTGGCCAATATCATCTCCGGCAACGCCGCGAACAACGTGCTGAAAGGCGGCAAGGGAAACGACCAGCTGCACGGTGACGAAGGCAATGACAGCCTCTTCGGCGGGGAAGGAGACGATTACCTCGAAGGCGGGCCGGGAAGCGACCGCATGTCCGGCGGCAAGGGCAACGACAACTACGTGGTCGATGATCTGAACGACGTTATCGTCGAAGGCCGGGAGGGCGGGTTTGATCTGGTCAACCTCTCCTACCAGATAACCAGCTATAGACTGGGCGGCAATCTGGAAGCGCTGACCGTCATGGGCGAGGCCGCCCACGGCATCGGCAACAGCCGCGACAATATTTTGTTCGGGGGATATGGCGCCGACACCTTCGAAGGCTTGCGCGGGGCCGACACGCTCACGGGCAATGGCGGCAATGACCGCCTCATCGGCGGGCGCGGCGACGACATTCTGACGGGCGGAACCGGCGCCGACATCTTCGTCTTCAAAAAAGGCGACGGGCATGACGACATCAATGACTTCAAGCATTCCGATGGCGACAGGATCGAGCTTGCCCTGGGAAGCCTTTTCAACAGCTTTGCCGAAGTGAAGGCGGTCGCCCAGGCGGCTGGCGCGCAGGGAGAGGATACGCTGCTGAAATTCGGCGCGGCCGACAGCATTCTGCTTCACGGCGTCAGCGTGGCTTCGCTTGCCGCATCGGACTTCGCCTTTGTTTGATGAGAGCATTTCCAGGAAAAGTGCGAAGCGGTTTTCCGTCCGGAAATGCGTCAAAACAAATCGTTAGAGTGTTTCCGCGATTCGAAGAAAAGCGGAAACACTCTAGGCGGAAGACAGATGCTACCGGCAATCCGCCTGCGCAACAGGCCCGGTACAACGGCCGGGCCTTATCGAAATGGCGCCATGGCGGCTGCACAGCACGCCGCCCGCCCTCAGATCACCGCGAAATCCGCGTGGGTCAATGCGCAACCATAGCACTTCTCAGGACTGAAATCCCCCGGCGGATACGGCGGCATGAGGCCAAACGGAAAAGCCCGGCACAAAGGCCGGGCTTTTCAAACCTCTTGGGGATCGGATTTTATTCCGAGGCTTCCGCCAGAGCCGGGGCTTCGCTGGCTTCTGCGGCACCCTCTTCACCGGCAGCCTCGCCGCGACGCGGCTGGCGGCGGGGGCGCGGGGTTCCGCGACGGCGCGACGGCGCGCGGGCGGCGGGCGCGGCTTCTTCCTCTTCCAGCGAAACTTCCGCCGGAACGCCCTCGATCACCGGCTGCGGGCCGGAACCGTCGATGACCGGCTGCGGCTGCACCGGCTGCGGCTGCTGGTGACGCACCCGCTGTTCGCGCGGCTGCTGCGGCGCAGGCTGAACGGCAACCGGGGCCTCATCGCCGCCGTTCTGGTCCAGATCGTCCTGGTCCACGGCGTCGGAAGCATCGCGCTCGTCGAAGCTGTTGCGGTCGTCACGCTGATAGCGTTCCTGCAGCTGCGCCTGGGCGGCGGCAATGATGCGGTTGTAGTGTTCCGCATGCTGCAGATAGTTTTCGGCCATGACCCGGTCGCCGGAGCTTTGCGCGTCACGGGCGAGGTTCATGTATTTTTCAGCAATGTGCTGGGCGGTGCCGCGGATCTTCACATCCGGGCCGGAGCTGTCATAGGTCCGCGTCAGCGGATTCTGGCCCTTGCGGTTGTGGTTGTTGTTACCGCCGCCACCGCCGCCGCCATTGTTGTTGTTATTGTTGTTACGCCCACGGCCGCGCTTGTTCTGCTGTCCTGGCCTCATCGTATTGTTCACCTGAATTCTCTTGATAAGTGATGATCTTGTGGCTTCGTGGCTCGATCGGGATAATTCCGGATCAGGCGAACACGCGCCGCGAACCAGCCGCTTCAAGGCGGCAACGTCGCCGGTTAAGTCAAAATAACAGGTACCCGCACAAGGCACTGTCGAACCCTAGCAACTCTTTTTTGAGAGTAATCCCTGCGGCTCGGTCTAACCGGAACGAATCTCGGTCTGCGACCTTCTGCCCAGTGCGTGAGCGCAACCTAGCTGGCTTCCCCGATGATTCCAAGCCTTTTCTTTGCAGCCGCGAAGGGAAAACCCGTTGTTTGCGCAGTTTCCTGATGCCTTCTTGCATCAGCCTGCCTTGAAAATGATCGCCCTGTCGTTCCCGCTAAGGTCGCGGATGCGATCGAGAACCACAAAACCGCAGGCCTCGAACACCGTGCCCACCATCGTCAGCTGATCGTAGCCGATCTCCACACCGACGATGCCACCGGCGTTCAGATGGTTCAGGGCTCCCGCCGCGATCGCCCGATAGGCATCGAGCCCGTCCGCCCCGCCATCGAGAGCGATCTCCGGATCGTGATCGCGCACTTCCGGCGCGAGCGACAGAACCACGTCGCTGCGAATATAGGGCGGATTTGACACGATGATGTCGAAGCGCCCGTCAACGGCGCCAAACCAGTCGCTCTCGACGGTTTCGAACCGCGGGCCGATACCGTTCAGATCGGCATTGGCGCGCGCCGTTTCAAGAGCCTCGGCCGAGAGATCCGTCCCCACACCCGTCGCGCCCTCGACGGCGCTCAGGATACCCAGGCAGATCGCGCCCGTCCCCGTGCCCAGGTCGATGAGGCGGCATTCGTCCTTTTCCGAAACGATTTTGCGCGCATAGGGCACGAGGCCGTCGACGATCATCTCCGAGTCCAGCCGGGGCTCCAGCGTCGCCGCCGACATGGTCAGCGTCAGCCCGTAGAATTCGCGCTTGCCGAGAATGCGATAAACCGGCTCATGCGCCGCCCGCCGCTCGATCGCCGCGCGCACCCGCGCCGCGTCGTCAGGCGAAACGGCCGCATCCCCGCGCGCCATCAGCTCGGTCGCGGAAAGATCGAGAAGCCCTGAAACCAGCACCCGCGCATCCAGCGCCGCCTCACCGATATGCGCCTCGAAGAAACGCTTCCGCGCTTCCGAAAGCAGGCTCTCGCGGGTATCGCTCATCCCTTCATCTCGCCCAGCTGCGCCAGCTGATCGGCCTGGTAATCGGCGAGCAGCGCATCCACCACCTCGTCGATCTCGCCCATCATCATGCGGTCGATCTTGTAGAGCGTCAGGTTGATGCGGTGGTCGGTCACCCGCCCTTGAGGGAAATTATAGGTGCGGATGCGCTCGGACCGGTCCCCCGATCCCACCTGGCTCTTGCGCGAGGCCGAGCGTTCGCTGTCGGCCTTCTGCCGCTCCATGTCATAGAGCCGCGAGCGCAGAACCTGCATCGCCTTGGCGCGGTTCTGGTGCTGCGATTTTTCCGAGCTGGTGACGACGATGCCCGTCGGCAGATGGGTGATGCGCACCGCCGAGTCCGTCGTGTTGACGTGCTGGCCGCCCGCGCCGGAAGAGCGCATCGTATCGATGCGGATATCCTCGTTGCGGATTTCGATATCGATATCCTCGGCCTCCGGCAGAACGGCCACCGTCGCCGCCGACGTATGGATGCGCCCCTGCGTTTCGGTATCGGGCACGCGCTGCACCCGATGAACCCCGGATTCGAACTTCAGTTTGGAAAACACCCCGCGCCCGGTGACATTGGCGATGATTTCCTTGAACCCGCCGGCATCGCCTTCGCTGGCCGAAAGCACCTCCACCTTCCAGCCCTTATCGGACGCATAACGCTCATACATGCGGAAGAGATCGCCCGCGAAAAGCGCGGCTTCGGAGCCGCCCGTGCCCGCCCGGATTTCGAGGATCGCGCTCTTCTCGTCGGCGGCGTCCTTCGGCAGAAGCAGGATCTGCATATCCTTTTCCAGCGCCTCGATCCGCTCCTCGATCTCGGGCTTTTCCATCTCGGCCAGATCGCGCATCTCGCGGTCCGTCGATTTGTCGGAGAGCAGCGCCTCGACATCGGCCAGTTCCGCCTTTGCCTTCTCATAGGCGCGGATCTTCGCCACGACGGGTTGAAGCTCGGCATATTCCGACGCCAGCTTCACATAGACATCCGCCGCCGGCCCCTCGGCCATGCGCGCCTCGATCTCCGCAAACCGGCGCTCCAGCTCGCGCATTTTTTCGACAGGAAGTGTAGCCAAGTCTTACTCCGCAGGTGCCAATTTCGATCTTCGCCATCCGCTTTCGAACGGAAGATCATCCGCAGCCGCGCTGCGTTCATGAGTTAGCGGGCGACCTTTGAGCCGGAATGAATGTGAGGTCAAGCGATCTGACCATATGAACAAGGCGATTTTCAACGATTGCGACGATGGTTTCGAGAACATCGGATCGTTGCCGGAGAACGCATGTGTTCCAGAAACGGGCGATCTTCCAGCCTGCGGCAGACATGAAAATGTCCCGTCGCGCGTCATGTCGGCTGTTGGCATGCTGGCTTCCATCGACCTCGATGACGAGACGCGCCTCCCGACAGGCGAAATCGGCGAAGTTGGTCCGATGGGCAATTGGCGGACGAATTTGTGACCGTTCAGCCGGCGTGCTCGCAATTCAAACCAGAGCGCAGCTTCCGCATCGCTATCGACTTTTCTCAAAGCTCGAGCGCGCTCGGTTTTCTTCTCGTTGGCTCCCCTCATGACAATGCCCCTCACCCTAACCCTCTCCCCGCACGCGGAGAGAGGGAACGACAGAGTATGTCGCCTTTTACGTGTATCAACGAGTTGGAACATGGGAAGAAGCAAGAGCCCGCCGCTTGTCCCTTCTCCCCGCGAGCGGGGAGAAGGTGGCCGACAGGCCGGATGAGGGGCAGCCCTCGCCCTAAACCGGAATATTGTTCTCCGCCGCAAACGCGGTCAGCAACTCCCGCACCGGCGCCTGCGACTTGGTATCGTCCAGCGCCGCATGCAGCCTCTCGGCCAGCCTGTCCACATCCAGTCCGAGCAGCATGGCCTTCACCGGCCCGACCGCCGTCGGCGCCATCGAGACCGAGCGGAAGCCGATCCCGAGCAGCGCCATCGCGGTCAACGGCTTGCTCGCCATCTCGCCGCAAAGCGTGACGCTCGTGCCGCTGCGCTCCCCCGCCCGGACGACATCGCGCAACACCCGCAGGAACGGCCGTCCAAGCACATCGAAGCGATCCGAAACCCGCGCATTGCCGCGATCGACGGCCATGGTGAACTGGAACAGGTCGTTGGAACCCACGGAGACGAAATCGACTTCGCCCATCAGCTCGTCCAGCTGCCAGAGCAGCGCCGGCACTTCCAGCATCGCGCCGAATTTCAGCTTGCGCGGCAGTTGCTCGCCGGTCTTCGACTGCCGCTGGATTTCCTTCTGCAACAGCTCGCGCACCGCCCGCAGTTCCGAAACCTCGGTCACCATCGGCAGCATCAGCCGCAGCTCGGCGCCCGCCGATGCCCGCAGCATCGCCCGAAGCTGTGTCCTCAAAAGCCCCGGACGGTCGAGCGAAAGCCGGATCGCCCGCCAGCCGAGCGCCGGATTTTCCTCTTCCGCCGCGCGGAAATAGGGCACCACCTTGTCGCCGCCGATATCGAGCGTGCGGAAGGTCACGGGCTTGCCGCCCGCCTGCTTCATCACATTGCGATAGAAGAGTTCCTGATCTTCCATCTTCGGCATGGTCGAGGCGATCATGAACTGCAGCTCGGTGCGGAAGAGACCGATGCCCTCGGCACCGGATTCCGAAAGCTGCGGCAGATCGACCAGCAGGCCGGCATTCATCTGCAGCTTGATGCGCTTGCCGTCCTTCGTCAGCGGCTCGACATCGCGCAGCGCCCGGAACTGCTCCTGCCGGCGCGCCCGCAGCCGAACCTTTTCCTCATAAGCCCGCTGCAGGTCCGACATCGGCCGCAGATGCACCTTGCCGTCATCGCCATCGATGATGATCGCATCGCGGTTTTCCGCCAGCGCCACGGCACCGGCCGCCTGCCCGACAACGGCGATCCCCATGGCCCGCGCCACGATGACCACATGGCTGGTGACGGCACCCTCTTCCAGCACGAGGCCGCGAATGTTTTCACGCGGATAGTCCAGCAGTTCCGCCGCGCCCATGGCGCGCGCCACGACAATGGCATCGGAGGGAAAATCCGTCGCCGAAAGCTTGGCGCCATAGCCCGTCAATTGCCGCAGCAGCCGGTTCGCCAGATCGTCGAAATCATGCATGCGCTCGCGCAAGTACGGGTCCGTCATCCGGAGCATCCGCGCCTTGGTCTCGCTCTGCACCCGCTCCACAGCTGCTTCCGCCGTCAAACCGTTGCGGATCGCTTCTTCGAGCTTCCTTGCCCAGCCCCGGTCATGGGCAAACATGCGGTAAGCTTCCAGCACCGCCCGGTGCTCGCCTTCCATGGAAACATCGCGCCGCGACAGCATGTCGTCGATGGAAATACGCAACGACCCCAGCGCTTCGGCCAGCCGCCCGAGCTCGTGATCCGTGTCGTCGTTCAGGAGATTGGTCACGACGATGCGCGGCTCGTGCAGAACCACGTAACCCAGCCCCACGCCTTCGCTGAAGCTGGAGCCGTCGATGGTCACCGGCCGCGAAAGATCGAGTTCCAGCCCCGGCCGGGTGATCTTCTTGAGTTCCCCGGTCGCCACCATTTCGGCGAGCACCATCGCCGTGGTTTCCATCGCCTCGACCTCGTCGTCGCGATAGGTGCGGCTTGCCTTGTTCTGCACGACGAGAACGCCGAGCGAGCGGCCGGTGCGCAGGATCGGCACGCCGAGGAAGGAGTGATAGATCTCCTCGCCGGTCTCCGGCAGATAGGTGAAGGCGGGATGCGATTGCGCATCGGAGAGATTGAGCGGCCGCGCGGAAGCGGCGATGGTGCCGACGAGACCCTGCCCCATCTGCAGTTGCGACAGGTGCACGGCGTCCTTGTTCAGACCTTCGGTCGCATAAAGCTCGAGAACGCCGTCAGAGCGCAGCACGTAAACGGAGCACACTTCCGCGACCATGTTCTGCGCAATCTGGCGAACGATCTGGTCAAGGCGCTCCTGCGGCTCGAGCGGCTCCGCCATCAGTTCGCGCAGCCGCTTGAGAAGAACGCGTGGACCCGCAGAGAGGTCTCTCATCGCGTAACGTCTCCCGTATAACAGTCATCGAATGCCAGTCACGGACAGCGGCATCACGAAGCGCCGCCGCCTTTCGCATCTGGTTCGATCAACTCTTATCGAGACCGTAGACAGAATGCAAAGTACGAACGGCCAATTCGGCATAAGCACCGTCGATCAGGATGGAAATCTTGATTTCCGAGGTGGTGATCGCCTTGATGTTGATGCCTTTTTCGGCAAGTGCCCGGAAAGCGGACGCCGCCACGCCGGCATGGCTGCGCATGCCGATGCCGATAACCGAGACTTTGACGAGGCCCGATTCGGTCTGGATGACATCGTAGCCGATCTTGTCCTTGGCGTCGGAGAGCACCTTCATCGCCTTGTCGACGTCGGTCGAAGGCACGGTGAAGGTCATGTCGGTCTTGGAGCCGTCTTCTGAAATGTTCTGGACGATCATGTCGACATTGATGTGCGCTTCGGCGAGCGGCCCGAAGATCGCGGCCGAGACGCCCGGCCGGTCGGCGAGACGCCGCAGCGAAATCTGCGCTTCATCCTTGGCATAGGCAATGCCGGTTACGACTTCCTGTTCCACGATCTCATCCTCATCACAAATCAGCGTACCGGGGGGATTCAGGAAATCGCCCATGCCCGGTGCATCGGGGTCTTCGAAACTGGAGCGCACGAAGGTACGAACCTTGTGAACCATGGCAAGCTCGACCGAGCGGACCTGCAGAACCTTGGCCCCGAGGGACGCCATTTCCAGCATTTCCTCAAAGGCGACCTTTTTCAGACGGCGCGCCTTGGGCTCGATGCGCGGATCGGTCGTGTAGACGCCATCGACGTCGGTATAGATATCGCAGCGATCGGCCTTCACCGCCGCCGCGATTGCCACCGCGGACGTATCGGACCCACCCCGGCCAAGCGTCGCGATCCGGTTGTCCGGCCCGATGCCCTGGAAGCCGGCGATCACGGCCACCTGGCCTTCGCCGAAGCGGCGGATCAGCTCGGAGCCGTCGATTTCGAGGATACGCGCCGCGCCATGGGCGTTGTCGGTGCGGATCGGGATCTGCCAGCCCTGCCAGGAGCGGGCGTTGATGCCGATATGCTGCAGCGCGATGGCCAGCAGCCCGGAGGTCACCTGCTCGCCGGACGCGACGACGGCATCATATTCGCGGGCATCGTGCATGGGGGAGGCATCGCGGGTCCAACCGACCAGTTCGTTGGTCTTGCCGGACATGGCGGAAACGACGACGGCGACATCATGGCCTGCATCGACTTCACGTTTCACATGGCGGGCGACGTTTCGAATACGATCCATATCCGCGACGGAAGTACCGCCGAATTTCATGACGATGCGTGCCATATGCCTCTACCGGTAGAAATGCCGCGCGAGCGCCCGCGCCTGCGATGGCGGTCTCTTAGCGAAATTGTGACGGGCGTGCAACGGGAGAAAAGATGAGGCTTTAAGGAGAGATTTTGGGGATTTGATTTCAACCGCTATGAATAATTTGCCGATCCGTAAAAGTGATGACCATACTTTCCTAAGAGATTCTTTGAACACCGACGTGACCAGCGATTGCCACCCAAGTAGTATCGCCGCAGCAGGAACAACTTTTGCGTTGTTTGGCCCTGCATCTGCTGGCATTGCTGCGTTGGGAGCAGCCATTGCGGTACCCCTGTGGATCGTCTTCGGAGCGAGCGCTATGTTCGCTGAACACCTTTACAAAGAACTTACCCGGCCGCCGCGACGCGGCGGTGATGCTTCCTACAAAATAATAGATGCGGAAAAGGATGAAAGTTGAAGGTAAACCAGCCCGAACAGCAAGACGCTTTTCTTTGCCATGAACGGGGAATGGCGATGCTTAAACATGCCTATGACAAAGGTATGGCGAGCGGCAGCGGCCGTGAACTTTCTGCCGATCAACTCTTGGCAGAATTGAAAGCTGAATGCGCTAACACAATCAATTCGTCAGATCATACGGTATGCGATACCCGTTCGCTTCCAGCCACTTGATCGCCGCCTTCGGCTCGTCGGTCTGGAGAATGGTCACGCCCCGGTCGATCCAGAAGCCGTAGCTTTCCTCCGGCCTGTTGTCGCGCACGGCAAGCTCGTCGCCACGGCCGCCGGCCAGCATGCCGGGCGGGCGGTTGACGATCGGATAGGTGTTGGCCCACATATGCCAGTTGCCGTTGATCGCCGCCGCATGCGCCTTGGCGCTGAACAGTGGCCCGCCCTTCTCCGTCAATGGCCCGTCTTCCTTGCGCCAGTTGATCAGTTCCGCCGCCGGCGCCGAAAAGGCCGATGTGGCACGGCCCATGAAGGCGGCATCGTCAACAGCGTCATCGGCGATGATCGGCATGAAGATCACATCGTCGCCGACCATGTTCATGACGGCCCGCGCCGCATCGATCCGCGCCGCGCTCCAGAGGTTTTCCTTCATCACGATCTGATGGGCGGTGCCGACAGCCCGCGCCTCCGCCGCCACGCCCGGCAAGATCTCCGGCCCGAGCTTGTTGTCGATATTGACGAGGATCTGATCCTTGGCGACCGCCAGCATTTCCGCAAGCGTCGGCACGACCTCCTCGCTGACGGCGCCTGAGCCCTCGGTCACCAGATGGCATGTGCGCAGTTCGGCCAGCGTGTAGGTGTCCACCTCGCCTTTGCAGGTCGTGGTGCGGTCGAGCCAGCTGTCATGCATGACGACGAGCTTGCCGTCGGCCGATTTGCGCACATCCAGCTCCACCATCTCGGCACCGAGTTCGATCGAGTGGCGAATGGCCGCGCGCGAGTTTTCCGGCAGGATGGTGACGCCGTTTTCCTTCCAGCCGGTGCGGTGGGCCACCACCATCACATGCTGGCGCCAGTGATTGGCATTCTTGAACCGGTCGAGGATCAGGCGGACGCGGCTGGTATCGGCCGCCTGCACGGTAAGAGCATGGGTGGCGATCCCGCATACGGCGAAAAGCGACACGGTGGCGATTGCGAGCATGCGGCGCATCAGCGACATCCCTGGCCATCAAACATGCCAAGGCGGATAGGTTATTCGCGTGACATAGCCGTGAAGCGGGCATGACACATTCATGAATCCTGATAAAAGCCGATCCCGGAAACCCGCGCCCCGGCGATGCGCCGTGCCCGCACGCCGTCCCGCCAATTCCCAAAGGCCCTGCCTATCGCGGCAAGTCAGCCGCGCCGCGCCGCCTCGATGGCCGCGACGTCGATCTTCTTCATGGTCATCATCGCTTCGAAAGCCCGCTTGGCCTCGCCGCCGCCTGCCGCCATCGCCTCGGTCAGAACGCGCGGGGTGATCTGCCAGGAAATCCCCCATTTGTCCTTGCACCAGCCGCATTCGCTTTCCTGCCCGCCATTGCCGACGATGGCGTTCCAGTAGCGGTCGGTCTCTTCCTGATCCTCCGTCGCGATCTGGAAAGAGAAGGCCTCGTTGTGCTTGAACATCGGCCCGCCATTCAGCCCGATGCAGGCGACGCCCGCCACGGTGAATTCCACCACCAGCACATCACCCTGCTTGCCATCCGGATAGTCTCCTGGCGCCCGCATGACGGCGCCGACAGCGCTGTCGGGAAAGGTCTCGGCATAAAACCGCGCGGCATCTTCCGCATCGCGCTCGTACCAGAGGCAGATCGTATTCTTGGCCATATCGCTTGCTCCTCACTCCCGTTGTCCCGACGAAACTAAGCGCCGGGCCGCATTTCTCCAGCCCTCGCCTGCATTTTGTGAAGCAGAAACGGGATAAAACGCATCGACACCCTGCAAACATGCCCGACCTGAGCATGCCCCACGCCGGTTGATGCCATGCTCCAGCCAGGCCTTCATCGCGCCGAGCGCCTGCATGAAGCCCTCGCGATTGCCACGGGAGGCTTTCAGTCCCGCGCCACGGCGCACCGGCCATCAGGCCTTGCCGCTCCCCGCCCCCTTGCCCGAATGCTTCGCAACGACAGCCAGATAGGCCGCCTGCAATTCCGCCAGCACGGAGCGCGCCGGCCGTTGCGTCTTGAGGTGAATGAAACGCAGCTCGTCCATGAAGGCGTTCCACATCTCCGGCCCGCCCTTTTCCAGAAGCTCGGCCCGGATCGAAAGCGCTTCGGACGGCCGCGTATGACGTCGCCCCCATGCCCCCATATGGGCGAGCAACGGCAGCAGCTCGATGGAGGCTTCCGTCAGGCTGTAGATCGCCTTCTGCTTGTGGCTTGGGTCATCGACGCGGGAGAGAAGCCCGTTTTTCACCAGCCGCTTCAGCCGGTCGGCCAGGACGTTCGACGCGATGCCCTCTTCCGACCGGCTCAGCAATTCGCGAAAATGCCGCCTGTTGCCGAACATCACATCCCGGATCACAATCAGGCTCCAGCGATCGCCGAGCATTTCCAGCGTCAGGTTGATCGGACATCCCGACCGATGGCCCGTATCCATGGCGCACCTCCTTATCCGATTGCATTTTAGGATCGGACAGGCTACAAAACAACCAGTTGCAAATTGAAATCAGTTTCGGAGGAGATGATGACCCTGCAGCTTTTCGCCCACCCCTTCTCATCCTATTGCCAGAAGGCGTTGATCGCCTTCTACGAGAACGACATCCCCTTCGAATGGCGCGAACTCGGCCCCGACACGCCCGACAATGCCGCCGAGTGGTGTGCGGCCTGGCCGATCAGGCGCATGCCGGTCCTGAAGGATGGCGACAGAACCATCATGGAATCGACCATCATCATCGAGTATCTGCAGCTTGCCTATCCCGGCCCCGTCCGCCTGCTGCCGGAAAGCGCCGCCGATGCGCTCGAAACCCGCATGATGGACCGCTTCTTCGACAACTACATCATGACGCCGATGCAGAAGGTCGTCTTCAACGCCATCCGTCCCGAGACCGACAGGGATCCTTACGGCGTCGATGAGGCCCGCCGCATGCTGGACGATGCCTATGGCTGGCTTGACGGCGTGATGGCGACACGGACATGGGCGGCAGGTGAGGATTACAGCCTCGCCGACTGCGCTGCCTCCCCTTCGCTTTTCTATGCCGATTGGGTGCACGGGATCGATGCCCGTTTCAGGCATGTGCGCGCCTATCGCGCCCGCCTGCTGGAACGCCCGTCCTTTGCCCGCGCGGTCGACGAAGCCCGCCCCTATCGCGGCTTCTTCCCGCTTGGCGCCCCGGATCGGGATTAGGGTTTGCCCGCCTCAGCGATCTGCCGCCGCAGGTCGGCGACCTGCGCCTCCGTCAGCGCCCTCACCGCCCCCTTCTCCAGATCGCCGAGCGCGAGATTGCCGATGGCGACCCGCACCAGCCGCAGGCATTCGATATCGAGCGCCTCCAGTATCCGCCGGATCTGCCGGTTCCTGCCCTCGTCCAGCACGACCTCCACCCAGGAGTTCCGCTCGCCGTGTCGTAGCTTCGCCGCCTTCGTCGCCCTCAGCAATTCGCCATCATGACGCACGCCCTGCACCATCGCCGCCAGCACCGCGTCGTCGGCGATCCTGTCCATCTGCACATGATAGGTCTTGGAAACATGGGTTTCAGGATCGAGCAGCGCCTGGGCGAATTCCGTGTCGTTGGTGAAGAGCAGCAGCCCCTCGCTCGCCTTGTCGAGCCGCCCGACCGGGGAGAGATGCGGGTAGCCGGCATCGTCAAGGCAATCGAACACCGTCGCCCGCCCTTCGGGATCGTGCCGTGTCGTCACCAGCCCGCGCGGCTTGTTCAGCATCAGATAGACCGGCTTTTCCGCAACCACCCGCTTGCCGTCGACGCTGATCACGGCGGTCGCGAGATCGACCCAGCTTTCCGTATCGCGGATCACCCGCCCGCCAACAGTCACACGCCCGGCCCGGACCAGCTCTTCGCCCTGCGTACGCGAGCAATAGCCGAGCTTGGACAGCGCCCGCGCCAGCGTCACCCGCTTGCCGCCCGTCTCCTGTCTGCGCCCGCCTGCCGGCGTCCGGTTTTTTCCGCTGTCTCTCATCCGGCTTGTTCCTGAAGGCCCGTTCCGCCCGACCTTATGCCCCGCCGACTTGCGTTTGAACAAGCGGAAAGACACCGGCCGCCTCTTCCTTCTCCGCGCCTGCGGGGAGAAGGTGCCCGAAGGGCGGATGAGGGGCAAACCTCAGCATTCGAATTCGCCGCGACCTCGCCCTCACCCCAATCCTCCCTCCCCCCGCACGCGGGAAGAGGGAGTGAACCGTGCCCCTTGCCGGAAAACCCCGCTCCACGCTATTTTCCGTCATCCGGTTCCTGCCCGACATTGACCCGCCACGCCGGTCATTCTACAGCGAGCCCGACAGCCGCCCCAACCCGAAGCGAGACGACCTTGACCGACATCACCAGCGAACTCGTCACCCTGCGCGATTACTGGCGCTATGCGATCTCCCGCTTCAACGCGGCCGACCTGAGCTACGGCCACGGCACCACCACCGCGACGGATGACGCGGCCTATCTGCTGCTCGACAGCCTCGAACTGCCGATCGACACGCTCGATCCCTTCCTCGATGCCCGCCTGCTGCCGGAAGAGCGCAAGCTGCTGGCCGAGCGTATCGAGGCCCGCATCGCCACCCGCAAGCCCTCGTCCTATCTCACCGGCCGCGCCTATATCCAGGGCGTGCGTTTCCATGTGGATGAGCGCGTCATCGTGCCGCGCTCCCATATCGGCGAGATCCTGTTTGCCGAATATGGCAATTTCGAAGGCTCGTCCTTCCTGCCCGACCCGTCGCTGGTCGAAAGCGCCGTCGATATCTGCACCGGGTCCGGCTGCCTCGCCGTTCTCGCCGCCAAGTTCTTCCCCTATGCCGAAGTCGATGCCGTCGATCTCTCGCAAGACGCGCTGGACGTCGCGAAAATCAACGTCGACGAACACGACGTCGATCAGCAGGTCACCCTCTATCACGGCGATCTCTTCACCCCGCTCGAAGGCAAGACCTACGACCTGATCATCACCAATCCGCCCTATGTCGATCATGTGGCGATGGACGATTACCCGCCGGAGTTCAGGGCTGAACCGGCGATGGCGCATGATGGCGGCGTCGATGGCCTCGATCTCGTCCGCGTCATCCTTGCCGAAGCCGGCAAGCACCTCAATCCCGGCGGCGGCATGCTCTGCGAAATCGGTCGCGGCCGCGAGATCCTCGAAGCCGAATTCCCCCATCTGGAATTCCTCTGGCTGGAAACTACGGAGGAGGAGGATTCGGTGTTCTGGATTACGGCGGAAGCGCTGGGCGTCGAATAGAGCATTTCCAGGAAGCGCGACGCGGCTTTCGGTGAAGTGACAAAATGCAAACCGCGATGGCGAGCATGTCGTCGCAGCGTTTCCCCGCAAATCCCCGCCCCCTCAGCCTGTGTCATACTCGCCTTGTCCCGCTATCGGATACACCGGAAAGCGTTGCCGGCGAGGCGGGGCCGGTGCCCTTGGTCTGTGTTTGAAACGCAGGCGCGGCCAGGGGGGCCTGCAGAAAATGGTTTCCCTCTCGCTTGAAAGAGAGCGGGGCGTGCCTGTGAGGCGCACAAGAAGACGGCTGGTGGCGCAAATGCCTCCTGACTTCAGGTCCCACCGCAAGGGGTGCCGTCTTTGCAGAGAAGCCGGAGTTGCAGGTAAAAACCGCCGAGACGGGGCACATCGCGTGTCACCTACTATTATTTTACGAGGCGCCCGATGTGCCCCGGCCGATCCCGCCGTCGCTCTTGAGCGGAAGGGATGATGAAAGCTTCAGGCCACGGGCGGAAAATCCGCCGCGTGAAGGCGGGCGGCTGCCCGGAGAACCCGGAGAAAGGGGCGTGTCCAATGGTTGGCGGGGATTTGACGGAATACGAAAAGCGGCTTGCCGCCGATCATGAGCGGCATTGGCGCGCATTGACGAGTTTTAAGCATCGGGAGTGCCGCCGGCGAAAATGCCGTCGCGACGGCGCCTGCACCGGCCCCATGCGGATCGCGCCCTGTTTTGCCGGCCGGGTCAAGGCGCAGCAGGCCATCGGCCTGTCGGGAAAGGCCTGTGCCGGTCTGCCGATTTGCTTGGCCCGCTTCCCGCCGGAACACGTCGCCGATCTCGAAGCCGCCATGGACGCTTTTCGCGCCGATCTGCAAAGCGGACTTCCGCTGCCCTTGCCGAAGCTTGACCGCTGCCGCGAGCAAACGCCGCAGACACCGCCTGACCCTTGACTTTGCCCGCCGATCGTCCGACTTCACGAACCAGAGCATTTCCAGCAAAAGTGCGAGCGGTTTGCGTCCGGAAATGCGTAAAACAAAGAGTTCGAGCATTTTCGTGATTCGGAGAAAAGCGGAAATGCTCTGAACAGTCCACGGAGCAGACCCATGAGCGAACGCAGCACCATCGATCAGGCGGAAGTCGACCGTTTCTCCGCCATGGCCGCCGAGTGGTGGGATCCGCGCGGCAAATTCAAGCCGCTGCACAAGTTCAATCCCGTGCGCCTCGCCTATATCCGTGATCGCGTCTCGGAGAATTTCGGCCGCGATCCCAGGGCGGTGAAACCGCTCGAAGGCCTGCGTTTCCTTGATATCGGCTGCGGCGGCGGCCTGCTTTCGGAGCCCATGGCCCGCATGGGCGCCGATGTCGTCGGCGCCGACGCCTCGGAAAAGAACATCCGCATCGCCGAGACCCATGCCGCCGGCAGCGGCGTGCACGTCGATTACCGCGCCGTGACGGCGGAATCGCTTGCCGAGGCAGGCGAAACCTTCGATGTCGTCCTGAACATGGAAGTTGTCGAGCATGTCGCCGATGTCGAATTCTTCATGACCACCTGCGCCTCGATGGTGCGCCCCGGCGGCCTGATGTTCGTCGCCACCATCAACCGCACGGTGAAAGCCGCGGCCCTTGCCATCTTCGCCGCCGAAAACGTCCTGCGCTGGCTGCCGCGCGGCACCCATCAGTATGAAAAGCTGGTACGCCCGGAAGAGCTGGAAAAGCCGGTCACCGCCAACGGCATGACCGTTACAGACCGCACCGGCGTCTTCTTCAATCCGCTGTCCAATCAGTGGAACCTGTCACGGGACATGGACGTCAATTACATGATCGTGGCGAAACGCCCGGCGTGAGATCAGCAACGAGAAGCAAATGGCGCGGAGAAGACAGTTCAACGCTATATGTCACGACCTGCTGGAAACCTTTATCAGCCGGTACAATGATCTGAATGGATACTGGGCCTTGGGGTATTACCAAGCGCATCTTTTGGATGAAGATTATTCGCACCTCGAATTCAATCTGGTCGGTCCCCGAACAGAGCCCTCCAGTCAACCGTTCCCCGTTTCGGAAGCATACTACAGAGGCGCGGTTTATCGCCTCATGCGTGCCAATGTGATGCCGCCCGAATGGTTGGCGCTTGCACGTATCACTTTTAAATCCGTCACGCCGGAGCACGCTTCCTGCGTTGTCTATCTGCAGTCGGATCTCGGCAGAGCCTACCAGATAGGACAATCCCTGAAGGTGCGGCGTCACGATCCATCCCGTGAATCCCGGCGGGGCGGCCCTTTCGGGCCATCAAACCAAAAAGGGCAGTAAAACGGTGTTCCTCCCCGGCGGGAAAAGCGAGCGTATGCTTCTCTGAGCATAGGCCTCTGAGGAGGCCCGTTTTTTGAAATTCCAGGACCGATCGGCATTCAGTTCAGGGCGAGCCGAAAATGGTGATTTCTCGTGACCCGGAGCGGAGCGTACTTCGGTACGTGAGCACCGGAAGCACGGGAAAGCGCCATTTGCAGGCCGGCATGGACTGAAGGACGATCGGTCCTAGTTGATATCGTCCGGCAGCACCGGCAGCGGCGCGACCTCGATGCCCTCTTCCAGCAGCGCCTCGACCTCGCTCACGGTCGCCTGGCCGATCAGCCCGCGCTGCTCGGCCTCGCCATAATGGATCTTGCGCGCTTCCTCGGGAAACTTCTCGCCGACATCCTCGGAATTCTCGCGGATGGTCTTCACCATCTCACGAATCTTGGAGGCCACCTCCCGGTGAACCTCGTTGACCATGAGGCTGCGGGTCTCCGCCTTCTTGCGCGCCGTTGCCACCGAAGGCGCCATCAGCTGCTTGGAGACGGCGGCCGAGTTGCAGCTGGGACAGGTCACCAGCCCCCGCGCCTGCTGGCCGTCGAAATCGGCGGAGGAGGAGAACCAACCCTCGAAGGCATGGCCGTTGTCGCAGACGAGAGGATATTTGATCACGCCGCGAAATCTCCCGACGCCGGCGAGACATCCGCAAGCGTGAAGGCCCGGCCGTTCTTGAGGTTCGGGATCTTGGCGCGGGTGGAGGCAACCTGGGCCGGATCGATCTCCGCCAGCACGATCGCCTCGCCCTCGCCACCGGCTTCGCCGAGGATCTTGCCCCAGGGATCGATGATCATCGAATGCCCATGGGTCGCGCGGCCATCCTCATGCACCCCGCCCTGCGCAGCGGCGATCACGAACATGCCGTTCTCGATGGCGCGGGCCCTGAGCAGGATTTCCCAATGGGCCTCGCCGGTCTGGCGCGTAAAGGCCGCCGGCACCGACATGATCTCGGCTCCCGCCATCGCCTGCCGGCGGAAGAGATCGGGGAAGCGCACATCGTAGCAGATGGCAAAGCCGAGCTTGCCAAAGGGCAGCCCGGCCATCTTGGCCGTGTCGCCCGGCGAATAGGCCGCGCTCTCGCGAAAACTCTCGCCATTGTCGAGATCGACGTCGAACATGTGGATCTTGTCGTAATGGCAGATTTTCGAACCGTCCGGCCCGAACAGAAACCCGCGATTGGCGATCTTGCCGTCACCGAGGCCGATCGCCGTGGAGCCGACATGGAGGTGGATGCGCAGCGTCGCCGCAAGCTCCGAGGCGCGGCGCACGATCACGTCGTCATGCTCGCTTCGCAGCATGGCGCGCAGGGCAACCCGGTCGCGCTGCATGGCGCCGGTCATTTCCGGCGTCTGGACATAGATCGCGCCATGGCCGGCCGCCTCGCGCACCAGCCGGTCCATCGCATCGGCATTGGCGGCGGGATCGACGCCCGAACACATCTGGATGGCGGCAGCCTTGAAGACCATGGTCCGATGTCCTTATGCGGCCAGCATCGCGTCGAGCTTGCCGGCGCGCTCCAGCGCATGCAGGTCGTCGCAGCCGCCGACATGGGTGTTGTTGATGAAGATCTGCGGGAAGGTCGTGCCGCCATTGGAGCGCTCGATCATCTGCTGGCGGATTTCCGGCGCATAGGTCGCGTCATGCTCCTCGTACTTCACGCCCTTGGTCTCGAGCAGCTTCTTGGCCGCCGAGCAATAACCGCAGAACTGACGCGTGTAGATGACAACCGATGCCATGGCTCAAAAACCTATCCTGTCGCCGGCCCGACGCGAATGTTCCTCAGATGGGCCTTTCCTTCAGTCATATAAGACCGCTCACCGCTCTTGCAAAGGTCAAAACCGTGACTTCGGCGGCCCCCGCCCGCTTCAGCGCCCGCGTCGCCGCACTCACCGTCGCCCCGGTCGTGTAGACGTCATCGACGAGGACGAGGCGTCGCCCGAAAATCTGCTCCCGTGCCATCTCCGGCACGGAAAACGCGCCCTGCACATTGTCGCGGCGAGCCGATGCACCGAGCCCGACCTGCCGGCGGGTGCGGCGGGTGCGTACAAGCGCCACCGGCAGATAGGGCTTGCCGGAGATGTGGGCGATGACGCGGGCCAGCTCGGCGGACTGGTTGTAGCGGCGACCCATGAGCCGGAAGGCATGCAGCGGCACCGGCAAAATCGCCTCGCAATCGTCCACGGCCCCGTCGCTGGCGCGTATCATCCACTCCGCCATCATCCGGGAAAGGTCGGTCCGGTCGCGGTACTTGAGGTCATGAACAAGCGAGCGGGCGATCCCGTCGTAAAGGGCGACCGAACGAAGCCGGTCGAAAACCGGAGGATCGGCGATCGCATCGGCCGACAGGATGCCGCGGCCGAGATCATGGGAAAACGGCAGGCCGAGGACTTCGCAATAGGGCCGCTCGATCAGCCGCAGTCCCGACCAGCAGGGAGCGCAAACCCCGCCGTGACGGGCAACGATCACGCCGCAGCCGGTGCAGACCGGCGGGTAGACGAAATCGAGCGCGCGCCGGCCGAGACGCCGCACGCCTCTGGCCCAGCCGGTGGCCCGGCTGTCCTGTAAACCCGGTTTTTCCCCTTCATCCCCGCCCATGCGGTTGACTTTACGATCAGGCGGGTCTTTTTGCGACCCTCAATATGGAGTTCACGGCCTTGGATATCGTCTTCGATCAGGATCTCATTGCCCTTCGGCGCAAGCGCGCCCTTCAGAATGGCGATGACAAGGCCGGTTTTCTGCTGGATATCGCCGCGCGGGAACTGGCCGAACGCCTTGACGTCGTCGAGCGCCATTTCGACGACGCCGTCGAGCTTCACGGCTACACGGGTGCCGCCGCCCGTGAAATCCTGGCGACCGGCAAGGTCGACAGGCTGATACGCGTGGAAACCGATGCCGCCTTTGCCGGCCCCGCCGGGGAGATCACCGTCTCGCCGCTCGAAACCCTGCCGCTTGCGCCACAATCGGTCAATCTCGTCGTCTCGCCGCTTTCGCTGCATCTGACGAACGACACACCCGGCGTCTTCATTCAGATCCGCCGCGCGCTGAAACCGGATGGCCTGTTCCTGGCGGCGATCCCCGGCAGCGGCACGTTGCAGGAATTGCGCGAGGTGCTTCTGGAAACGGAAAGCGAGATGATCGGCGGCGCCAGCCCCCGTGTCATTCCGTTTGCCGATGTGCGTGACATGGGTGGCCTTTTGCAGCGCGCCGGCTTCACCCTTCCCGTGGCGGATATCGAGACCTATACGGTCCGCTACAGCTCGCTCTTTGCGCTGCTCAGGGACATCAGGGCCATGGGCATGACGAACCCGCTGGCCGCCCGCAGCCGCAAGCCCCTGTCGAAAGCCTTTTTCCTGCGCGCGGCCGAGCTCTATGCCCAACGCTTCTCCGACCCGGACGGCCGCATCCGCGCGACATTCTCGATCATCTATATTTCAGGCTGGGCGGCGCATGAAAGCCAGCAGAAGCCGCTGGCGCCGGGATCCGCCCGCACAAGGCTGGCGGATGCGCTGGGCGTGCGCGAGGGCAAGCTGAAGGACGAGCCGTAGGCCGGAGGCTACTCCTTGCCCGCATTGGCCATGGAGGTCCGCAGCTGCTCGAATATCTTGACCAGCCCGTCGCCGAAGGCGCCCAGTCCGGAGATCAGCGCGACCGCGATGATGGCGGCGATCAGGCCGTATTCGATGGCCGTCGCACCGGTCTCGTCCTGCAGGAAACGGATAAACGTCTGCATGGGTTCTGGGGCCTCTTTGTACATGCGCGGGCCTCAACGCCCGCGCTTCCTATCTCAAGCGCGCCGGCCGCGCGAAACCGGTCGGCATCCTGCGGCCTCAGCAGCCGCTCTTGCCGCCATTGGCATCGATAATGCAGACGGCGCCGGGCATTTCCTGCAAGACGCTGCGGCGCACGGTATAGCGCTTGCTGCCACTGTTTGCGGGAATGGAGCCGGTGGAAATATTGTCGTAGTCGATCGGAGCGTTGGCCAGAACCTTGCCCGTCGTCTTGGAGGACAGCATGGGTGTCAGGATCAGCGTCAGCGCGATGACTGCGGTGCCGAACAACAGCGACAGATTGAGCACACCGGTACGGCGATGCTGGCTGGTGACCAGATCCTTGTCCTGCACGGTTCTCCAGAATTCGTCGTCTGCCATTGCCAGCCTCTTGATGTACGTGCGTTCCGCGATGCCACTACGCCTCGCGGTGCCATATCCGTACCGACATTCATTCGATGGAGCCGGCGGAATCATCGCGCCCACTATAACCACCGACATTTTCTCAGGCTGGATTTTGCCGTGGGGTGATAAACGTTCGATTAACGAAACGTATTTTTTACCGAGTTTTAAAGCAGATCCATGAGATAGGGGATCAGCGGCTCGTCGGCCGGCGGCATCGGGTAGTCACGCAGGGCCTGCGGGCGGACCCATTTCACCGCCTGCCCTTCCCGGCCGTGGGCGACGCCCTCGTATCGACGGCAGACATAAAGCGGCATCAGCAGGTGGAATGTCTCGTAAGAATGGCTGGCGAAGGTCAGCGGCGCCAGGCAGGCGACCTTGGTCCTGATGCCGAGTTCCTCATCCAGTTCGCGGATCAGGGTTTCCTCCGGCGTTTCGCCGGCTTCCACCTTGCCACCCGGAAACTCCCACAGCCCTGCGAGCGATTTACCCTCGGGTCGCTGCGCAAGCAGGATGCGGCCATCGCTATCGACGAGCGCGCAGGCTGCAACGAGCAGGATTTTCTGACCGGCGGAACTCATGTCACTCTCCAGGACGACGATAGACGTAGCGGTAAACTTCCCGGAAGCCGCATTTGGCATAAAGGGCACGGGCCGCGTGATTTTCGGTTTCCACCGCAAGCCATGCCTGACGCGCGCCGCGAAGCCGCGCCCAGCGCAGCGACGCCTGCACGATGGCCGTCGCGATACCCTGTTTGCGCTTGTCGGCAGCGACGGCAAGCTGCAGCAGCCCCGCCAGATCGTTGTCATGCACCGCGAGCGAAACGGCATCCGGCCCGGTTTCGTCATCTTCGAAGACAAAAAGCCCGATCTCCGGTTTGATCGCGGCGATGATCTCGGCAAGGCCCGCCTTGACGGATTGCTCGCTTGGGCAGATCTGCACACGCGCATCGACAAAACGGCCGATGTCGCGGGTCGGCAGGCGCTCGATACCATCGGTGCTTTCGTTCGGCGGGATATCGGCGATCATGACGATGCTGCCGGCAAAACTCTGCCAGCCGTTTTCGTCCATATGCGCGATCAGCGCCGGCGGCGTCAGCGGGGTCTGGCGAACCGTCAGCTGCCGGCCATAGCCGGCAAAACGGGTGGCAGCCTTTTCGAGCCGCCCCACGATATCCCGGCTGTCGGAAGGATCGAGCGGGTTCACGGAGTTCAGACGCCGTGAGCCATGCCCCGCCGTCAGCCGTATCAGCCAGCTGCCGTCATAGGCGACATCCTCTGCCGGCCACGCGCGGAAGCCGACCGCTTCCAGACGCCGCACCAGCGGCATTTCCGGGCTCGTCGTCACGTCTTGCATCGGTCGGCCCATCAGCTCCGGTAGTCCCCGTTGATCTCGACATATTCCTTGGTGAGATCGCAGGTGTAGACGGTCGCCGTGCCGGAGCCGAGGCCGATCCCGACGCGGATGGTGATGTCCTGCTCCTTCATGACGGCCGTTGCTGCCGCTTCCGAATAAGACGGATCACGCTCACCGTCCACGGCGACGCGGACATCGCCGAACCAGATGGCCAGACGGTCACGATCCGCCAATTCGCCGGACTTTCCGACAGCCATGACGACACGGCCCCAGTTCGCGTCTTCGCCGGCAACGGCCGTCTTGACGAGCGGCGAATTGGCGATCGACAGGCCGATACGCTTGGCGGCGGCATCGCTTTCGGCCCCTTCGACGGTGACGGACACCATTTTGCGGGCGCCTTCGCCATCGCGGACAACCTGCAAGGCGAGATCTTTCAGGAGATCGTTGAGGGCGGCCCGGAAGCCGGCAAGAGCCGGGCTTGCGGCATCGGCGACAGGCGCCTGGCCATCCTTGGCGGCGGCCCCGGTGGCAAACAGCATCAATGTATCGGAGGTCGAGGTGTCGCTATCGACGGTCACCGAGTTGAACGTCGGGCCGACGCCTTCGCCCAGCAGCGCCTGCAGGGCGGCAGGAGCAATCGCGGCATCGGTGACGACGAAGGACAGCATGGTCGCCATATCCGGCGCGATCATGCCGGCGCCCTTGGCGATGCCGTTGATGGTAACGGTGACGCCGCCGATCTCGGCGGTGCGGGTGGCAACCTTCGGATAGGTATCCGTGGTCATGATCGCCTTGGCGGCTTCGAGCCAGAAATCGTTGGTAGCCCGCTCGTTCATCGCACCGAGCACGCCGGCAAATTTCGTCGCATCGAGCGGTTCGCCGATGACGCCGGTGGAGGCGAGGAAGACTTCGGTGGGCTCGCAGCCGACGGCTTCGGCGGCGGATTGCGCCGTCAGTTCCGTGGCGGCCCTGCCCTTCTTGCCAGTAAAGGCGTTGGCATTGCCGGAATTGACCACGACGGCGCGGGCTGCGCCGCCGGAAAGATGCTGGCGGCAGAGATCGACGGGAGCGGACGGGCAGCGCGAGCGGGTGAAGACGCCGGCAACAGCGGCCGGCTCGTCGAACACCATCAGCAGAACGTCGGTGCGGTTCCTGTACTTGATGCCCGCTTCTGCGGTCGCCATGCGCACGCCGCGCACCGCCGGCATAGCGGGATAGGATTTCGGGGCGAGAGGAGAAACGGAACCGGACATGATCAAACCCTGCTTGAGCGCCTTGGCCCGGCGAGCGAGCCCACAAACGAAATCCCGAAAGGCGAAGCGCCCTCGGGATCAGTCGAATTCGGAAACGTCTTACACCAGAAAGGCATGACCGTTCAAAGACGAATGGACGTGCCGGATGGTGTTTGCGACAGAGGTCGGAGCATCCTTGCTCTGTCGTCCCCTCGCCCCGCTCGCGGGGAGAGGGCTAGGGTGAGAGGCAATGGGTGCCGCAGCTGCGGATATGGTGGCTTTGCCCCTCATCCGGCCTGTCGGCCACCTTCTCCCCGCCAGCGGGGAGAAGGGAGATGCCGCACCCTCTCTGTCCCATTCTCCTCCCGTGGGAGAAGCTTCGTCTTAGTTGGCCTGTTCAGCCTTGTTGGCTTCGTCGTAAGCCTTCTTCAGCGCCGGATCGGTGATATCGACAGCCGATTCCTTTTTGGCGGCTTCGAGAAGGGCGACATACTTGTCGCGCATGACCAGCTGCTTGACCTGCTGCTCGACCTGCTCGAGCGTCGGCGGAGCCTGAGTGCGCTTGTCCTCGACGAGAATGACGTGATAGCCGAACTGGGTCTTGACGGGAGCTTCGGTGTACTTGCCCTTCTCCAGCTTGAAGGCGGCTTCGGAGAATTCCGGAACCATACGCTCCTTGGTGAAGTAGCCGAGATCGCCGCCGTCAGCCTTGTTCGGGTCGGTCGACTTTTCCTTGGCGAGTTCGGCAAAATCCTTGCCGCCGTCGAGATCCTTGATGATCGCCTTGGCTTCATCTTCGGTCTTTACGAGGATGTGGCGGGCCTTCACTTCTTCCGGCGGGGTGATCTTGGCGATTTCCACGTCGTAGCGGGCCTTGACCTCTTCAGCCGTGACAGCATCGACAACATGCTTCTTGAAGAAGGCATTGTGCAGTTCGCGCTCGGTCAGGTAGGCGATGCGCTTCTTGAAGGCTTCGTCGTTCTGCAGGCCTTCCTTGTCGGCATCCTTGGCGAGCAGCTTGACGTCGATCAGACCCGAGAGGGCGGCGGCACGCTTCTGGTCTTCCGGCAGCTGGCCGAGCTGCGGATCAAGACCGGAAACGGCGAGATCGACCTCGGACTTGGTGATTTCAGCGTCACCGACCTTTGCGATCACCGGGTCGGCCGCATCCTGGGCGAGCACCGGAGCCTTGCCGGCCATCAGGGCAACGAGAGCGACGGCAGCAAGCAATTTGTATTTCGACATCCTCAAACCTTTCGAGAGTGGCCTTTCGAGACCGGTCTTCCAAAACCGCGACGAGCGGGTCAGATACAGGTTCCACATCACCAGAATGTGGCGGTTCTGTAGCCTTTGCGCGCGTCAAGTCCCGTTGACATAATTCGACCCCCCTCTTATCTGTCACGCAACCTCGCGTCCAGAACAGTTCCGGGCGTTTCACTCATTTCGCGCCTTTCGGACGCGGCCATAAATGTCGGCTTGCCGGCACGTAACAGGAAAGGACCATTCATATGGTCAGCTTCGGCGGTCTCGCCCGCAAAATTTTCGGCTCGTCCAACGATCGCCGCGTCAAGGGTTACAAGGCACGGGTGGATGCCATCAATGCGCTGGAGCCCGAGATCAAGGCCCTGTCCGATGAAGCGCTGAAGGCGAAGACGGTGGAATTCCGCGCCCAGCTCGCCGCCGGCAAGACGCTGGACGACATTCTGGTGCCGGCCTTCGCCGTTGCCCGCGAGGCGGCGCGCCGCACACTCGGCCTGCGCCCCTTCGACGTTCAGCTGATCGGCGGCATGATCCTGCATGAGCGCGCCATCGCCGAAATGAAGACCGGCGAAGGCAAGACGCTCGTTGCGACGCTTCCGGTCTATCTGAATGCGCTCGCCGGTAAGGGCGTGCATGTCGTGACCGTCAACGACTACCTCGCGACCCGCGACTCGGCGACCATGAACCGCATCTACAGCTTCCTGGGGCTCACCACCGGCGTCATCGTTCACGGCCTGACCGACGACCAGCGCCGCGAAGCCTATGCCTGCGACATCACCTACGCGACCAACAACGAGCTTGGCTTCGACTATCTGCGCGACAACATGAAGTATGAGCGCAACCAGATGGTTCAGCGCGGCCATTTCTTTGCCATCGTCGACGAAGTGGACTCGATCCTCGTCGACGAAGCGCGCACGCCGCTGATCATCTCCGGCCCGCTCGACGACCGCTCGGATCTCTACAACAAGATCGACAGCTTCATTCCGCTGCTGGCTGCCGAAGACTATGAAATCGACGAAAAGCAGCGTTCGGCCAACTTCTCCGAAGAAGGCACCGAGAAGCTCGAAAACCTGCTGCGCGACGCCGGTCTGCTCAAGGGTGAATCGCTCTATGACGTCGAAAACGTCGCGATCGTCCACCACGTCAACAACGCGCTGAAGGCCCATAAGCTGTTCCAGCGCGACAAGGACTACATCGTCCGCGGCGACGAAATCGTCATCATCGACGAATTCACCGGCCGCATGATGCCGGGCCGCCGTTACTCGGAAGGCCAGCACCAGGCGCTGGAAGCCAAGGAAAAGGTCACGATCCAGCCGGAAAACCAGACGCTGGCCTCGATCACCTTTCAGAACTACTTCCGCATGTATTCGAAGCTCGGCGGCATGACCGGTACGGCTTCGACAGAAGCGGAAGAATTCGGCAACATCTACGGCCTCGAAGTGGTCGAAGTTCCGACCAACCTGCCGATCAAGCGTATCGATGAAGACGACGAGGTCTACCGGACGCACGAAGAGAAGTACAAGGCGATCCTCGCCGAGATCAAGGACGCCCATGAGCGCGGCCAGCCGGTTCTGGTCGGCACGACGTCGATCGAAAAGTCCGAGCTTCTGGCCGAACTCCTGAAGAAGACCGGCTTCACCAAGTTCCAGGTTTTGAACGCCCGTTATCACGAGCAGGAAGCCTATATCGTTTCGCAGGCCGGCGTGCCGGGCGCTGTCACGATCGCCACCAACATGGCTGGTCGCGGCACCGACATCCAGCTGGGCGGCAACCTCGACATGCGTATCGACGCGGAGCTTGGCGAAGTCGAGCCGGGTCCGGAACGCGATGCCCGCGAAGCGGCGATCAAGGAAGAAGTCAAGGCGCTGAAGGAAAAGGCGTTGGCTGCTGGCGGTCTCTACGTTCTCGCCACCGAGCGCCACGAAAGCCGTCGTATCGACAACCAGCTGCGCGGCCGTTCGGGCCGTCAGGGCGACCCCGGGGCTTCGCGGTTCTTCCTGTCGCTGGAAGACG
>JAVBSF010000338.1:0-4731 GCA_031556925.1 Pararhizobium sp.
AAGATCTGCTGACGCTGCGCGCCCAGCGCGAGATGATGCAGGCGGATGTGCTGGTTTATGATGCGCTGGTGCCGCAGGCGATCGTCGATATGGGGCGCCGCGATGCGGAGCGAATCTCCGTCGGCAAGCGCAAGGGCTGCCATTCGAAATCGCAGGAAGAAATCAATCAGCTGCTCGTTCGTCTCGGCCGCGAAGGAAAGCGGGTGGTGCGGCTGAAGTCCGGCGATCCTTTGGTCTTTGGCCGGGCGGGAGAAGAAATGGCGGCTCTTCGCGACGCCGGTATTTCCTATGAAATCGTGCCCGGCATCACCTCGGCCTTTGCCGCTGCCGCCGATTTCGAGCTGCCGCTGACGCTGCGCGGCGTATCCTCCTCGCTGATCTTCACCACCGGCCATGATCTGGCGGGCGATGTCTTGCCTGACTGGGCAAGGCTTGCGATTTCGGGCGCCACGATTTCGGTCTATATGGGACGTACGGTTGCCGCTTCGGTCGCTGCGCGCCTGATGGACGCGGGGCTGCCTGCGGAAACCACGGTCGCCGTGATCGAAAACGCCAGCCGCGCCGACCGCCGCCTGCTGCATGGCACGTTGCGCGATCTGCCGGATCTGGAACATCGCGAAGAACTGACAGGGCCTGTGATGGTCATTATCGGCGATGCCGTCGCCGGTGCGAATTTCGAACGCTCCGAGCCGCTGGTTCGCGGCAAGTCGATCAAGGGCGAAGCAATGCTGCGCCAAAAGGAAAGCGAAACAGGGAACTGACATGGCAGACAAGGTCTTGACCGCAAATCGCCTTTCGGACGGTATTTCCGTCTGGCTCGATGCAGCCGGAAACTGGGTGGAATCGTTGCAGGATGCCTTTGTCGCCCGTCATGCGGAAGCTGTCTCGGCGCTGGAAGCGACCGGCAAGACGGCTCTCGCCGACAATAAGGTGGTTGACGTCAACGTCATCGACATCGAAGAAGTCGATGGCGTGTTGCGGCCCTTGCGTCTCCGCGAGCGTATCCGCGCGGAAGGCCCGACCATCGATTATGCAACCGGCTACAAGGGGCTGAGCGGCCCGATCCAGGTGGCTTGAGGAACAAACATGTATCGTTACGATGAATTCGACCACGCCTTTGTCACTGACCGCGTCGAGCAGTTCCGCGATCAGGTGACCCGTCGGTTGTCCGGTGAACTGGCCGAAGATGCCTTCAAGCCGCTGCGCCTGATGAATGGCGTCTACCTGCAGCTTCACGCCTATATGCTGCGCGTCGCCATCCCCTATGGCACGCTGAACAGCCGTCAGATGCGCATGCTCGCCCATATCGCCCGCAAGTATGACCGTGGCTATGGCCACTTCACCACGCGCCAGAACATTCAATATAACTGGCCGAGCCTCTCGGATACGCCGGATATCCTGGCCGAACTCGCCTCCGTCGAGATGCACGCGCTCCAGACATCCGGCAACTGCATTCGCAACGTGACCGCCGATCATTTCGCCGGCGCCGCGGCCGATGAGGTCGCCGATCCGCGCCCCTATGCGGAAATTCTGCGCCAGTGGTCGTCCGTCCACCCGGAGTTCTCGTTCCTGCCGCGCAAGTTCAAGATCGCCGTCACCGGCGCGGAGCGCGACCGCGCCGCGATCCAGGTTCACGATATTGGCCTGCACCTGAAGAAGAACGAAGCCGGCGAAATCGGCTTTGCCGTCTATGTCGGTGGCGGGCAGGGGCGCACCCCGATGATCGCCAAGAAGATCAAGGACTTCCTGCCGGAAGCCGATCTCCTGTCCTATACGACCGCCATCATGCGCGTTTACAACCTGCATGGCCGCCGCGACAACAAGTACAAGGCCCGTATCAAGATCCTCGTTCATGAAACGGGTGTCGAGGAGCTGGCCGGTCAGGTCGAGCAGGAGTTCCTTCAGCTCAAGAACACCGAGCTGAAGCTGCCCGAAGCCGATATTCAGGCCATATCAACCTATTTCGCCCCGCCGGAGCTGGCGGAGCGTCCGGAAGGCTGGGCGAACCTCGCCGGCTGGAAACTGGCCGATCCCGACTTCGCCCGCTGGGTGCAGCAAAACGTGCAGCCGCACAAGAACCCCGATTATGGCATGGTGACGATCTCGCTGAAGCCGATCGGCGGCATTCCGGGCGATGCGACCGACGTGCAGATGGATGCGATCGCCGATCTTGCCGAGGAATATGCCTTCGACGAAATCCGTATCAGCCACGAGCAGAACGTGATCTTCCCGCATGTGGCGCTCGCCGATCTCGAAGCTGTCTACCGTGGTCTCGTTTCCATCGGCCTCGCAACGGCCAATGCCGGCCTGATCACGGATATCATTGCCTGTCCCGGTCTGGACTATTGCGCGCTTGCCAATGCGCGCTCCATCCCCGTTGCGCAGGAAATCTCCACCCGCTTTGGCGATCCCGCTCGTCAAGCTGACATCGGCGAGCTGAAAATCAAGATTTCCGGCTGCATCAATGCCTGCGGCCATCATCATGTCGGTCATATCGGACTGCTGGGTGTGGAAAAAAAGGGGGCGGAACTCTACCAGATCACGCTGGGCGGCTCGGGTGACGAAAACACCTCGATCGGTGAAATCATCGGCCGTGGCTTCGAGCCGGAGAAGGTGACGGATGCGATCGAGACGATCGTCGACACCTATCTCGGCCTGCGCCTCGATGCCGGTGAAAAGTTCCTCGATGCTTATCGCCGCGTCGGCCCGCAACCCTTCAAGGACGCGCTCTACGGCAATGGCGCACAGGCAGCCGCCTAAGGCGTAAGGACAGTAAAATGACGAAAATCTGGAAAGAAACCGGCTTTGTGACGGATGACCCATGGGTGGTCGAGACGGAAGAGACCAAGGCAGGCTCGAATGAAAAGGCGATCCTCGGCGTGGACGCCTTTCTGGAGAAGGCCCAGTCCGGCGAAACCGGCCTCGGTGTGCTGATCAATCCGGCTGACGATGTGCTGAGCCTGCAGCCGTTTCTGGAGCAGATCTCTCTGGTTGCCGTTGCTTTCCCGGCTTTCAATGACGGTCGCGCCTTCAGCCACGCCTCGCTCCTGCGATCGCGCCTCGGCTTCGTCAAGGAAATCCGCGCTGTGGGCGATGTGCTGATCGATCAGGTGCCGCATATGCTGCGCTGTGGTATCGACAGCTTCGCGGTGACCAATGCCACGGCGCTCAAGCGGCTCTCCGAAGGGCGCCTGCCGGGCATCGACAATCACTACCAGCCGACCGCGCGTCCTTCCACGGATGCCAAGTCCTATAGCTGGCGCCGGGTCTCCTGAGACCCGCGACAGTCTGAAGCATACGAGAATGCCTGAAAACCGGCTATAATTAGAACGGAATTGCTTCCAATCGCGCCGCGTTTGGAATATGCGCAGAACCTGAATTCTGAAGTCAACATTACAGGACATGATGCCACGATGAATGCTC
Organism: Pararhizobium sp.; assembly: GCA_031556925.1. GTDB lineage: Bacteria > Pseudomonadota > Alphaproteobacteria > Rhizobiales > Rhizobiaceae > Pararhizobium. Next base: position 3,424 of record JAVBSF010000338.1, read on the forward strand.
CGGCCAAGCTCGAAGAATTTGCGGCTCCCGTTCCCGCAGGTGTGTTTGCGGAAACGGTGACGAGCGTCACGCATTATACGGACCGGCTGTTCCGCTTCCGCATGACGCGGCCTGCTGAATTCCGCTTCCGTTCGGGCGAATTTGCCATGATCGGCCTGATGGTCGAGGGCAGGCCGATTTATCGCGCCTATTCGATCGCAAGCCCGGCCTGGGACGAAGAACTCGAGTTCTTCTCGATCAAGGTGCCGGATGGCCCGCTGACCTCGCATCTGCAGAAGATCAAGGTCGGCGATCAGGTTCTGCTGCGCAAGAAGCCGACCGGTACGCTTGTGCTCGATGCGCTCACTCCCGGCAAGCGCCTCTACATGTTCTCGACCGGCACCGGCATCGCGCCCTTCGCGAGCCTGATCCGCGATCCCGATGTCTATGAAAAGTATGAGGAGGTCATCCTCACCCATACGACGCGTGACGTGGCCGAACTGAAATACGGCTTCGATCTGATCGAAGAGATCCGCAACCACGAATTCCTGTCGGAAATCGTTGGCGACAAGCTGCGCCATTATGCGACCGTGACCCGTGAGGACTATCCGTTCAAGGGCCGCATCACCAACCTGATCCGCGATGGCAAGTTTTTCTCCGATCTGAACCTGCCTGCCTTCGATCCGGCAACCGACCGCGGCATGATCTGCGGTTCGACCGAGATGCTCAAGGAAACCAAGGAACTACTCGAAGCGGCCGGACTTGAAGAAGGCGCAAACAGCAAGCCCGCCGAGTTCGTTATCGAGCGCGCCTTTGTCGGTTGATGCTTGCGGGTATAAATTAGGAAAGCCGGCTCTCGTGGCCGGCTTTTTTATGCGGAACTACGCCTTTACAGCGTGAAGTATCCCTTCTGGATCGTGACGGCATCGTCGAGATGAACGACGAAATCGGCCTTCGCATCCCCATCGATATCGCCGTAAATATAAGTGTCGGAGGCCTGCTTCTCATAGCGCAATTCGCCGGCTTTTCCGGAAAATGCTTTTGTTTCGATGAAGCTGAAGGCGTCGTTCTTTGTTGTCGTCGTGTTGGCGTCGATCCCGGAAAGATCGATGCGATCTCCGTCTGCAGCGACAAAATCGAAAATCGTGTCGCGGCTGGAACTGGTGCTGTCCTTATGGGACTGGAAGACGAAGATGTCGGCGCCACCTTCTCCATAGAGCTTGTCCGCCCCGCCGCGGCCGGTGAGGACGTCGGCGCCCTTGCCGCCGTGGAGGCGGTTGTTGCTGCCGTTGCCGGCGAGCCGGTCATTGAAATTCGTGCCGGAAAGAT
>JAVBSF010000068.1:0-7222 GCA_031556925.1 Pararhizobium sp.
CAGATCGAAGCTCTCGAAGCCGGATATCACGGTGTCCGGCACGATCTGGTAGTCGGAGGTCGTCTGATCGGTGACGCGGAAACTGATCGCCGTCGTCACGTCTGTAAGAGACAGGGTAAGGCGGTCGGTTCCCGCGCCGCCACGCGCCGTCGCGCCAGCCTCGATTTGGATATAATCATCCCCCGAGCCACCTTCGACAATGTCTCCCGGACCATAGTCAGCGAATACATCGTTCCCGGAAGTTCCTGTGATCGTCGCCATTTCCCGCCTCAGCCAAAGATTTGATCTGAGAATTTCTTAAAGAGCACCATTTAAAGCTGCAAGTTGAAAGTTATTCATCGTTAACGCGCTTCGTGACTATGCGTAAGACGATGCGGCTCTAACGTCGCCCTTTCTGCGAAAATTGGGGAAACAGGACGGACAAAATGCCCCATAGGCGTAAACCGATTTTGCCATTCATTGCCGAGCCGGTGGAAAGCCGTTCGAGCTTGTTCCCGGAAGAGCGCATTTTTCATTGTTGCAGACATGAATGCTCCCGCTCTGGTGCTTACGGAGGGCGGGAGCATCGGAAAATTCTGGAAGCGAATGAAAATTGGAAGCGAAAGCGTCCTCTTCGGTGAGGTAGGGGCCAGAATGTAAGCCGATACAGTGACTTAATAGGGGGAAAGGTTACTGCGAGGCAGGGGTGTGCTATGCCGCCTGTCCGACCTCCCCGGCCTGCGGGATTTCCGGTTTCATGAAGCCTACGTCATCGCAGTAGAAGGGTTCCTCCAGATTAAGTTCGCCATCGATCAGCCACCAGTCGCAATAGCGGCGATGAAGCGCCCGTGCGTGGCCGGTCGGGCCGACATTCGCAAGGATTTGGATGAACCGTTCCAGCGTTACGGCCATGAACGGCAGCGTTCCTTCCTGCGGCGATGTGAGATGCCGGACGAAGCTCGTCGCAACGTTCTGTGCAGGCGTGTTGAGGGCCGGCGCGATGAAGAGGTGCAGTCCCTCGTCATAGAGGCCGGTTTCGATCATCGTATGGGCAAGGCACATCTGCCGGAAAAGCTGCTGTACCGGATTTGTCCGAAGGGCCGGATTTTCCGCGTCGATGAAGAGGCGGGAGCCCGGAGCGATGTCGTTGTAGCGGCCGGAGAAGCGCGGCAGGGGCTCGTGCCCGCTCTCGGAATATTTGACCTCAATGGCGATGAAGCGCCGCTGCCCGGCCGGGCCAAATCCCCGAACGAGAAGATCGAATGCCGTGCCGTCGCCGCTGAAACGAAGGTCGCCCCGGCCGGGCGAGTGCTCGAACAGGATTTCGGTGATTTCCGACATGAAGCCCGGCGCGAGGGCGTCGAAAACCACCGTTGCCGTGGCGAGGTCGAGTTTCAGGGGGCCGAAGAGGTTGAAGACCAGCGGCTGGGACGAAAGCAGGTTGGTCAGGAGGCGATTGTCGTCATAAGCCGCGCCCGCCTCGCGATAGATCAGTTCACGTTTCGCGAGCCGGGCGATTGCCGGATGAATGAAGTTCGCTCCGGTCATGCCTGCCGACATGGCGATAGTGGAGCCGAGCCGACGGGTCTTGCCTTCCCTGCCGGGATGAACGCCGATGGGCAGGTTGCGATCTTCGCGCCAGAGGGCTTGCAGCAGCCGGGCGGCGGCGCGGAAACGGCTATCTGTCGGGATGAAGGCCCGGTGCTGGCGCAGGATCGTTTCCGGGACGAAGGCCAAGGCGGGAATGGAGCCGAGCCCGGACGGGTCGAGGGTGGAGTGCGGAGGGGTGTGAGCGTCGGCGGTGGAGGAAGGGGCTGTCGATGTCATCCAAGTGTTCCGGTTGGCGACCGCCGGAGTGCGGTCCCGGATAGCTTCCCGGATGAGTGGGAGAAGTTGACAGAGCGGAAGCGAAGCGCGTTCCGAAAGAGGGCAGAGAGCAGGAGCGGAGTGCAGAAGGGAAGAGGGAGTGCGCTATCGCCTCGCGGGAGTTGTATCCCTATCTCCGGAGGGGTTTATAAGTGATTATAGCCTCCCGAAAAGCATCTTCGCAGGCGCTCAAACGCATCTGGCATAGCGTTTCGGTTCCGTGAAACGCTCGTTGTCGAATCTCGAAGTGTTACAGACGTGATGGCACGCCTTCTATAGGAGCTAATTCCGGCTCCCCGACAGAAGGAGCCGCCCATGCTTGCCGAGAACGCCCCCTACCATCCAGGTTTTGCCTCCACGTTTGACCCCGATCTGATTTATGAACCGCAGGGCGCGCGCTGGCGCGAAACCGCGCTGTCGAGCGAAACGATCCAGCTTTATGAAGCCATGTCCTTCCTGACATGGCGGTACGGGCAGTATTTCAATACGCATGTCACCCTGTCGGGGCGGGTGATGGGATTTTCCGATCATCGCTGGTTTTCGGAGCTGCTGCCGATCTGGAACAAGGAAATGGCGCGGTGGCTGGCTGTCTCGAACGAGACGCCGCGCAAGCGCTGGCGAAAGCGGGCGCGAGCCGCGATCCCCCAGCAGCACCTTTGGATGTACGTTATCGAGCATGGGCGCGAGATGGGAATTCATGCTCACGAACTCTGCATCGTTCCTACTGAACAGGTGAAAGCATTCGAGGAGCATGCGCGTAAATGGTGGGGTCGCCAGATTCATTGGGATATGGACCCGTCCGCGATTAAAGTGACCCACTATAGGAAAACCGCGCCGGATGATCAGTCCCGCCAACAGGTCATGTGGTTTCGTTACCTCGCCAAAAGCACAAGGCGCGATTATGGCATTGCCGACGAATGAGGCACTCTCCATTTGCTGGAGAAGGTTTTCAAACTGGATCCGTATTGGGGGACTGCGCCGGTTTATGCGCCTAGACTTTTTGGCATTTGCCGCGCTTTGCAACCTGCCGCCCGCGCAACACCCGTTTGGAACGGGGATTGCGAGGAGCAATTTAGCTCGATGCTGGAGTGCAAGCGCTTCGCAGAAGTCTATAGTGGTTGGGAGTTCGAGGAATGGCGGCAGCGCGAGAACCGTTTGTTCCTCGCAAACCTGAAAATCTAACCGCGCCCGTCATTCTCATCATAAAGGTGACTGAAATCCAGCGGTGGCCGCATAATTTCTACGGCCGCCGACAACTGGCGCAAAGATGAGCCTTTGGTATAGCGGGCGGTCTCGCCCTTCGTGCTATGGCCGGTAAGGTGGTCGATTACCATGTCCTTGACGTCCGCCTGATGAAGGCATGTCGTGACGGTGTGCCGAAGAGAATGAAAATTGAGCTTCTTTCGGTAGAGACCGATCTGTTTGCGGTAACGCGTGAACCATTTCGAGAAGGCGTGGCCAAGCTTATCGTCCGCGCCGCCCGGTTTGAGTTGAGGAAACAGCGCGTATGAACGACCTCCGAAGCCTTTGACGTACTTGAGAAACCCGAGCCGGATCAACTCCGAATGGACCGGCACCTTCCGCACCGCGTTCCTATTTTTGAGTTGGCGCGGTGGCCGGTCGTTGAGGTCGAAATAGGTAATACCGTCTTCTTCGAGAATGTCATCGGTTCGAAGCTGGCAGATTTCTTCGAGCCTCATTCCGCTGAACAGAGTGATAAGTGGAACCCAGAACTTATCATCCCGAATGATTTTATCGCCTTTGGTGTCTCGCTTCCGTTCGCTTATGCGGCCCGTCCAAACAGGTGAGAAAAACAATGCTTTGAGTTCATCCGCCTCCCACATGTCGGTGTCTTTATGAGCCGGCTGGGAGGTTGAAAACTTGAAGCCCGTAAAGATGTTTTCAGAAACATCACCGCCAGCCAGGGCGTCCGACCACAATTTGGAGGCGGCAGAGAAATGTCGCTTAATGGTCTTCTGCGTCAAAGGTTCGGACTTGTCTTTTTGTGGTGACGCCTCGTATTTCGCAATGATTTCAAAGGGGTTTAGATCACGGTATAGTGCGGCCTTTCCGTAGTCGTAAGGCATCCTTTCGAGTGTCTTACGAAACGTCGCAGCATCCGCGCGTCGGTAGTCGACAATCGGGCGGTCGCCACATATCGCTGCAAACAATCGATAGGTCGCACTTGCCTGACTGGCCATCTGCTGCCGCCAGTCGCCACGCACCACTTGTGTTTTGATGAAGTCGGGAAAGATAGTGGAAAAAGCTGGCCCAGCCTGTGCAGTCGGTGCTGCCGGTTCGGTTTTTGGCGCTGCCGGTACTGATACGGGCGAAGCGGCTTCGGCCTCCTCGCGAAGGACGCGGGTCAGCAGTTTGTCCTTCGGCTCGAAATTGAAGTCGCCTTCATATCGGGCCGCCAAGGCCTTCGCGAGGTCGATACCGGCGCGATGAACGGCCTCGGCGCATTGATGCCTTTCCTCAGTATCAAGGTCAGCCCACTTCAAGCCTTGGAGCTTGGCGGCTTCGATGGCCGTCCAGCTTCCATCATGGAGGGCGTTTGCACCAAGCGCCTTACGAACCTTGTCGGCGATCATGCGCCAATATTCGGCGCGGGCGGTGCGTTGTTCTTCGGATACAAATCGGCCCTTGGCTCGATAGGACTTTTCCTTTTGGAGCACGAGGGCATAGAAGTCCTGCACGAGGCGGGCGAGTTGATCGTCTGAGAGCATCGGGTTTTGGCGAGCCAGTTCAAAGAGTTGTTCTGATTCCCCGTATAGCCGATCCGAGAGCAGCCGTGCAGTCTTCGCGTTGCAGCTTCCGAGGCTGCAAACCAGTTCACGCCTGCCAATCCGCTGCCGAAGCTCGACCGGCACGGCTCGCCGGAAATGATAGGTTCCGCCACGGCGGACGACGTTCGATATTGCCAAGGGGGCCGCCAGCCGCCGCGAGGCGGTTTTGTAGCAGCGAATTGTAGCAAAGTGCCATTATCCGCCGACGTGGGCGTAAGGCATTTGAACGATTTCAGTGAGTTATGAGAAAGATGGCTGGGGAACCTGGATTCGAACCAGGACTAACGGAGTCAGAGTCCGTGGGTCTACCGTTAACCTATTCCCCAAAAGCCACGCAAACCGCTTCTGGTTGCGAGTAACGATCCTGCAGGCAATGCCGCCTTGTCCCGGTCAGACAAGCTTGATCTCGTTTCGTGGCGCCTTCTAACATATTCGCGCGGTCAGGCAAGAGGCTTTTTCGGCTCGCTGCCGAAAATCGGCATTTCGCGTCGCAGCAAACCGAAAAGGCCGGTTTGCAGAAGAGCAACAGGATGTTTCGCCAGGCTGGCCCATGTTTCGGAATGAAACAAGGAAGCTGTCGTCTTCCTCTGCCTGCGATGCATCTTCTTCCGGCGACAGATAAGCGACCAGAAATGAAACAGCTTTCAGCGTGGCGAATTAACCAATCTCCCGAAGAAGGGTGTTGCGCAATCTTGTCAAAGACGCTTATATTTAATAAGTCATTAAAAAAAGAAAAAGCGTATCAGGTCACGATATTGCACGGTGGTTGAACGCTCCGATTCGGGCGTCTTGCCATGGTCAGTAGCCCATTAAAGGGCGGATCGATTGATTTTTTGAATAAAGATTTTTTGAGGATCTGGGTGGGTGAACTTTCTTCTTCGTGGCGAAAGTTCCAGCCGGTTCGATAGTCAAAAATTCCAGAGGTATTGGAAGCTATGACGGAAAATATTGTATTGCATCATTCGTCGGTGGTGGCGCTGGACGGATCTGTTCTTTCGTCAATGTCGGTCAGGGGCGAAGAGTTCTCTGCTCTGCTCAAGCGGCGTGGCGCCGAGGAAAGTAATTTCTACATTAATCCGGCGGAAGCTCCGACCAATAAGGGTCAGCTCGCTGTCAAGCGCATGATGGATATTGCTGGTTCGCTAGCGGGGCTCATTTTATTGGCGCCGCTTCTTCTCCTGATCATGGTGATGATCAAGCTGGAGAGCCGTGGTCCGGTGTTTTTCCGTCAGATTCGCACGGGCCTGAACGATGTCCCGTTCGAAATTTTGAAATTTCGCTCCATGTATACCGAGCAATGCGATCTTTCCGGCGTTGCGCAGACGACCGATAACGATCCGCGGATCACGCGATTGGGCAGAATACTTCGCAAGACGAATCTCGACGAGCTGCCGCAGTTCTGGAATGTTCTGATTGGCGATATGTCGCTGGTCGGGCCGCGTCCCCATGTTCCCGATATGCTGGCTGCCGGCCGCAACTATACCGATCTTGTGCAGGGTTATGGATACCGCCATCTGATGCGGCCGGGCCTCACCGGTCTTGCTCAAGTCCGTGGCCTGCGGGGGCCGACGACACATCGTTGGCTGGCGATTCGCCGTATCGTCTGCGACGTGGAGTATATCCGCAACTTCTCGCTGATGCTCGATCTGAAGATTTTGGTCCGCACGGTCATCAATGAACTGCGCGGCGGCACTGGTTTTTAGAGCCTAAGCCTTGGAAGGCGGCTGGCGAGCCGGTGCTCGCCGGTTGTGCTTCGCCGTTTCGCAACGCAAGCCCATGATATGTCCGGGAAGCCGTATGTCCTTCGTGATGTGCGGTTTTTTGTATTGGGGGACTGTTTTCGGGCAAGCGATCTCGTGTCGGAGATGAAGTCGCGGAGACATGACCGGTCGGGCGATCACCGTCGCTTGCCTTGAGCCAAAAAGAATTTGGCGAAAACGGCATGCGCTGGTAAAGTCCCTGCCAACGAAGATCAAGAGAGCACCTTGAGCGGCATCCGTTCCGCCCGGTGCGATGGACAGTTACGTGAGAGACCCCGACAGCGGCGACAAGCCGTCCGTTTCCGGGGCGTCGGCAGCAGGGCGGACCGAGGGGCAAGTTGTGTCCCGTTCCGGCAAGGGCAAGCGCAGGCGGGGAAAACCGTCGCGTGGGCCTTCTTCTGCGAATGTCAGCTTTTCCGGTCAGGCCGGCGAAGCAGGGCGTCCCGAAGTGAAAGATGCGATCGGCGAAGAGCCGGTTCGCAAGCGCAAGCGCAGGCGTCGTTCCAAATCCGCTGCCGCGGCCAATGTGGCGGGCAGGGAGGCGGGCGACCGGGCGCAGGCTCAAGGCGGCCAGAAAAATTCTTCCCCGAAGGATCATCAAGGGCGCAAGAATCGCAATCGGCGCGGTTTGCAGGGACGTCCCCTGGCCACGGCCGAGAAGCCGCGTGTGGCCGCGCAGACAGCCCGCTCCACTCCGGCGCCCGCCGTCGAACCGCAGCGCGAACGTCAGCCGGAGCGTCATGGTGGCTTTCCCGCCCATGACCGGCGGCTTCACCGTCAAGCGGACAGCGGCCAGGATGATCGCGGCGCGCCGCTCTATGCCGCGCT
>JAVBSF010000064.1:0-6107 GCA_031556925.1 Pararhizobium sp.
CGATGATGTCGTCATCGGCGCCCCACGACCAGAATAGCGCGGCCAGAGTCACGTCTATGACAATTAAAGTTGAGGCGATGAAACCAACTTCACCACCGAGAAGACCAAAGCCACTGTCAATATAGCTGGTGAAGGTTCCGAGGAAGGTATCGATAACGCCGGTGCCATTCATGAATCACCGCCCTTCGCCGGATTGACCAGGCGCCGGTTGAGGCGCGCGGCCAAGGAAGCGGTCGCGGGTTTCCGACCAGACACGCAAGCATTCGGGGTCGTTCGTGGCAGCCTGCCCGAGTTGCTGGCATCGACGTTGCCCCAAACGTAGCGGATCGGCGGTTGTTTCGACGGCGACCGCCGGTCGTGAAGCCGGTGCTTCTCTGCGTTTGAGCATCTCAGTCGCCATTGCGGTAATCGCAATGGCGACAAAGACGACAGCACCGAGGCGAGCAAATATTTTGCCGTCCATCACGGCACCCTTAGTTGAACATCTTGGCGTTACCGGCCTGATAGCCGATGCCCGGTGTGAGGAAGCGCTCGCGCTGCACGCGGCCCTGTTCGGCGGCGGCGGCACGTTCAGCCTCGGTCAGCGCATCGGCTCGGCCGTTGGCCGCGATCAGCGCCGTCAGATCGGAAAGCTGCTGCGATTGCAGGGCAAGAAGCTGATTGCCGGCCTGCGTGGCCTGAAGCGCGCCGGTTGCGCTCTGGCTCTGGCTGACCAGCTCCGACATCTCGGTGCGGTTGGTGTCAATATTACCAACGACCGTGGCCTGCGTACGCATGGCGTCCTGAAGGCCGCCGACGCTGTTGGTCCAGCGTTCCTTGGCGCCAGCGACAAGCTGTGCATCGGTCGCTGAGAGTGAAACATTGGCGTATTTGTTCTGGAACGCCGTATCGATTTCACTCACGTCATAGGCGATGTTCTGCGCCTGAGAGAGAAGCTGCTGGGTACGCTGCACGGATTGCTGAATCTGTTGAAGCGAAGAATACGGCAGGCTGGCAAGGTTGCGGGCCTGATTGAGGAGCATCTGCGCTTCGTTTTGCAGGCTAGTGATCTGGTTGTTGATCTGTTCAAGCGCACGGGCGGCGGACAGAAGGTTCTGCGCATAGTTCGTCGGGTCATAGACGATCCATGCGGCGGACGCAGGCGACGTGGTGAAAGGCGAAACGGTGGCGGTAAGGGTCAGAGCGGCGGCAAGCACAGCCGCACGGGAACGACGGATTTTCATGGCATTGTCTCCAGGTTGGTGAGGTCGGGGATAAGGTCAGCCGCCCATTCCGCGCCGCGCAGGCGCAGCCATGCGGCAAGGAAGCCGTCGGGGCCATGTTCACCAAAGATGCGAGCGATGGCGGATTGGTCGGATTTCGATGAGGTGGCGCAGAGAGCAAGTCCGACTTCTGACAGACCAAGCTCGAACAGACGGTTGCCGCGCCGGGACTGGCAATAGTAGTCCCGCTTCGGTGTGGCGCGGGCCAGGATCTCGATCTGGCGAATGTTTAGCCCGAAGCGCTGATAGATGGCGGTGATCTGCGGCTCAACGGCGCGTTCGTTCGGCAGCAGCAGCCGGGTCAGGCAGCTTTCGATGATCGCCGGCGCAATGGCCGAGTTGTCGATATCGGAGAGCGACTGCGTGGCGAAGATGACGCTGGCGTTCTGTTTGCGCAGCGTCTTCAGCCACTCGCGGAGCTGGCCCGCAAAGGCTTCATCATCCAGCGCCAGCCAGCCCTCGTCGATGATGAGAAGCGTGGGCCGTCCGTCGAGCCGGTCGCCGATGCGGTGGAACAGGTAGGACAGGACGGCCGGGGCTGATCCCGTTCCGACGAGCCCTTCGATTTCAAACGCCTGCACGGAAGCATGGCCGAGATATTCGGTTTCCGCGTCAAGCAGACGACCATAGGCGCCGCCGACACAATACGGGCGCAAGGCTTGTTTGAGGTCGTTGGATTGCAAGAGCACCGTCAGGCCGGTGATGGTGCGTTCCTCGACAGGTGCTGATGCGAGCGAGGTCAACGCGGTCCAGATGTGCTCCTTCACCTCAGGCGTGATCACCACATGCTCCCGCTGGAGAATGGCAACGATCCAATCGGCCGCCCAGGCACGTTCAGGAACATCCTCGATCCGCGCAAGAGGTTGGAGTGCGACGGAGCTTTCCGCGCCCTCGGTTAGATCACCGCCCAGATCGTGCCAGTCGCCCCCCATCGCGAGCGTGGCGGCGCGGATGGAGCCGCCGAAATCGAAGGCGAAGACCTGGGAGTTCGGGTAGCGACGGAATTGCAGCGCCATACAGGCGAGCAACACGCTCTTGCCTGCGCCGGTCGGCCCGACGACAAGGGTGTGGCCAACATCGCCGACATGAATGGAGAGCCGGAATGGCGTACTTCCCTCCGTCTTGCCGTAGAGCAACGGGGAGGCTGCGAAATGCTCGTCCGTTTCCGGTCCGGCCCAGACAGCTGATAGCGGGATCATATGGGCGAGGTTCAGCGTCGAGATCGGTGGTTGCCTTACATTGGCATAGACATGGCCCGGCAGGCTGCCGAGCCATGCGTCAACGGCATTGACCGTCTCGATCATCGCCGTGAAATCGCGTCCCTGAATGGCTTTCTCGACAAGGCGGAGTTTTTCGTCGGCGAGGCGCGGATCTGCGTCCCAGACGGTGATCGTCGCGGTAACATAAGCGAGGCCAGCATAATCCGCGCCGAGTTCCTGAAGCGCGAGATCCGCGTCGGCCGCCTTGTTCGCCGCGTCGGTGTCCACGAGTACGGATTGCTCGTTGGTCATGACTTCCTTGAGGATCGCGGCGATGCTCTTGCGCTTGGCGAACCATTGCCGCCTGATCTTGGTCAGCAGCCGGGTCGCATCTACCTTGTCGAGCAGGATGGCGCGGGTAGACCAGCGATAGGGGAAGGCGAGCCGGTTCAACTCGTCCAGAATCCCCGGCGTTGTTACAGTCGGGAAGCCGATGATGGTGAGGACGCGCAAATGGGCGTCCCCAAGGCGCGGTTCCAGCCCGCCAATCAAAGGTTGATCGGCCAGCAGCGCGTCGAGGTACATCGGCGTTTCGGGAACGCGGACGCGGTGCCGTTTGGTCGAGACGGTCGAATGGAGGTAGGTCAGCGTTTCCGGGTCGTCCAGCCATGCGCAATCCGGCATGAAACCGTCGAGCAAAGCCAGTACGCGGCCGGTTCGGTCGGTGAAGTTGCGCAGGATCTCGCGGGCATCGACGCCGGAATGCTCGCGACCCTCGTAGAGCCATGTTTCGGCGCGGGCTGTGTCTTCGGCGGGCGGCAGAAAGGCGAAGGTCAGGAAGTAGCTGGAGACGTGATGTGCTCCCGCTTCTTCAAAGTCTGCCTTCCGCTCCGCATCAAGCAGCGCGGAAGCCGGATCAGGAAAATGGCTGTCGGGATAGGTTGCTGCCTCGTGACGCTGTGCCTCGACAAAGATCGCCCAGCCGGAGCCGAGACGCCGGAAGGCATTGTTCAGGCGCCCGGCGACGGCGACCAGTTCGGCGGCGACAGCGGAATCCAGATCAGGACCGCGAAACCGCGCGGTCCTTTGCAGCGAGCCGTCCTTGTTCAAGACGACGCCTTCACCGACCAGCGCGGCCCAGGGCAGGAAATCCGCAAGGCGGCTGGCGGTACGGCGATATTCGGCAAGGTTCATCATGGTCGCGTCTCCATCACACCGACAGATGACCAGGGATACGCAGATGTCGGCGGCTAACTTCCACGAACAGCGGATCGCGCTTCGCGGCCCAAACGGCCGCGAAATGCCCGATAGCCCAAATCGCGAGGCCGACCAGCCAGAGGCGCAGGCCGAGGCCAACGGCCCCGGCCAATGTGCCGTTCATGATGGCGATGGAGCGCGGAGCCCCGCCGAGCAGGATGTGTTCAGTCAGCGCCCGGTGAACCGGAACGCTGTAGCCGGGCACATCGTCGGCCTGAGTAAATGTACCGGCCATCAGAGCACGACCCCGCCGCCGAAGCTGAAGAACGACAGGAAGAAGCTGGATGCCGCGAAAGCGATACTCAGGCCGAAGACGATCTGGATAAGGCGCCGGAAGCCGCCTGAGCTGTCGCCAAATGCGAGCGCAAGGCCGGTGGCAATGATCACGATGACGGCTACGATTTTGGCGACCGGCCCCTCAATGGATTGGAGGATCGACTGAAGGGGGGCTTCCCACGGCATCGAGGAGCCGGAAGCATGGGCAGCGGGAGCCAGAACGAGCGTGGTCCAGGTGAAGGCAGCAGCCGCGGCGACATGCCGACGGATGCGGAGTGCGTGACGGATCATAGTGTTCCTCCGTTTGAGGGTGGGGTTGCAGCGGGTGTGACGCGGTAATCCCCGTCCGGGCCGAGACCTTCGACACGGGCGAGTTCGGAGAGCCGACGTCCGGAACCACGGCCGGAGAGCACGGCCACGAGGTCGATGGTGTCGGCTATGAGCGCTTTGGGGACGGTGACGACAGCCTCCTGGATGAGCTGCTCCATCCGGCGTAATGCACCGAGCGCGGTTCCGGCATGGACGGTGCCGATGCCACCGGGATGGCCGGTGCCCCAGAGTTTGAGAAGTTCGAGAGCTTCGGGGCCGCGCACTTCGCCGACGATGATGCGATCTGGCCGAAGTCGCATGGCCGAGCGCGCCAGATCGGTGAGGCTGGCGACGAAATCCTTGGTCCGCATCCCGACCTTGTTCTCGGACTGACTTTGAAGTTCGCGCGTGTCTTCAAGGATCAGCAGCCGGTCCGATCCCTGTGCCACTTCCGAGAGAAGCGCGTTCGCCAGCGTCGTCTTGCCGGTTCCCGTGCCACCCGCGACCAGCACATTGGCGTGGGCGGCGATCGCCTCGCGCAGCAAGGCCGCCTGATTGGCGGTCATGGTTCCGGCCGCAACGTAGTCGTCCAATGTGAAGACCGCGACGGCGGGCTTGCGGATGGCGAAGGCAGGGGCTGTAACGATGGGCGGAAGCAGGCCCTCGAAGCGTTCGCCGCTATCGGGTAGTTCCGCCGATACGCGCGGTGCGCCCGTGTGAACCTCCGCGCCGACGTGATGAGCGACCAGACGGATGATCCGTTCGCCATCTTCAGGCGTAAGGCGTTCGCCGGTGTCGGACATGCCGTCCGAAAGACGATCAATCCACAGACGGCCGTCCGGGTTCAGCATCACCTCGACAATGGCGGGGTCTTCCAGAAAGCGGACGACAGCACGACCAAGCGCTGTGCGCAGCATCCGCGCGCTGCGCTGGTGTGCTTCCGGCTTCTGATGAATATTCGCCATGTCATCCCCGGCATTGACGGGGAAATGCGACAGACGCTCCCCGGTTGGGGATGATTAAAAAAACCTGATTTTAGGGTGTTTCAACAAGTATTTAGGGGCGTGCGGTCATATCGAAGAAACGGCGGAAATCGGCGGAATTGCAAAGGCATCGGAACTGACGTGTTGCCGCCGATTTCATACGCGACGTGCACGCATGGTCTGTAGAGGTCAGGGCTGGCCGAGGCCAGCCCGCTGTCTCGTCAAGCGGAGTATGGCGCGTAATCGATCAGGCCGTGACCGTCACCGCCATAGTAGGTTGCCCGGTCAGGCACGGTAAGGGGCCAACCGTTGCGAAGACGTGCAACGAGATCCGGATTTGAAATAAAGGGCTGACCGAAGGCTGCCAGATCGATCGTGCCATCGGCGATCAGGGTATTCGCGCGTTCCCTCGTCATACCACCGGCAAGAACGATCGCGGTCTCTGGCAGATCCTTGCGGAACGTGCGCAAGAGATCCTGGATTTTCTCCGCGACCGAGGCGCCGGTTCCGACTTCACCTACGGCGAAGCCCGACTGATCCATCACATGAACATAGGCAATGCGCCGCTCGCCAAGCGCCTTTACGAGAGCAACGTATGTCTCTTCAAGTTCGTCGTAGTGTGGCATGTCATAGAGCCGCCCATAGGGCGACAGACGAATGCCGACCCGCTCGCGACCGATCCGCGCAATAGCTGCGTCCACGACTTCGAGCGTAAATCGCAGCCGGTTCTCCAGCAGATCACCGGAATATCGATCAGTCCGGTCATTGACCAGCGGGTTCATGAACTGCTCATGCAGATAACCGTTGGCGCCGTGGATCTC
>JAVBSF010000498.1:0-18546 GCA_031556925.1 Pararhizobium sp.
GGCTGATCATCGGCGACAATATACGGCTTGGCGACGTGGCGACCGTCACGATGGGACCGGATGTCGGCACCTCGTCTCTGCGCTCCAACGGCCGGCAGGGCATCGGCCTCGGGATCATCCGGCAGGCGCAGTCCAATACGCTCGATATTTCCGAGGGTGTGAAGAAGACCGTTGCGACGATCCAGCAGATCCTGCCCGAAGGCACGCAGCTTGCCGTCACCAGCGACGATGCGGTGTTCATCGACGGGGCGATCCACGAAGTCGAGATCGCGCTGGTGGCGTCCGTCATCATCGTGACCATCGTCATCTATCTTTTCCTGCTCGACTGGCGCGCGACGCTCATTCCGGTCATGACCATGCCGATCGCGCTGATCGGCACCTGCGCGGCGATCTATCTCGCCGGCTTTTCGATCAACATCCTGACGTTGCTGGCGATCGTGCTGGCGACCGGGCTTGTGGTCGACGATGCGATCGTGGTGCTGGAAAATATCGTGCGGCGACGGGCCGAAGGGCTGGGGCCAAGGGCCGCGGCGGTGCTTGGCACGCTTGAGGTGTTTTTTGCCGTGATCGCGACGACGGCGACGCTTGCGGCGGTGTTCGTGCCGCTTTCCTTCCTGCCGGGGCAGACGGGCGGGCTTTTCCGCGAATTCGGTTTCGTGCTGGCCTTCGCCATCCTGCTTTCGGCCTTCGTCGCCCTGACGCTCTGCCCGATGCTGGCGTCGCGCATGCTGACGGCCCATGGTGAGGATCACCATCATACCGGCATCATGGGCAAGATCGGCACGTTCGCGGCCGCCTTCTATCGCTATACGCTGCGCGCCTGCCTCAACACGCCTCTGGTGGTGTTCCTGGTCGCGATCATGGTGACGGCCGCCGGCGGCGGCGCCTTCACCCTGCTCAAATCCGAGCTGACGCCGACGGAGGACCGGGCGCGCATCATGATGCGCGTGCAGGCGCCCCAGGGCGTTTCGCTGGAATATACGCAGGCGCAGATGCGCAGGCTGGAAGAGGGGCTGAAGCCGCTCGTCGACAGCGGCGAGATCGACAACGTCTTTTCCATTTCGGGGCAGGGAAGCTCCGTCAATACCGGCTTCATGGTGCTGACGCTGGCCGACTGGGCCGCGCGCGGCCGCACCCAGCAGCAGATCGCCGCCGATATCACCCGGATGGCGAACAATATCCCATCCGTTCGCGTGTTCCCCATGCAGCCCAACAGTCTCGGTATCCGCGGGGCCGGCAACGGCCTGCAGGTGGCGCTGGTCGGCAACGACTACGGCAAGCTCGGCGATGCCGCCAGCAAGCTGGTGCGGCAGATGGAAGACAGCGGCCGGTTTCAGAACGTGCGGTTGAACTACGAGCCGAACCAGGCGCAGCTTTCGGTCACCATCGACCGCGAGCGGGCGTCCGATCTCGGCATCGATATCGTCGGGCTGTCGTCGGCCATGCAGGCCATGCTCGACGGCAACAGCGTGCTCGATGTCTATGTCGACGGCGAATCCTATCCGGTGAAGCTGCTATCGACCACCAATCCGGTGAACGACCCGACGGATTTGCAGAACATCTTCCTGAAGACGGGGGATGGACGCATCGTGCCGATGTCGACGATCGCCTCGATCGAGGAAAAGGCGATCGCGCCGCAGCTCTCGCGGGAGGCGCAACTGCGCGCCGTCTCGCTCTCCGCCGGCCTGAACGACGACCTGGCGCTTGGCGATGCGCTCTCGATGGTCGAGCAGATGGCCGAACCGCTCCTGCCGCCGGGATCGCGCATCGTGCCGCTGGCGGAGGCCGCGACTCTGGACGAAAACGCGAGCGGAATGCTGGTGACCTTCGGTTTTGCGCTGGTGATCATCTTCCTTGTGCTCGCGGCGCAATTCGAAAGCCTGATCAGCGGCGTCATCATCATGATAACGGTGCCGCTCGGTCTTGCCTGCGCCGTGTTCGCGATGCTGCTGACGGGGAACACGCTCAACATCTACAGCCAGATCGGGCTCGTGCTGCTGGTCGGCATCATGGCGAAGAACGGCATCCTGATCGTCGAATTCGCAAACCAGCTTCGCGACCGCGGGCAGGATCTGCGTTCCGCAATCGAGAATGCCGCCAATATCCGCCTTCGCCCCGTCATGATGACGATGATCGCGACCATCGTCGGCGCGTTGCCGCTGGTGCTGGCGAGCGGGGCGGGCGCCGAGGCCCGTGTTGCGCTCGGATGGGTGCTGGTCGGCGGACTGGGGCTTGCAACGGTCGTGACGCTTTACCTGACGCCGGTGGCCTATCTCGTGATCGCCCGTTTTACCAAGCCGCAGGTGGACGAGGAACGGCGGTTGCGCCGCGAGATGGAGCTGGCCGAGGATATTCAGCCGATGGCGGCGGAGTGATCGTTGTCGTCCCCTCTCTCCGCCTGCGGAGAAAGGGTTAGGGTGAGGGCACATCTTTCATCCATGAGAATGCCGAGGTTTCCGCCCCTCATCCGGCCTGTCGGCCACCTTCTCCCCGCAGGCGGGGAGAAGGGATATGCCGCGCCTGCTTCTTCACCTCTTCGGCTTTTTCACCGTTGACGACCCGCGTTTGTGGCCACAGGGTCGCAGCGTCGGGACAAAACGCCTTACGCGCATCAAGCTGCAGTTGAAGTGCTGGACAAAATGATTCCGATTTGCACAGTACCGCCTTGAAAACAGCGGATATTCCCCCTCGGGAGGACGGACATCATGGCACTGAGCGCAATCAAGCCTGGCAGGCGCAACGACAAGGGCATCGCGACCATCATCGCGAGCCTATCGCAACGTTTTGGCGAACGGCTGCAGACCGGCGAGGCGATGCGCGCCCAGCATGCCCATACGACCACCTATATTCCCGCGCAGCTGCCGGATGCGGTGGTGTTTCCTGAAAATTCGGCCGAGGTACAGGCCATCGTGGCGCTCGCCAGCGAACACAAGGTTCCACTGATCGCCTTCGGCACGGGGTCGTCGCTGGAGGGGCATATCAACGCGCCTTGCGGCGGCATCAGCATCGATATGAGCCGCATGGACAAGGTGATCGAGGTCAATGCCAGCGATTTCGACTGCACCGTCGAGCCGGGGATCACCCGCGAGGCGCTGAACACCTATCTGCGCGACACCGGCCTGTTCTTCCCGATCGATCCCGGCGCCAACGCCTCGATCGGCGGCATGGCCTCGACGCGGGCTTCGGGCACCAATGCCGTGCGCTACGGCACGATGAAGGACAATGTGCTGGCGCTGACGGTGGTGACGGCCGGGGGCCGGGAAATCCGCACCGCCCACCGGGCGCGCAAGTCCTCGACCGGGTACGATCTCACCCGGCTTTTCGTCGGGGCGGAGGGTACGCTCGGCATCATCACTTCGATCACGCTGCGGCTGCAGGGGATTCCCGAGACGATCGCGGGCGGGGTCTGCTCGTTTCCGACAACGGCGGATGCCTGCAATGCCGTCATCCTCACCATCCAGTCGGGCATTCCCGTGGCGCGCATCGAGCTTCTGGACGAGACCCAGATGCGGGCGAGCAACGCCTATTCCGGGCTTTCCTTTCCCGAACAGCCGACGCTGTTCGTCGAGTTTCATGGCAGCCCGGAGACGGTGGCGCTGCAATCGCGCCAGTTTGCCGAGATCGCGGCGGAATATGGCGGCACGGAGTTTCGCTCGACCGCCAATGTCGAAGAGCGCAACCAGCTCTGGAAGGCGCGGCACAATGCCTACTGGGCGCAGAAGAGCCTGATGCCCGGCGGGGCGATCATTTCGACGGATGTCTGCGTGCCGATCTCGCGGCTTGCCGATTGCGTCGAGGCGACGCAGGCCGATATCCGCGAGCACGGCCTGCTGGCGCCGATCGTCGGTCACGCCGGCGACGGCAATTTCCATGTCGGGCTGCTGTTCGACGACAAGGATCCGGCCGACATCGCCAAAGCCGAAGTCTTCGTCGCCCGGCTCAACGACCGGGCACTGTCGATGGACGGAACCTGTACCGGCGAACATGGCATCGGCCAGGGCAAGATGCCCTTCCTCGAAAAAGAGCTGGGCGGCGCGCTGGACCTGATGCGGCAGATCAAGACCGGTCTCGACCCGGACAACATCTTCAATCCCGGCAAGATTTTTGCCATGTGAAAACCCGTTGGCAATGATAAGGAGAAAGAGATGGCGTGCGCGCGCATCTTTCTCCTCCAAGAAGCGTTTGCTGGAATGAGGCGGCGCGCGACGTAAACGGCGGCCTGGCGACCCGGAAGGGCAGGTCGGGGAAAACAGGGCAGGATATTCGAACTGGTGCTTTCGCGACTTCTGGTTTTCGTTGGCGGTCTGATGGTGGCGGCGCTGTTCGCGGCGCTCATCGCCCCGCTGTTCATCGACTGGACCGATTTTCGCCAGGAATTCGAGCGCGAGGCGAGCCGCATCATGGGCAAGCCTGTCGTCGTGCACGGCAGCGTCGATGCCCGGCTCATTCCCTTTCCCTCCGTGACGCTGAACGATGTGCGTGTCGGCGAGAATGAAGCGGGCGAACCGCTGATCCAGGTCGCGCATTTTTCCATGGATGCCGAGCTTGCGCCGTTTCTGAGCGGCGAGGCGCTGATCTTCGACATGCGCCTCGATACGCCGAAGGCTAAGATCAGGCTGTTGCCGGACGGCACCCTCGACTGGGCGCGAGGACGCCGCGCCGCGATCCCGGCCAAGGTCGTGGTGCTGGAAAATGTTCAGATCAGCAACGGCCAGATCGATTTCATCGACGAGCAGACAGGGCGCACCCGTCATATCACCGGCCTTGCCGCCGATCTTTCCGCCCGTTCGCTGGCGGGGCCGTGGAAGGTCGAGGGGCGCGCGGCGCTGGATGGCGAAGCGGGCAGCTTCCAGTTTTCCAGCAACGAGATCGACGACAGGGGCGAACTGGGTTTGCGGGCGCGTCTTGTTCCCGATACCCGGCCCTTCGGCGTCGAGCTCGACGGCAATCTGAAGATCGTCGATTTCAAGCCTGTCTATAAGGGCAAGTTCACCCTGACGGAAAACCGCTCGGCCGAGGCGCAGAAGCAGGATGCCGCCGCGCCGCGCGTGACCGGCGCATTCGAGCTGACCAACGAGCGCATCCGCGTGCCGGAATACCGCATGGAGATCGGCCCGAAGGACGATCCCTATCTGGTGACGGGCGAGGCGACGCTGGATACGGGCAAGGCGCCCGAGTTCCTGCTGCTCGCCGATGGCCAGCAGATCGATGTCAGCCGCATCGGCAATACCGGCGAAGCCGGCAAGACCGGGCGCGACCCGGCGATTTCAGTGCGCCAGCGGCTTTCGGCGGCGCTCGCCATCGCCGCCGATATTCCGATCCCCTCGGTGCCGGGGCGGGCGAGCCTGAAGCTGCCGGCGATCGTCATCGGCGATACCACGGTGCGCGAGGTGCGGCTCGACCTGCGGCCGGACGGCAGCGGCTGGATCATCGACAACGCCGTGGCGCAGCTTCCCGGCCGCACGCAGCTGGAGGCCAAGGGGCGGCTCGATCTCAAGGGCACCCGCGCCTTCCGGGGCGATCTGCTGGTCGCGTCGAACCAGCCGTCGGGGCTGGCGGCCTGGCTGGCCGGGTCGGTCGATCCGGCGCTCCGGACGCTGAAGACCGCCGGTTTTTCGGCGACCGTCAATATCACCGATGCGCTGCAGCAGTTCGAGCGGCTGGAAATCGCGGCCGGTCCGGCGGTGCTGACCGGCCGTATCGAGCGGCAGGCGCTGGATGGCGTACCCCCCAGCCTTTCGCTGAAGCTCAAGGGCAACCAGATCGATCTCGACGCGCTCAGGGCGCTTGCCGGACTGGTGGCGGGCGACGCCTCCAACGAGACGGTGCTTGCCCATACCATCGCGGCCGATCTTTCCGCCGAGCGGTTCTCGGCCTTCGGCGAAACGGCCGACGACGTGCAACTCGTCGTGACGCTGAACAATGGCCAGTTGCAGGCCGAGCGGGTTTCGATCGGCGATCTCGCCGGCGCCCGGCTGGCGCTTTCCGGGCGCATGAGCGGCGATATGTCCGCGCCGGTCGTTTCCGCCAAGATGAAGCTCGCTTCGCCCGACCTGACGCCGTTCTTCGCGATGGTCGCGCGCCATGCGCCGGCCCATCCGGCGCTCGGCCGACTGGTCGCCGCCGGTCCCTATTTTACCGATGCCGCGCTCGACCTGACGCTGACGGCGGGAGGTCAGGAGGGCAAGGCGCCGGCCGCCTTCGGAATCGTCGGCACGGCGAACGGCTCGAAGATCGCCGCCAACTATCGCGCGCCGAGCATCGCCCAGGCGCTTTCCGGCGACGGCATCATGCTGGAGGCGACGCTGGAAAACCCATCGACACCGGTGCTCCTGGGGCAAGCGGGCTTCGATCCCCTGCCGTTCGACGCCGAGGCCAATGGCGTCCTGGCGCTGCAACTGCAGGGCGCGGAGGGCAGCCGCGCCAATGGCACGCTGAGCTTTACTTCCGAGCACACCGCCTTCACCGCCAAAGGCGAGGTGGATCTTGCGCGCGACAGCTTCCTCGACGGTCGCGGGGCGCTGACGCTGGAAAGCCAGGATATCGAGCCCTTCCTTCTCCTGAAAGGCATCGGCCTGCCGCAGATGGGCACGGGGCTGCCGATCTCCCTCAAGGCGAATGTCGAGAGTTCGAAGCAGGCCGTCGCCCTCTCCGGCATCGAGGGGCGCGCGGACGGCAATGCGTTTTCCGGCGCCGTCTCCCTCGATCGGGTGACGCCCGGCAAGGCGACCGGCGATCTCGCCTTCGACACGATCGATCTCGGCTGGCTGGCCGAAAATATCCTGGGACCGGTGCACGATCTCGTGGAGGGTGGCCTTTCGCAAACGCCGGTCGCGCTTTCGGGATGGAGCGGCATGGATGTGGCGCTCGGGGTGAAGGCGAAGCAGTTCTGGCCGGGTGTCTATGGCGCTGTATCGGACATGTCCGGCAAGTTCGTCTGGAAAGGCGATCAGATCGAGCTGGCGGAACTGGCGGGCGGCTGGCTGGGAGGCAAGGCCGAGGGCCGCATCCTCGTCGGCAGCGGCGAGGGCTCCGGCTTCCTGCAGACCAAGCTCGCCGTCACCGACGGCGATCTGGCCTCCACGGTCTGGAGCAAAGCGGGCGCGCCCGTCGCGACCGGCCGCTTCGACCTGACGATGGGGATGGAAACCTCCGGCGCTTCGGTTCGCGCCATGGCGGACGGCATGAGCGGTTCGGGCACGGCAACGCTGCGCGATGTGGTGATCAAGGGGATCGATACCGGAGCGCTGCCGGCGGTGATCGCTGGCGCGGATGCCATGCAGGGCGAAATCTCGCCGGCGACGATCGAAAAGGGCGCGCAGCAGGCGATTTTGAAGGGAGAGTCGGCCATCGGCAATGTCACCGTGCCGTTCAATATCGTCGGCGGTACGCTCAGGGCGCAGAACGTCACGGCGGCGAATGAGACGGCGAGCCTGTCCGCCGATGCCGAGCTTTCCTTTCCGCAGGAGCGGATGACGGCTTCGGCGACGATCCGGTTCAATGCCGGCGACGCCGCGCTTGCCGGGGCCGATCCGCAGGTGCGGCTCGAGTATGAGGGGCTCCTGGACGCGCCGGGCGTGACGATGGATGTCACCGATCTGTCCAACTTCCTGTCACTCAGGGCTTTCGAGCGTGAGCGGCGGCGGGTCGAGACGCTGCAGGCCAATGTGCTGGAGAAGCAGCGCCTGCGCCGCGAAGTCGCGCTCTACAAGGCGAATGCCGCCGAGCGCGCCGCCGAGAAGCTGCGCGCGGAAGAAGAAGCGCGCCGCCGCGTTCTTGCCGCCGAAATGGCCGCCAAACAGAAGGCGGAAGCCGAAGCGCGGGCTGCTGCGGAAAAGGCGGCCGCCGAGGCTGCGGCGAAGGCGGCGGAGGATGCGTCGGGGGCACAGGAGCCGACCGTCGAACCGTTCCGGATGCCGGCCGGGCCGGGAGACGCCGTCGAGCGCGGCGCCCTGCCGGATGCGACGGCGCCGGAAGCGACGCCGAATGGCGGCGCTTCGCCGACGCTGCAGGGCGGGCAGGGAGCTTTCGATCAGGGCCGGCGGCCATTGGATTTCAACACGTTGCCCGGCGTCGGGCCGCAATAGGCCCCTGTCCGTTTATCGCTTGATGGCTGGAGCATCGTGGCGGATGCGCCGGCGCTTGCGTTGCGGCGCTTCGGCGGCGGTCCCGATCCTGTCTTGCCCCTTGACCGGCAGGCAGGCGTAGACGAAGCCGGCGAAAAGAAACACCGCGACAGCGGCGGACATCCAGAAAAGATAGGCAACTCCGGCTTCGTATCCCACTGACGTCTCCTCCGATTCCCGATGCGGTCCATTGATCGCGCGGATGGCGGCGAGAGTAAAGATGGAGATGGCTGCCGCCGCAAAGCCGCTTTACACTTTTCCCGGAAATGCCCTTGCCGCGATTTCCCGAAGCTGCCGCCCTTCCTAAAGCGTGTCGCGATCTTTCAGATTCGCTTACGCTTTAGATCTTTGTTTTTGCGCATGTCTTTTCGCAAAACCCCTGCACAGTTTTGCGAGACATGCTTTATCGTTTCAGCCATTCGAGCACATGGACCCGGAGCGCCGAGGAGAGGTTGCTGTCGGCTTCGCGGGTGTCGTCGATCTCGGCGATCAGGCGCGCGAGCGGGATCGAGCGGCTTTCGGCGATCGATTTCAGCTCCTGCCAGAACGGCTCTTCGAGAGAAAAGCTGGTGCGGTGGCCGTGCAAGGTCGCGGAATGCTTTCGGATCACGGCCGGACCTCGCAAATCGATTCAAGGCTCTTGGAAAATGATTCCGGAACTGACGGGAAGATCTTGAAATTTATGCGCTTTGTGGCTGGCGGGGCAGTCACGATACTGTCGTGTCGTCGTCCGGCGCTTCGCGTTTGCCGGCCTCATGGGTGCGAGCGGATTTCTCGTTCAGCGCCCGCGTCAGGTTCTTTTCGGCCTTGGTGCGGCCGAAGGTGATGCGGTTCTGCTCGGCGCGCTTTTCTTTCTCGTCGCGCGCCTTTGTCTTGCGGAACTGTCGGAGATTGACGACGTCGCCGGTCATGTCAGGTCCATTGGGAGAGCCGTGGGAACGGCTCAGTTCTTCTTGCGGAAACTGTCGAGGGAGACCACGGAGGCGCCGGACTTGGCCGCGTCATCGGCGGGCTTGGCTTCGGCGTCCGTATCCGTCTTCTCCGCGGGAGCGACCGGGTAGGCGGTGATTTCGGCGCCTTCGCCGTCTTCCTCGTCCTCGATCGAGGCGACATCGAATTCCAGCTCGAAATTCACTGAGGGGTCGTAGAAGCCGCGGATCGCGTTGAACGGGATGACCAGCTTTTCCGGCGTATCGGAGAAGGAGAGGCCGATCTCGAACAGGCTTTCGGTGACCTTCAGATCCCAGAACTGGTGCTGCACCACGATGGTCATCTGCTCGGCATACTTGGCCTTCAGGTGCTGCGAGATACGCACACCGGGCGCGCCGGTGAGGAACGTGATGAAGAAGTGGTGATCACCCTGCAGGTGGCCGGTGGCTGCGACTTCGGTCAGAACCTTGCGGATGACACCACGCAGGGCGTCCTGGGCGAGAATGTCGTAGCGGATATGATCTTGGCCCATCAGGTTCCTGTTCCTTATTGCAACTCGTTTACGCGTCTGCCGATGATAAGGCATCGATCATACACCGAAGCCGAGTCATCTAAAACAGCTCTAGACCATTTCAAGGCATGGGAGAAGTTGGCGCGCGAGAGCGCCCGCCCGGATAGGGTAAGCAATTGCAAGCGAAGGGGGAAGTGGAGGTTTCTGTTGCCAGGTACCTCCGAACCCCGCCTAAGAGTGCGACCCCTTAGGACTTGATTTGAAGTGTCACACCGCGATTAAGCAGCGAGACGAGCTTCCGCATAGTTGTCGTTTGCAACTACTATTGTGACCCGATAACGGCGGTATCATGCCGAGCAAAAGTTCGATCTTTACGCCCTTGTCGATCCTATTTCGCCCCCATCAAAAGCCGGTCTTTTCGACCAGACCGGTTTTTGGTGGAGGCGCCGGGTACCGAACCGTATATAGGAACGTTTTAATTGGTTGACGTTCTAACCGTTGATTTTCGGGCCAAAAAGCATTCGCGACGTCGACCAATGGTGGTTGACGTAGAGGCGGTGATGGGCTGGCCTCACCCCAGCAATGCGCCGGCCACCGTTAACACGTCAGCCATCATCACAGTCGCCATTCACCCTGGGCTCCTAAAGGTTCGAGGGACTCGGCGCTGTCCGCCTCACGCCGGCTCGACAAACCCGCGCTGTGCCGACAACTTTCCACCCGATGAAGCGAACAGCACGCAGTCTCATAGAAGGTTCGTAACTGCGCTACCGCCTCAGACCACATCGCGCCGCGTTCAGGCCCACGTATGTTTTGAGCGGAAGCCCGCTCCTCGGCGACATGAGCCTGCTGTTGAGCAGGTTTCGCAAGCGAGAAAGGACACCCCGTGGCTGGTGCTGTGAAACCTGGATGTTCCGGAAAGGCCCATCTGGGCAGCCCTGCCCTTCGATCGCGGAAGTCGGCCTCCGGGGGGGGGAAAGCCAGATGGAGCCGAGACCATGTCTTGGACGACAGGATTTCGACGGCCCTCGCTAGAGGAAATGCACGGGTTCGAACCCGTCGCAACGCCGCTTCTGTTTGCCTTCGCGACAGGTGGAGTTAAAGTCGTAAACCAATGCGTTTCGGAATTTCTGTCTCCGAGGGAGACCGCCGGTATCCTGTGCTTCGACCGTTGCGGTAAACAAGGACCCAGAAGGGCGCTTCTCGAATGGGCGCGCGATCTACCGATCGTCTTGGCAGACCAAAGACGGGACCTATCCCAGTGGGGAGGAACCGTAAATCCAAGAAGTCAACGCTAGCGTGCTCATGATTTCAGCCACAAGATAAGCGTCAGCCAGTCTTCCGAGTCATAGTGGGGTCGAGGTGCATTTATGCGCGAAATGTCTCTTACACCGGAGCTCGTTGCCCTTTGCGAGCGAGAGGAGCCGGAACCCGAACCTGATGGACGGTGGACACCACTTTCTGACGCGGACTATGGCGAATTGGTTTCCAGGTTCTCCGAGGAAAACGGAGATGGTGATCTCTGGGTTTTTGCGTATGGCTCGCTGATTTGGAAACCGGAATTCGAGATCACCGAGCGATTGCGCGGAGCGGCCTTTGGTTGGCACCGATCATTTTGCCTCGAGCTGCTTACGTGGCGGGGCACGCCTGAGCAGCCAGGGCTAATGATGGCGCTCGAACGGGGCGGGCGATGTGACGGATTTCTTCTCAAGGTCGCGAGAACTGACCGCCGAAAGGCGATCGAGAGGCTGCTGCGCCGGGAGGTTTGGGACCAAGAAAGCGTATACACGACGCGATGGGTGAGGACCTTGACCGATAAAGGACCGATCAATGCTTTAAGTTTTTGGGTAGGACCAATCGCTGGCGAGGGGGTCGTCCTTCGACAACCGCTCGAGCGAGTGGCATGGATTTTGGCCAGAGCGTGCGGCTATGCTGGTTCCTGTGCCGAATACCTCTACAACACCGTTCTGCATCTCGAGGAGCTTGGAATTCATGATCGAAAATTGTGGCGGCTTCAGGAATTAGTCGCTAACGAAATCAGAATGCTGCATCTGAGCCATGTCATCTCGCTTCCGCATGCTCTTCGACAGGCCGCTCCAATCGTTCCCTCGGCAAGGTTCGTAGAAAAGTAGCGCTAGGCGTCCGGTGAAACTTCCTGCCGGGAGCGCTTTCCACTGAACATCGGCCTTCCGGCATACAGCCCTCCGGAAATCTCAAGTTGAAAGCGTTGGCTATCGCGCTCGCGAACTCCGTCGGCGACATCGTCGATCTGGTGCAATTCCGCACCCAACGTTTCGAGTGCCCTTCGGCCAAGAACCATGGCGGACTCGAAGGTCTCGCGGACGTGAAAATCAGCGCCTGCCTTGAGAAGGTCGAGCGCATGGCGTCGGTCGGCCGCGCGCGCCAGGATTGGGACGGAGGAGAACTCTGCCTTCACAAGTTCAACGATCCTCGTCGCGTCATCCGGTTTGTCGACACAAACGACGATCGCCTTGGCGCGTTCAGCCCCCGCTGCATGCAGAATGTCGAGCCGCTTTCCATCGCCGTAATAGACCTCGAAATCGAACTCCCGCGCCGTGTTGATCATCTCGACGTCGGTATCAATGATCGAGATGTCATGACCGCGGTCGAGTAGAAGCTGACTTACGATCTGCCCAACTCTGCCAAAGCCGATGACCAGGACACTTCCTTTGAGATTTTCCGGTCGCCGAGCGCCTTCCAGTGAAGGCGGAATAGACTTCTCCACGAAACTCAGGAGCGCGATCAGCAGCGGTGTCAAAACCATCGAAATAATGATGATGGCGGTCAGGATCGCGCTCTGCTCGAGGGTGATGATACCGACTGCCAATGCTGCCGTGTAGAGCACGAAGGCGAATTCACCGCCTTGTGCCATGAATATCGACCGCTCGAGTGCCTCCCAATGCGAGGACCTGAAGAGCCGGGCAACCGTATAAATCACCAGCGCCTTCGCAACCATGTATGCGACAACGTAGAAGAGGATGGTCCGCCAGTTGCCAGCAATGACGCTTAGATCGAGCGACATCCCAACCGCCAGGAAGAACAGGCCCAACAGAATGCCACGGAACGGCTCAACGTCGGCCTCTAATTGATGCCGGAAAGCCGACTCTGACAACAGCACACCAGCAAGGAAAGCGCCCATAGCCATAGACAGACCGCCGAGTTGCATCACGTAGGCGGAGCCGAGCACAACGAGGAGTGCCGCGGCAGTCATGACCTCCCGCGCACCAGCGCTCGCTATCATTCCGAACAGCGGGTTCAAGAGATAGCGCCCGGCAAGGACCAGGCCCGCGATCGTCGCCACACCGATGCCGATGGCCAGCCAATTTACGCCTTCATTCGCAGCCGGAGTTCCCGGAACGATCGGCGCGAGGAATGCGACCAATGCCAGCAAAGGCACGATCGCCATGTCTTCCAGCAAGAGTATGGAGACGATTCGCTGGCCTTTTGGTGTCGGAAGTTCGGCTCGTTCATCGAGAAGCTGCATGACGATCGCTGTCGATGTCAGCACAAAGCCTGCTCCCGCAACGAAAGATGGCGCTAACGGAAAGCCCGTAAACACACCAATTGCGGTGAGGCACACAGCGCATAGTCCAACTTGCGCAACCCCAAGCCCAAAGATTTCGCGCCGTAGACCCCATAGGCGCGAGGGTCTCATCTCAAGGCCGATAATAAAGAGGAACATCACAACGCCGAGCTCGGCGACATTTAGGATGAAGGCGGGATCATCGAGCAGGCGAGCGCCAAATGGGCCTATTGCGACGCCGCCGGCGAGGTAGCCGAGGACGGAGCCAAGACCAAGACGCTTGAACAGCGGAGCAGCAACTATTGCTGCACCAAGGAGCCCGATTACAGGCAAAAGGTCCATGCCGTGTGCTTCAGCAGCCATGTTACACTCCCCGACCACTTGCAAACTTTGCGGCCCGCGATTGAAGTTGCTCCGCAGAATGTTCGACGCGCAATCGCTTTCTCACAAAGCAGCAAAAATTCACAACTACGACATCGAGCCAGTCTGGAGACCGGAAGAAATCTGTCGTGCCTAAAGCAAGGTCGGCCCGGGTGTCGCCAGGGCCGACCAAGACGAGCTTAGGCGGTGAAGTCGGTGGATATCGCCAGTTCTCTCCACTGTGCCAGCTCCTCGGCGACGCTCGCGTTCTGCTCCTCGATCTTTGCGACCGTGTCGCTGCCGAAGGGCATACGCAGGGGAGGATTGGCCGCATTTGCAAGGGTCAAAATGCCCTTGGCAAACTTTGCGGGGTCGCCGGGCTGGCCATGATTGGCGGCGGCAGCGAACTGACGCATATCACCGGCTGGCGTACCGACGTAGTCGGCGATCGCGGCAGGGCTGATGGCCAACGAATTGTCGTTCAGGAAGTCGGTGCGGAAGAAACCCGGCTCAACGATCGTCACCTTGATGCCGAATGGCGCGAGCTCGGTCGCCAGCGATTCAGAAAGGCCTTCGACGGCGAACTTGGTGGAACCGTACACTCCCCAGCCAGGATAGCCGAAGTAGCCACCGATCGAAGAGAAGTTCAGGATATGGCCCGAACGTTGACGGCGCATGTGCGGCAGGACCGCGCGAGTTACCTTCAGAAGCCCGAACACGTTCGTCGCATAGAGTGCCTCGATTTCGCTGTTCGTAGCTTCCTCGACCGCGCCGAGCAGGCCGTAACCGGCGTTATTGGCGAGAATGTCGATCCGGCCGAAACGCTGGATAGCGAGAGCTGCGGCTTCCTTTGCCTGCTCTTCGTTGGTGACGTCGAGTGCAACGGGCAGAAGGTTCGGATGCTCGCCGATCTGTTCGATGACAGGCTTGGGGTTACGTGCGGTAGCGACAACGGCGTCGCCGGCGGCCAGGGCTTCCTTGGTGATCAGCGCCCCAAATCCCCGGGATGCGCCTGTGATGAACCAGACTTTCATGATGGTCTCCTTCCGAATGATGTTCTTCAGCTCGCTGCTGATGCGATGGAATTTGACCGATTTCCGTCTAATGTATAAGAATACTCTTTCTTGAGATAATCATGAGTGAGGCTCATTAATGCGTGCCACCGAGCTTTCAGAACTGGCGGCTTTTGCGGCAGTCGCCCGTCACAAGAGCTTCCGCAAAGCGGGTGAGGAGCGGGGTGTCACTCCATCGGCAGTCAGCCATGCCGTTCTCAATCTTGAGCAACGTATCGGTATCCGTCTTCTCAATAGAACGACGCGCAGCGTCTCGCTGACCGAGGCTGGCGAGCTGCTACAATCACATCTCGACCCTGCATTTGGTGAGATCGCCTCAGCCCTGGATGCCCTGAATCGCTTTCGCCATACACCATTCGGAAGGGTCAAGCTGAACGTCCCGAACTCCATCGCTCCCTTTGTCATTGGTTCGATAATCGGTCCGTTGCTGGAGAAGAACCCAAACCTGGAGCTGGAAATCAGCGCTACGGATAGGCTCATCGACATCGTGCAAGAAGGGTATGACGCTGGCATTCGCTTCGGGGAACGTGTGTCCGAAGGAATGATCGCGGTGCGCATCAGGCCGAGGCTACGCCTTGTCGTCGTTGGGTCACCGTCGTATTTCGAGCGCCGTCCCGTTCCTGAGACCCCCCATGATCTCAAGCGGCACCTTTGCATCCAGAACATGTTTCCTTCCGGCGCGCGATATCCGTGGGAATTCTCCAGAAACGACGAGGCGATCACCTTCCAGCCGACAGGTCCTCTGTCGCTTGACGATCACGAGCTCATGACCCGGGCGGCATTGGATGGAGTGGCGCTGGCCTATGTGTGGGAAGACCGGGTTGCCGAGCCGGTGACTGCAGGCAGGCTAATCAAGGTTTTGGAGGAATGGTGCCAGCCCGAAGAGCCACTGTACCTGTATTACCCGAGCCGTCGAAACATGTCGGCGGGATTTCGGGCGTTTGTCGACGCGATCAAAGCATAAGCTGCTAAAGCAGGCAGGTGATCTCGTAGTGCTACTGGCCCTGTGCCTCACAGGAGGCGAGTACGGAGTCGGATCGCGCGTTCAGGCGATTGCGTGGCGACGAGCACTCGGAGCTGACTGTTCTCCTGACCATTGTGTTTCACTGGTTGGTCTGGCGTCGAGCAAGCACTGAGCCATGGAGAGCACGTAGCGAGAAGGCGGGGTGTCAACGCGATACCCAAGGAAGAAATTGAGGGGCAAGGTCGGATTAAAAGGACGTAGCACTACGTCGACGTTTCCGAGGCCTTCGACTGACATCGGATTCACAAGCCCGACACCGACGCCGCTGCTGATCATAGAGAGCAGTGTCATACACATGGGCGTCTCGGCGACCACGTTAAACTTGTAGCCGTCCCGCTCCATAAGCTCCGCCATTGCACGCCGCATGCGGGCGGCGGGCGTATGGGCGATGTACTCTACATTGTCGAGATCGGCCGGCGTGATTACCTCCTTGGTTGCGAGCCTGTGTCGCGGCGACATTGCGCACATGGCAGCGTCTCCGGAGAAGTGACGATACTCCACGCCGGACAAGTCGGTTTCCTTAGGAGCCACGCCAATGTCCACCTGGCCAGTGCCTAGAGCTGTCCAGACATCCGCGGTGGACATCAACTGCGATGACACGACGACGTCGGGATGCAGAAGGCGGAACTCGGTAACTGCCCGGGCTACCACCGGGAGGCCGATGCCGGGCATGTTGGCAACCCTGACGATCCCCGGGCCGCGTTCGCGTATTTGGGACGCTGTATGCTTCAGTACTTCCAGGCCCACAAACGTCCGCTCGACATCCGCGTAGAACAAACGACATTGTTCCGTGGGCTCCAACCGCCCACGGACCCTATCAAATAGCGCAAATCCGATTGCCTTCTCCAATTCCGCTATCAAGCGACTGACAGCGGGTTGGGTAATCCCCATCGTTTCGGCCGCACGGGAGGCGGAACCAGACCTCATGATCGCCCGGAAAGCTTCGATCTGACGGATGTTCATCGTTGAGCCTATCAGGTTCGGTAATAGAATTGCGTGGATTTGGAATTTGACGCTTTTCGAGACCCGACTTACTTTGTTCCGACAGGGGAGTTTCGTCAATATTCTGGCGTGTTCATTCGGCTTTGAGTTGATTTTTCTGATTGCACACGTCTTCCCAATGATTGTTGGATCGCCGCGAATGCATGTGACAGTTAAGGTGCTGAATTGACTTCGCTTTTCGGTTCGGTTTTTCGCGTAGGGGTATACTCGCAGACGCGCTCATGGTTTGAAGAGGGCAACGATGGCTGGCACGTCTGAAGTTGATCGTGTTGCTCGATCAGCAAGAAAGGCCGATTATCTCAGTCCGAACGTTGTTGGACGGACTGTGGCAGCTCTCTTGATGCAGTTCCCGCACAGTCGCGTGTTGAACGGCAAATTGGCCGTTTCCGTAAATCGGCGTCAGCGATGAACGCGTCCTCCTTGCAAACGGCCCGAGGCGATATCGGCGCGATGGATGCCATCCATTGGGATGATGGCTCCTGCGTGAAAAGTGGCAAAGCGCTCTGGCGTGACGATGATAGAACATTCTACAGAGCCGCTCTCAAAGAAGGCACGCCGCCGGTCCTCGTTGTCGTTCCTTCGGAGCGTGGCCGTGCGCGCGGATATCTCAAACGGCTGAGTCACGAGTTCGAGCTACGGGATCAACTCGATGACGAGTGGGCACTTCGACCTCAAGAGTTCGAGGCGGAATCTGGAAGCCTTGCATACGACGATCACCCATGTCACCCGCTCTCCGCTTACCTCCAAAAGCGAATGGAACTTTCTGATTTCTTGCGGGTGGCGGTGGCGGCCAGTCGTGCTGTCAAAGGTATGCATGCCAGCGGATTGATCCACAAGGACATTCGACCTGGCAACCTCCTGGTTGGCGAAACCTTTGACGATATCCGCATTACAGGCTTTGGCATTGCCTCGCGCCTGCCGCGCGAGCGGGGCTCCTCGTTACCTCCCGAGGTAATCGAGGGCACACTGCAGTACATGGCCCCAGAGCAGACCGGCAGAATGAACCGAGCCGTGGACGCCAGGAGCGATCTGTATGCATTCGGCGTCACATTATACGAGCTCCTCACGGGACTTTTGCCGTTCTCTGCGTCCGACCCGGCCGAATGGATTCATTGCCATGTTGCTCGTCAGCCGACATCTCCTCGGGAGCGGTCGTCGGATGTGCCTGAGGCTATCGACGCGATCTTGATGAAGCTCATGGAAAAGTCCGCGGAGGCGCGATACCAGACCGCACGAGGGCTGGAAAAAGACCTGACACGGTGCCTGAACGAACTGAAAAGCGGGAATGCCATCGAGGCATTCGAACTCGGCAGCGGCGACGCATCTTCCGAATTGCCGATCCCGGAAGGATTGTACGGCAGACGACGCGAAGTCCAAAAGTTGACCGCAATCCTGCACGAAATGGCGGTATGCCACTCGTCGAGACTGGTGCTCGTCTCAGGGTATTCCGGCATAGGAAAGACTTCTGTTGTAAACGAGCTCCAACAGGCCTTTGTCCCGCTCCGAGGCCTCTTCGCGACCGGAAAGTTCGATCAATACAAGCGCGACATACCTTACGCGATTTTTGCGCAGGCCTTTCAAGGCCTTGTTCTGCAGTTGCTTGGGAAGGAAGCGGACGAGCTCGCCGAATGGCGTGCCAAGTTCCTTGGCGCGCTTGGGTCCAACGGGGAACTGATGGTCAACCTCATCCCGGAGCTTGAAGCCGTTATTGGCAAACAACCGCCGGTGCCCGCCTTGTCTGGGCCTGAAGCCCACACGCGATTGATGTCGGTTTTCCAGAGTTTTATCGAGGTCTTTGCCACAAAGGAGCATCCGCTGGTCTTGTTCCTCGATGACCTGCAATGGCTCGATCTGGCCACGCTCGATCTCTTCACATATGTTTCGACGCGGCTGGACCTCAAACACTTGATGATAATTGGAGCCTATCGCGACAACGAGGTTGGGCCTACTCACCCTCTGACCCGCCGCTTGGACCTGAT
>JAVBSF010000402.1:0-9790 GCA_031556925.1 Pararhizobium sp.
ATGAGCGTGGCGGACAACATGAGCTACAGCCTGCGGCTCAGAAAGACGGCGAAGGACAAGATTTCTTCCGCCGTCACCGGCGCGGCCAGCAAGCTCGGGCTCGATCCGCTGATGGAGCGACGGCCGAAGGCGCTTTCCGGCGGCCAGCGCCAGCGTGTTGCCATGGGCCGCGCCATCGTGCGCCAGCCCAAGGCTTTCCTGTTCGACGAGCCGCTCTCCAACCTCGATGCCCGGCTGCGCGAACAGATGCGCGCCGAGATCAAGAAGCTGCACAAGGATCTGGGCGCCACCTCCATCTATGTCACCCACGATCAGATCGAGGCGATGACGCTCGCCGACCGGATCGTCGCCATGCATGGCGGCATCATCCAGCAGGTCGGCGCGCCGCTGGAGCTTTATGACAATCCGGCCAATCTGTTCGTGGCTGGGTTCATGGGATCGCCGGGCATGAATTTCTTCAACGGCCGCTTCATGAACGGCCGCGAACAGGCACGTTTCCTGATCACCGGTGGAGAGCCCATGCCGCTGCCCTTCGTGCCGAAGCTGGCAGACGGAAGCCGTGCCACGCTCGGTATCCGGCCGGAGCATATCGTGCTCGGCGCAAATGCTCCGGGGGATCTGACCGCAGAGGTGGAACTGGTTGAGCCGACCGGCTTCGGCATCATCCTGCACCTGCGGCTCGGCAGTGTCGGTTTCAAGGCCTTCACTCTCGACCGGTCTTTCCTCGGCGCCACCGGCACGCTGTCCATCGGCCTGCCCGCCGACAAGCTGCGCTTCTTCAACGAGGCCGGCGACCGGGTTTAGGCGTTACGGCAAACCATCGTTTCCAAGATTGCCCCTCACCCGCTCGCGGGGAGAGGGGACGACAGAGTTTGCCGCTTGTCCCTTCTCCCCGTAAAACGGGTGGCCGACAGGCCGGATGAGGGGCATTCCACGAATGATCAGTCAGCCTCATACGGCATCAGCGTAAACAGCTCCTGCGCCCGTTTCACGCCGCGCAATGCATAACGCCCGATCGAAACGATCTCGGCATGTTGCGGCGGCGGCGCGGAGGCAACGAAATTCTGGGACATGACCACATCCCGGTCGAAGGCCCGGCACATCGAGGCGATGCGGCTCACCTCGTTGACGGCGGGGCCAATGACAGTGAAATCGAGCCGTTCGTTGGAGCCGATATTGCCGTAGAAGACATCGCCGATATGCAGGCCGAGATAGACATCGGTCGTCGGCTGATTGTCCGTCTGCCGGCGCAGGTTGATGATGCCGAGCCTTTCGCGCAAGTGCTTTTCCGCGATGAGCGCGCGGCTGCAGGCTTCCTCCCGCTCTTCCGCCTTGAAGATGGCGAGAACGCCGTCGCCGATCAGCTTCAGCACATTGCCGCCTGCCTCATGGATGGAGGAAATGACGGCTTCCGAATAATCGTTGAGGAAGGGAATGATCTCGTCCGGCGGCAGGTTGTCGGAAATCTGGGTATAGTTTTCGAGATCTGAGAACCACAGAACCGCGGAAATACGCTCCGCCTTGCCGCGCGAAATGCGGCCTTCGAGAACCCGCTGGGCCGCATCCTCGCCGAGATAGACCTCGGCGATCGTGCGGGAAATCCGGGTCAGCGATCCCGCCTTGATGGCGAGCGCCAGGGCCGGGACGAGCCGGCGCAGCGCTTCGATGGCCGCATCGCTGAAGCCGCCCTCATCCATCGTCGTCCAGTGGGAATAGAAACAGTCCATTTCGCCGATATGCGCATCCTGCGCAAAGCGATGGATCATGGCGATATAGTCCTTGTGGCCATTTTCGACCATGGTGTCCATACCGTAGAAATCGGCCGGCTCGCCGAAACCGATACGACGGCGCACTTCGTTCAGTTCATTGATGCGAAGATGGAAGAAGGCCGACCGTTCCCAGTTTTCGGCGGAAATGCCTTCGTTGGTCGGGCCGTATTCGAAGGCGGCACGGATCGGCTCCTGGCTGTCCCACTGGAATGCGCGCCCTTCATAGACAGGGTGCAGCGTATCGATCAGCGCAAGACCACGATCGATGTTGAGGCCCGCTTCGCGACAGCGCTGGCAGAAGCCGTTGACGATATCCATCTCGTCGAGGCCTCTCAGGCCCTTCATCACGAGCCAGCTGGAGATGGCTTCGATATCTTCGGCTTTCATGTCGGTCGTCCCGGTCTGCGGCTGGACCCACATCTCTACCGTAAAAATACCCTCGTCCGAAATCGAACCGAATCTTCCGCTCCCGGAAAGGCTGCCGGGAAATCTGTTTCGGCGAGGTTTAATACGATGATGTGGTTGTCGAATGAGCCCGAACGGGCTCAGGAGGTGTGGAGGCGCATATGGGTAAACCGAGGCGCACGGACAAGTCTTAGCCGATAAATCTTTCGTCGTCACGCCGGCTTGCGAATTCCCGCATCAGCCAGTCGATAAAGACCCTGACACGCGGTGAAAGCTGGCGGTCGCGCGGATAAAGCAGCGAAACCGGTGTCGGTGTCGGCGGGTAGTCCGGCAATATCTCGACCAGTGTCCCGGCGCGCAACTCCTCCTCGAAGGCATATCGCGGCACCTGAACGATGCCGAGGCCGAGCCGGACGGTCGCCGCCAGCATTTCCGTGCCGTTGACGGAGACCGTCGCGGGCAAGGTCACATTGCGGATTTCGCCGTTGACAGTGAATTCCAGCGGCATCACCCCGCCAAGCGCCGAAGACCAGAAGCCGATCATGCTATGGCCTTCGAGTTCGTCGAGACCGCGCGGCGCGCCGAAGCGCGCGATGTAATCGGCCGACGCGCAGGTGACCTCCTTCAGAAGCCCGACCGGCCGGGCGATCATGTCCTCCGTGCCGATGTCTCCGACCCGCAGCACACAATCGATGCCCTCGCGGATGGGATCGACATACCGATCGGCTTCACCGAGATGCAGCTGAATATCGGGATATTCCGCCAGAAAGCCCGGCAAGCCCGGCAACAGGAAATGCCGCGCAAGCCGCCCGACAACATTGACGCGCAACGGCCCCTTGGGCCGCACGCCGGCAAACCCCGCTTCCGCATCCTCGATATCAGCGAGAATGGCGAGGCAGCGCCGGTAATAGGCAGCGCCGTCCTCCGTCGGGCCGACCTGTCGGGTCGTCCTTTCGAGGAGGCGCACGCCAAGCCGCTTTTCCAGCTGCTTGACCGCCTCCGTCACCGTCGAACGCGGAAAGCCGGTGTCCTCGGCGGCAAGCGTGAAGCTGCGCCGTTCCACCACCCGCGAAAACACGCGCATCGCATCAAGGCGATCCATGACTGTTCGTCCTTATTGAATAGTGATGGCAAAAAATGCCTGATTATTCGCATCTTGAAAAGGTACAGGATGCCTCCAGATCCGAATCCGAAGGAGAACATCATGTCCGAGAACAAGGTTGCCATCGTCACAGGCGCGTCGCGCGGCATCGGCAAGGCCATCGCCGAGCGTCTTGCCAGTGACGGCTATCATGTCGTCGTCAACTACGCCGGCAATGCCGCGCTCGCGGATGAATTGGTGAAGACGATAGAAGACAAGGGTGGCAAGGCCATCGCCGTCCAGGCGGATGTCGCCAGCGCCGAAGATGTCGCCCGATTGTTCGATGAAACGGAAAAAGCATTCGGCGGTATCGACGTTCTCGTCAACAATGCCGGCATCATGATGCTGTCGCCGCTATCTGATGTGACAGACGACGCCTTCGAGCGGCAGATCGGCGTCAATCTGCGCGGCAGCTTCAACACGCTCCGCCAAGCCGGAAAGCGCCTGCGCGATGGCGGACGGATCATCAATTTCTCGACCAGCGTCGTCGGCCTGAAGCTCGAGAACTACGGCGTTTACGCCGCCACCAAGGCGGCTGTGGAAACATTGACCGGCATCTTCGCCAAGGAGCTGCGCGGCCGTAACATCACGGTCAACGCCATCGCCCCCGGCCCGACCGCAACGGATCTTTTCCTCAATGGCAAATCGGATGAACTCATCGAGAAGCTGGCGAAGATGAACCCGCTGGAGCGCCTCGGCACACCGGAAGACATCGCCGCCGCCGTCGCCTTTCTGGCTGGCCCGGACGGCTCGTGGATCAACGGCCAGACGTTGCGTGCCAATGGCGGCATGATTTGATCCCGACAGAAGGAGACCCCAGCCACGCCGGAGCGTCTTGCATAAAATTAACGTGATGATCGCCTGCCGAAGATGCCTTTTGTGTGATGACACGAGGATCGATTAATGTAATCTGGCGCTACTAAAGCATGCGGACAAATAGAAGTGTGTCCGCCGTTGTTATTGATTCCATATTAGTATTCCAAGTTGCGTTGACGTTGATATGTGCCGCCCGCCAAGGGCCGGATTGACGCAGGCGCTTTCGAAACCGGCCTTTTCCAAGGCCCGCTCGAAGTTGTCCTGAATGAACAGTGTCAGACATTTCGGAAAGCGTGCAGATGTTCTCAAGACGACTTGCGACCACCCTTGCCTTCTTCTCCTTGACCATCGCTTGCGGAAGCGTTCTTGCGCAGGAGCCTTCGAAACCGCAGGTGACTGTCGCCAAGCCCGTGGTGCGCGATGTTGTCG
Organism: Pararhizobium sp.; assembly: GCA_031556925.1. Classification (GTDB taxonomy): domain Bacteria; phylum Pseudomonadota; class Alphaproteobacteria; order Rhizobiales; family Rhizobiaceae; genus Pararhizobium. The sequence goes on from JAVBSF010000402.1 coordinate 4,561, forward strand.
ATAGCGACGAATTCATCGGCCGCTTCGCGGCAGTCGACGAGGTGGCGATCCGCTCCCGCGTCGGCGGTTATCTCGACGAGATAGGCTTCACCGACGGCGCCTTTGTGAACAAGGGCGACAAACTGGTCGTCATCGACCAGCGTCCGTTCAAAACGGCCCTGGACGTGGCGCGATCGTCGATGGAAGTCGCAAAGTCGGCGCTCGATTTCGCGCAGACGGAGTTCACCCGCACGGAAGGTCTCGCCAAGGCCGGCACTCTGCCGGCCTCGACACTCGATCTGCGCCGTCGTGAACTGTTGTCGGCCGAGGCCAACATGCGCGGCGTCGAGGCCAGCCTGGCGCGCGCCGAACTCGACATGCAGTATACGGTCATCAACGCGCCGCTCAGCGGCCGTATCGATCGCAAGCTGATTTCCATCGGCAATCTGGTAACCGCCGACCAGACGCTTCTGACCACTATCGTTTCCCTCGATCCGATCGATTTCTATTTCGACGTCGATGAACGGCGCCTGCTTTCCTATGCACGCGAGGCGCGCCTCAAGGGCGGCGTCTTGCAGCAGGGCGGCAATCTCGAAGTCTCCGTTACCATCACCGACGCCAACGAAAAACCGTTCAAAGGCAGGCTGGATTTCGCCGAAAACCGGGTCGATGCCGAAACCGGCACGATGCGGCTGCGCGCCCGTTTCGACAATCCCGACTTCGTGCTCCAGCCCGGTCTTTTCGGGCGCATTCTGGTCGAGGGATCGAACCATTATCGGGGCATTCTCGTTCCCGACGACGCCATCGGTTCCGATCAGGATCAGCGGGTCGTTTATGTCGTGGGCGAAGACGGATCCGTCTCCACCAAGCCCGTGCGCCTTGGGCCACGGCTTTACGGCTACCGGGTCATCCGCGAAGGCATGACCGGCGAGGAGACCATCGTCGTCAACGGCCTGATGCGCATCCGTCCGGGCGTGAAGGTCGACCCGCAGATGACCGAGCTGCCGCCGGAAGTCAGGACGCCGGAGAACGGTCAATGAGGTTCGCGCACTTCTTCGTCGACAGGCCGATCTTCGCGTCGGTCATCTCGCTGTTTCTGCTGCTTGTCGGCGGCATCGCCTATTTCCAGCTGCCGGTGGCGCAGTATCCGGAAATCGCGCCTCCGACCATCGTGGTGCGCACCGCCTATCCGGGCGCCGACGCCCAGACCATCGCCGATACGGTGGCGACGCCGCTGGAACAGGAGATCAACGGCGTCGAGGGCATGCTCTATATGTCCTCCTATTCGACCGCCGACGGCTCGATGCAGCTGACCATGACCTTCAAGCTCGGCACCGATCTCGATCAGGCGCAGGTGCTGGTGCAAAATCGTGTGGCGATCGCCGAGCCGCGCCTGCCCGAAGAGGTGCGCCGCATCGGCGTCACCACGGCCAAAAGCTCGCCCGACCTGATGATGGTCGTGCATCTGCTCTCGCCAAACGATCGCTACGACCAGCTTTATGTCTCCAACTATGCCCGCTCGCGTATTCGCGACGTGCTGGTGCGGCTCGATGGCGTCGGCGACGTCATCCTGTTCGGGGAGCGCGAATATGCGCTGCGGATCTGGCTCGACCCGGAAAAGCTAGGCGCCTATGGCATGACCTCCGGCGATGTCGTGCAGGCGCTGAGGGATCAGAACGTCCAGGTCTCCGGCGGCTCGATCGGCGGGCCGCCCAATGCCGGCACCAACGCCTTCCAGTATACGGTCACGACCGAAGGCCGCTTCAGCGATCCGCGCCAGTTCCGCTACATCATCGTCAAGGCGACCGAGAGCGGCCGGCTCGTGCAGCTGCAGGATATCGCCCGCATCGAGCTTGGGGCCAAGGACTACGTCACCAATTCCTATCTGGACGGCAAACCGGCAGTCGCACTCGGCATTTTCGCGCGGCCCGGCACCAATGCGCTGGATGCGGCAGCATCGATCCAGACCAACATGAAGCGGCTCTCCGAAACGTTTCCGCCCGGCCTCGAATATCGCATCGTTTACAACCCGACCGAGTTCATTTCGGAATCGATCGACGAGGTCTACAAAACGATCCTGGAGGCAGCGATCCTCGTTGCCATCGTCGTGCTCGTTTTCCTGCAATCCTGGCGCACGGCGATCATCCCTATCGTCGCCATTCCCGTGTCGCTGATCGGCACCTTCGCCTTCCTTTTCGCCTTTGGTTTCTCACTTAACATGCTGACCCTGTTCGGGCTCGTTCTGGCCATCGGCATCGTCGTCGACGATGCGATCGTCGTGGTGGAGAACGTGGAGCGCAACATCGCGCTCGGCATGTCGCCAGCGCAAGCGTCCCATGCGACGATGAGCGAAGTCGGTACCGCCGTCATGGCGATCGCGCTGGTGCTGATCGCCGTCTTCGTGCCGACGGCTTTCATTCCCGGCATCTCCGGGCAATTCTACCTGCAGTTCGCCGTGACCATATCGGTCGCGACGGCGATCTCGGCGCTGAACTCGCTGACGCTTTCGCCGGCGCTGGCGGCCCTGATCCTCAAGCCGCACAATCATCACGAAGCCTCAAACCCGCTCGCCCGCTTCGGCCGCGGCATCGCCGATCGCTTCAACCGCGGTTTCGACCGGCTGTCGTCCGGTTATGCCTGGGTCGTCGGTCATCTGGTGCGGAGCGGCGTCGCGGTCCTGGCAACCCTCGTCGTCTTCGCCGGGCTGCTTGGCGCGACATGGTACATGGCCCAGCTCGTGCCGCGTGGTTTCGTTCCCACGATGGATCAGGGCTATGCGATCGTCGTCGTGCAGCTTCCGGACGGGGCGTCACTGTCGCGCACGGATGCGGTGGTCGAACGGGCGTCGGAGATCATCCGCAAGGTTCCGGGCGTCCGGAATGCCGTCGCCTTTTCCGGTTTTAGCGGCGCAACCTTCACCAACGCCTCCAATTCCGGCGTGGTCTTCGCCTCCTTCGAGCCGTTCGAAGAGCGCCTGAACCACGGGCAGAGCGCGCCACAGATCATCGGCCAGCTCTATGGCTCGCTGCAAAGCATCCAGGAAGCCTTCATCATCGCGGTTCCGCCACCGCCGGTCTCCGGCATCGGCAATTCCGGCGGTTTCAAGATGCAGCTGCTCGATCTGGAAAGCGCCGACATGCGCCGCGTGCTGGGCCTTGCCTATCAGATGATGGGCACCGCCAACCAGACGCCGGGGCTGACGGGCGTGTTCACCACCTTCTCGGCGTCGAGCCCGCAATATTTCCTGGCGGTTGATCGCGACAAGGCGCGCGCGCTCAATGTGCCGATCCCCAACATCTTCGAAACGCTGTCGATCAATCTCGGCACATCCTATGTCAACGATTTCAACACGCTGGGCCGCGTCTACCAGGTGCGGGCGCAGGCGGACCAGCAATACCGCATGGAGCGCGAGGATATTCTGGCGCTGAAGGTCCGTTCCGCGACGGGCGCGCTGGTACCGCTGGGCACGCTCGTCGATATCCGCGATTCCTCCGGTCCGTCGCTTGTCCAGCGGTACAACATGTATGTCTCGGTGCCCGTGCAGGGCAATGCCGTGCCCGGTGTCTCGACCGGCGAAGCGCTTCTCAAGATGGAGGCGATCGCCGGCCAGATCCTGCCGCCGGGCACAGGCTTCGCCTGGACCGAGCTTGCCTTCCAGGAGCGCAACACCGGCAACACCGCGATCTTCATCTTCGTGCTCTCGGTGATCTTCGTTTTCCTGGCGCTTTCGGCGCAATACGAAAGCTGGGTGCTGCCGCTCGCCATCATCCTTGTCGTGCCGATGGCGGTGCTGGCGGCGCTGATCGGCGTCTTCCTGCGCGGCATGGACAACAACATTCTCACCCAGATCGGCCTCATCGTCCTCATCGGCCTTGCCGCGAAGAACGCGATCCTGATCGTGGAATTTGCCCGACAGGCGGAGGATCAGGGCATGACGCCGGTGGAGGCGGCAATCGAAGCAAGCCGGCTGCGCCTGCGCCCGATCCTGATGACCGCCTTCGCCTTCATCCTCGGCGTGGTGCCGCTGATGATCGCGCAGGGGCCGGGCGCCGAAATGCGTCAGGCGCTGGGGACGGCCGTGTTCTCCGGCATGCTCGGCGTTACCATTCTCGGCCTGTTCCTGACACCGGTCTTCTATGTTGCCCTGCGCTCGTTCCGGCGGCGGAAGGTGGTGGTGGCGGAAGCGGGCAGCACGACGGCGGCAACCGAATAGGCTACCGCCTTTCGCGCGTATGCCACAGCCGCAGGATGACGACTGTCGACTGGTTCAGCTCGTAGCGCATCTCGTAAGCGCCGATGAGGATGCGCCTTACTTCGCGCGTGCTGAACTCTTCCAGCCGCTCGCCAAGCCGTGGCTGCTCCTTGAGCCGGGTGGGCGCGGCGGCGATGGATTGCACGATACGGGTGGCAGCGCGCGGATTTACGGGTGCCAGAAAATTATGAAGCCGGGCGAGATCGGCGACAGCCTTTTTTGACCAGACGACCTCCGTCATAGGGGCGGAGGCAACGGATTATCGCCGTCGAGACTGCTGGCCCAGGCCAGAACGGCGTCATGACCGACGACATCGCCGGCATCCGCATCCACCATGGCTTCAAGGGTCAGGCGTCGGCGTTCTTCCTCCTGATCGATCCAGTCAGACAAAGCCTGCTTGACGATCCACCCACGCGAACGCTCCAGCCGCGCCGCGATCTCGTCCACCTTCTCCGCCAGCGGCAAAGGCACATGCGCGGTCAGAACCTTGGTTTCCATCGCTCCGCTCCTGTTAATCGTTTTCAATCATAATGATTAAATCTGATTGTTCCAGCATTTTGAGCAAGCTCAACGGCGTGAGGGAACAGGAATGGCGCCGCTGCTCTTGAATACGAGACCCGGAAAGGCATAAGTGCGCCGAGGCATGCTGTCCCGCATGTTCGATTCCGGGAGTTTCTGGCCGAAATGGCGGATCTTGAGCGGCGCTTCCCCTGTGTGGCGGATATGGAAAAGGCGGCGAAGCGGCGGATGCCGCGCTTCGTGCACGACTATCTGATCGGCGGCCTCGGCCGGGAGGATTGTGTTCGCCGCAATGTCAGCAGCATCGGCAAGGTGCAGTTGATGCCGCGTTATCTCCGCGACGCCGCCCTTCCGGATATGGGTGTCTCGCTCTTCGGCCAGCGTTTCGATGCCCCTTTCGCCGTCGCGCCGCTCGGTCTTGCCGGCCTTCTCTGGCCCGGCTGCGAGATGCCGATCGCCAAGGCTGCGCGGAGCCACAAC
>JAVBSF010000180.1:0-4896 GCA_031556925.1 Pararhizobium sp.
GAGATATCGTCTTCCTCGCCGAGCAAGCCCAGAAAGTCTTTCAGCGCGCCCGGCCGCTGGGCCATGCGCAGGATGAAGTACTTCTTGAGACCGGAGTGCCGCATCGCGCGTTCCTTGACGTCCGGCAGTCGTTCGAAATCGAAGTTTCCACCCGAGACGACGGCCACGACCGTCTTGCCCTGCAAGCCATCGGCTCCAAGCGTCTCCAGCGCCGTGATCGACAATGCGCCGGCTGGCTCGAGCACGACCCCTTCGACATTCAGCATGTCGGTGATGGTCACACAGATCGCGTTCTCCGGCAGAAGCAGCACCTGCTCCGGTTCGAAGCGACGGAGAACCGAGAAGTTGAGGTCGCCGATACGCCCCACGGCCGCCCCGTCGACAAAGTTGTCCACCTGGTCGAGCGTGACGATTTCGCCTGTTTCAAGGCTTTGACGCAAGCTTGGAGCGCCCGCCGGCTCGCAGAACAGGAAGGCTTCCGGGCCGACGTAGCCGGAGAGATACGTCGTCATGCCCGTCGAGAGACCACCGCCGCCAACCGGCATGATGACCAGATCCGGCACAACGCCTTCCGGCAGTTGCTCCATGATCTCAGCCGCCACCGTCGCCTGTCCCTCGACAATGTCTTCGTGATCGAAAGGTGGAACCATAACGCCGCCGATCGCATCCACATGGTCGCGCGCGGCCTGATAGCATTGATCGAAGAAGTCGCCGACCAGACGGATGGTGATGAATTCACCGCCGAACATCCGCGTCTTGTCGATCTTCTGCTGGGGCGTCGTCACCGGCATGAAGACTACGCCGGGCACGCCGAAATGACGGCAGACGAAGGCAAAGCCTTGCGCATGGTTGCCGGCGGAGGCGCAGACGAAGGTTTTGCCTGCCGCGCCGTCCGCAATTGCCTTGCGGAAGAAGTTGAAGGCTCCGCGGATCTTGTAGGATCGCACCGGGGACAGGTCTTCCCGCTTGAGATAGATGTTTGCGCCATAGCGGGCGCTCAGATGCTCGTTGAGCTGAAGCGGCGTTGGCGGAAAGAGCGCGCGCAAGGCTTCCGTCGCTGTCTGCACATCTAGTTTCATCGATCCGTCTTCCATGGTTTTTCGTCGTTTCGCTATGCCACAGGCGGATAGCGATGACCATCGCCGATGATAAAAATATGAGTACACAATTCATATTTTATAGACCTTACGGAAACACCCGCATCGGCTTGACTCATAAAAGCAAATGCCGATGATCCTGAAGCGCGAAGCTGGGAGGCAGGCATGGCGATTTTCAATTTTCCGGCAGCGAGAATCGGCGCGGCACTCGTTTGCGGCATTGGCTCTTGCATTCTGCCCGCAACGGTCCGGGCAAGCGCGCTTACCGATGCGGCTGCCAAGGCGGAAAGCCTTGCTGCCGCGGGAGATGCGGTTGGCGCCTATGATGTCCTGCGTGGCGCCATCAGCGATTTTTCCGCGAACCTGCCCTTCTCGATCGGCAAGACGGTCTTCGTACGAGGCGAGCCTGCGGGCTATGCGATGTACGACATCAAGGACACATCCATCTTCAAGCCGGGCGAGACGCTTGTCTCCTATGTCGAGCCGATCGGTCTCAGCTGGGTTCCATCGGCCATGCAGGGCAAGATCCAGACGCATTTTACGGTCGATTTCGATATCCTGAACAAACAGGGCGAAGTTCTCGCGAGCCAGAAGAGCTTTGGCGATTTCACCTTCAATGGCTATTTCCGCAATCAGGAAATCTACGCCACCCTGTCGATCGACGTGACCGGCGCGCCGGCGGGCGATTACATCCTGCGGTTCCATTTCAACGACGCCAATAGCAAGAAGAAGGCAAGCGTCGAGCAGGCCTTCACCATTTCCGGACCATGAAAGGAAGCCTCAGGTGCCTGACGTGATCACGACCATCGGTTTCGACGCCGACGATACACTCTGGCAGAACGAGCACTTCTACAAGCTGACGCAGGCGCAGTTTGCGGCGCTGCTGCGCGATTATGTCGATGCAGACCATCTGGCCGACCGGCTGCTGGCCGCGGAGAAGCGTAACCTCGCCCTTTACGGTTTCGGCATCAAGGGCTTCACCCTGTCGATGATCGAGACGGCGATCGAGATCAGTCAGGGGGAAATCCCGACGAGCGTGATCCACGAAATTCTGTCGGCCGGTCGCGACATGTTGAACCACCCGGTCGACGTCCTTCCTCATGCGCAGGAGGCGCTGGAGACGCTGCACCGGGACTACCGGCTCGTGCTGATCACCAAGGGCGACCTTTTCGATCAGGAGCGCAAGCTCGCCGCTTCCGGTCTTGGCGACTATTTTCATGCCGTCGAGATCGTCAGCGACAAATCACCGGCGACCTACAGGAATGCATTCTCGCGCCATGGCGACGGCCCGGAACACAGCCTGATGGTCGGCAATTCGCTGAAATCGGATGTCCTGCCGGCTTTGGAAGCGGGAAGCTGGGGCGTCTATGTTCCGCACGCGCTCACCTGGACCTATGAACATGCGGAAAAACCCGAAGACCATCCGCGCTTCCGCGAGATCGCCGATCTCGGCGCTCTCGATGAAACGCTGAAAATTCTTCGCTGACCTCGCGGATCAGGACGTCACTTTCGCGGCTTTGATGGAAGCGATCATGGCGATGACATCGGCTTCGGCCGCAACGAGAGCAGCCTCGTCACGGGCGCGGACGACAAGTTCCGTCGAAAAGAACTTCCCGTCGAATTTCGGATAGGAGCCTATGCTGGTTTGTGGGTGCCTCTTCTGCACTTCGCCGAGCGGGCCGCCGATATCGCCTTCGCCGTAGGGCGAGGTGACCGAGCGGGAAAGAACCTTTGCTCCGCTTCTCAGTGTCGGCAAAACCGCATCGACCATGGCCTGGAACACCTGCGGTACACCTGCCATGACATAGACGTTTCCGATGGTAAAGCCGGGTGCGGTGGAAACCGGGTTCGGAATGTGGCGCGCGCCCTCCGGCATCCGGGCCATGCGCTGGCGCGCTTCGGTAAACTCCATCCCTCGCCGCTCGTACATGGCCGCCAGCAGCGCCATGGCTTCCGGCTCATGGATACATGCGACCTCGAAAGCCTTCGAAACCGCGTCCGCCGTGATGTCGTCGTGGGTCGGGCCGATGCCGCCGGATGTGAAAACGTAATCGTAACGCGTGCGCAGGGCATTCAACGCCGCGACGATATCGTCTTCATCATCGGGAACGATTCGCACTTCTTTCAGGTCGATGCCGGAAAGGGTAAGTAATTCAGCGAGATGGCCGATATTCTTATCCTTGGTTCTACCGGACAGAAGTTCATCTCCGATGGCCAGGACGGCGGCCGTGACGATTGTCTGCTGGGTCATGTTCGATACCAGGAAAAAGAATTGTTCATCACAGAACCGTCACTGTCAAAAAATGTCAAACAGTCTGTCGCCCGGTTACCTTCTGGCCGTGCGCTGACAAATTGCTAGATTGCGCTTCCAGAGGCAATCAATCGATTGAATCTTTTCACAGGAGAACACAATGGCGAAGGTACTGGTCCTCTATCATTCGGCCTATGGCCACATCGAAACCATGGCATATGCCGTCGCCGAAGGCGCGAAGTCGGCAGGCGCCGACGTCACTGTCAAGCGCGTGCCCGAAACCGTTCCGGAAGATGTCGCCAAGGCGTCCTATTTCAAGGTCGATCAGGCTGCTCCGATTGCAACGCCGGACGAGCTGGGCGATTACGACGCCGTTATCTTTGGCGCAGGCACCCGCTTTGGCACCGTTGCCTCGCAGATGCGCAACTTCATCGACCAGACCGGCGGTCTGTGGGTGAAGGGCGCGCTGGTCGGCAAGGTCGGCTCGGTTTTCACGGCGTCTGGCACTCAGCATGGCGGCCAGGAATCGACGATCCTCGGCTTCATTCCGACCCTCATGCACCACGGCATGGTCGTCGTAGGCCTGCCCTACGCGTTCCAGGGCCAGACGGGTGTTGATGAGATCAAGGGCGGCTCGCCGTATGGCGCTTCGACCATCACCGGCGGCGACGGTTCGCGCCAGCCTTCGGAAGTCGAGTTGGAAGCTGCTCGCTATCAGGGCGCGCACGTGGCGAAGATCGCGGCAAAGCTCGCCTGAGCCTGTTGATAGGTGCAGACAGGAAAGGGCGGCTTCGAGCCGCCCTTTCTCGTATAGGGCAATGGAAAACTTGAAATCGCCTGCAACGGCAAACCATGCTAGGATGACCATCGCCGTGTGGATGATGACCGGCAAGGGCAGATGCTCCCGGAACGAACATGGTCTCCCGGCCGCTTCCGAACCTTGAGAGGTAAAGAACCTCCGGGGTCGCAAACATGCGAAGCTCGACACGCGCACAGGGAGAACGACATGACCAGAGTGGTATATTCGATCGTGGAGCATGACGGTGGCTGGGCCTACAAGCTCGCCGGTGTATTTTCCGAAACCTTTCCGACACGTGACATCGCCATTGCCGCGGCCAAGGCGGCGGCGGCAGAGCAGCAGGTTGGCGGAGAAGATGAGGAAATCAGCTTCCAGGACGAAAAAGGGCTCTGGCACTACGAGCACGCCGAAGGTGGAGATCGCCCCGAAGCAATCGTCGACGACCGGTCATAGCGGGCACCCGCGAAGCCTTGCCATGCGACAGGTGGGATGCGCCGTGCGGCAAAAAATAAAGCCCTTCTCCGCTACCGGAGAAGGGCAATATGATTTTGGTGCTGAAAAACCGGAGTTGCCGCCGGCAAGGCCATATCGCGCCAAACAAGCCCGCCATGCAAGCTGCAACTAAAATTAACCTTCACACGTAAGGTTAATCGCGGCCAAGGCTGTCAATCCCCGCGATCATCGGGACAAACGAGATCAGTAAACTTTTATAAAAATCTGATTTAACATGCTTATTTGTATTCGCTGAA
>JAVBSF010000099.1:0-6129 GCA_031556925.1 Pararhizobium sp.
AGGCTGAAAACCTCCCGAAAAATCACCACGCCGGCCTGAGACCCCCGCTCGGGCTTAAGCCCTCCCGGCGGTCTCAGACCGGCGCCGCAGTGGCCGACTTTTGCTCCGCCCCGTGGCCGGTTTTTACTCCGCCGTTGACAGATGTGCCCGAAAGATTATCCTGCACCATACCGAAAACTACCCTCCTGCCCCAAAATTCTTACTGCTGCCCTTGCTGCGCATCGTGCAGCTTGCTGTCGATATTCAAATCAGTTTTTGGCCTGAGTGATATTTGCAGATCAGCCAGCTCCGCGACAACCTCAGATTCAAATCTCGTAAATAGCTGAACCAACTCTTCCTGTCGTGGCTGACCGAATGCCAATCGATAGGTCGCCAAAGATTTCTTTAAATTTCCGTAGCGCTCAACTTCTCTGCTGAACGGGGGGATAAGAACTACGCGCTCGATTTTTTCGTCACCGGGGTATAGCCAGTAAGGCACGATGTCACCAGGGCGGCTCTGTGAGATCTCCTGCTGCCGAGCGGCCTCGAACATGCTTTCCCATGGTGCGATACAATCATCGCCACGGAGCGCAAAATCACCAAGCTTGGCAGCGATATTGCGCCGGACAGCGTGGTTCTTGAAGCGATGAACCCGCCCTTCGCGCTGTTCTATGTCAACCGGATTTCGGGGCAGATTCCAGTGCACGATACGTGCACAATAGGGATGGACGTCCAAACCTTCCTGGCCAATCGAGGTTGTCGCCAGTACAAATGGACGAAAAGGCGACTTGAAGGCGGCTTGCACGAGCGTCGTACGGCGAACCCCCTTTTCGTCCTCCGCTTTTGTCGCAAATCGCATCGCAAAACGCGCCCGCACCTCGAAGGTCTTATCGTGCAAGCGCGAGCGCCCTGCCGTCCAGTGATCCAGCGTTATTTGAGCTGGCCTCAATGCGACGACTTCTACGACCTTGTTGGCGATGAGAGCCGCGCGTTGTCGCGCGTCCAGTTCGGCAGCATGCTCAGCGTCGACCACGAGCTGGAGGTATTCGTCCAAAACAGCGGTCAGATCGTGTCTCGCGGCATGCGCATTGACCTGGCGCCAGTAGTTCAGGGGCGATGTTTCTCCCAACAACGCCCTGGTTTCCGGCTGATTATACAGGCTCCGAAATCCGAGCGCGATCGCCATCGCTGCCCCGACAAGGGCAGGATCGTTCAGAGGTAGCTCTGGGCATAGACGGCCCAGCGCGCGAAGTGCGCAGGTTGCAGGGGACCCGAGGGCAAATTCTGCGAGCTTGTCGTAGGTATCCTTGACGTCTGCATCGTCGAGATGATCTTCGCCTTCGAGTGCGTTTCCTATTATCTCGATGGTGCGCGCCATTGCCCCGTGTTCATCATGACCTTCATGCTCGATCGCACCGAGCCTTCCCCAGTCCACGCCGCTCCCCAATTTTTCCTCAAGTGTGAGCGGCAGAAGCCGATCGGATCTCTCGGTCAGACGTGTTAGATGCTTTGCGTCGATACGCTCGGTTAACACTTCGACCACTTGGAGATGCAGCTCATCATAGCTTGGCGCATGTCCATACCGGCGCTCCAATGCCAAGGGGTCGATCCACGCCGCCAGGGTAGGGGAAGGGCAGAGCATTGGCATCATCTCCTCGATGCCAATGGGACGGCTGGTGCGGCTGACGAGGTCGGCCGTCATTCCCATGCGCCGACTTGCTTCATGCGAAAGAAGGGCGGCGACCGCGTCAGGCACCATCGACCAATCCGAAAATATGAGCGACTTGGTTGCCGGGATCTGCTCGCCGAATGTTGGCCGAGACGGCGGAATCCACAACGCGCGATCAAGCTGATGCTGGAAGGTCGTATCCGCCATAACCCGCATTCGTGCGTTACGAAGCGGAATCTCCCCATAGCCCTCGACCTGCTCCTTGCTGATGAGGAACGGAGCGGCAGCCTTGATTGCGTGGCGAAGTTCTTTAGATGGCCGGAGCTTCACCGTCTGTAGTTTCTGCCGGAGCTTGTAGTCACGCATGAAATTGAGAAGGTACGGCGCCGACTTCCAATACTCCACTACGCCCGGCGCACCGACGAGCGCTGCTACCTGAGCAATCACCTTCGCCTCCTTAAGATCCTCTGTTTCGATCGTCAGCTGCGGCTTGCTCTCCCTGACCAGCGCATTGCGATCATCGCTGGAATCAACGCGCTCGGTTCGGGCAATGACCTCACTCAAAATGTGTTGAACGCGATCACGCGTGACGCGGGCATCAAATCTTGTCTCCGGCATTGCCTGCAATGCCCGGCGAAAACGAGTCAGCTCGTGCTCCAGCTCCTTGATCCGCGCATCGCCATCTTCTGCGCCAAAGAGGAAGCGCATGGTTCGCAGGAAATCACTGTAGTGATCGCCATCTTCTGGATCGTCGCTATTCAAGGTCAGCATGCGGTATGGTGTTGCTGACAGGAGCAGCAACCGAGCTTTCGAGCCGTCGCCGCCAGAGTAGGAAAAGAGCGCCCGCGCGAGCTCCGCCGCGGCTGCCTTTTCTGGAGCCAACTGTGCATCGTGTTCGTGCAACAGGTCGGCGAACCGCTGAAATTCGTCAAGAATGATCAAATCGGGGGTCAACGCATCGACACAGATACGTGCCAGGATCCGCCGCAATTCCCCTATGATGGAAGCTGGCCGCTGATCGACGGGATAGTTTGGATTTTTCTTACTCCTCGCCAACTCCGCGGCTGCGCGAATCCGCTGGATGAATTCATCTCCAACAGCCGCGTTGAAATTCTTCGAGATCTCCTCGGAAATTTTCTGCGTGCGTATCCAGTCAGTCCAGCCAGGCCAGTTTTCTGCCTCCACGCCTCCGCGGAAGACGCGCTGCACGCCGCCGTGTCTGATGCCGAGCCTCTTTCTCAGCATCTCGTAAATCAGGACTCGTTCTTTTGCGGTACCTAATGATGACTTCAGATCGAGTGCTGTTCCTGGGGTGAGGCTGATAAGGTTCACGGGCTGTGAGGCAATCCCGCCCTCCTGCTCGATTTCGAGCGGTAGCAAAGTAAGGCGGGTATTGAGAGGTTTTGTCGCCGAGCCAATAACGTTGAGCGACTTGATGTTCTGCTCGGCAATCGCCTGGTTGGAGCATATGTAGACGACGTCGATACGGTCGACCTTGCCGGTCAACTCTTGGATTGCTTTAGCAATGACTCCCCGCGCCACCATGGTCTTTCCAAGGCCCACCTCGTCGGCAACGAGAAACTGCGCCGTGGTCTGCGCATCGGTGAATAGACGCCGAAACACGTAATTGACTGTGGCCCGCTGAAAAGGTTTGAGGAGCTTTAGATGCTCTTCTGCTTGATAAGTCATTTTCGGGCTCCTTTGATGGCTACGAGCGGCGCGAAGCTGGCCCACAACTGAAGAAAATCCTCGGGGACTATGCTTTTGCCACCGTCATCTAGGCGCTTGATGAGGTGATCGATCTCGGCGAGCTCACCACCACCGAGGGTGAGGGCTCGCACCATCGGCTCCAGCAACGCGTTTCCACCTTGACCGAGCCTTCGAAGCCATTGGCCCTCACCGGCAGTTTCGCTTTCGAGGAAGCTGCCTTCACCCAAGCTCCCGAGAAGCAAGCTCAGATAGCGGAAGAAGTTCTCGACATTGGCAATATGTGCTCGCAGGACGGCAGCATCCCGGCCATCGGGCAGACCGATGAGACGGGCGCCCAAAGTGAACGCAACCTCTACGCCTGTACCCTCATCGCGGAGCCTCATTACAAGCCAGCGTGTAACGTCGCTCAAAGAGACGCTGCTTACAGCCATTCTCGGCGCCGTGCCGCAGAGCAAAGGCGCCGCGTCATATCCCCGTTCATTCGCAACCGTAATGGGGCGAACGAAACATCTCACTCCCGCCGGTATCTCGATCGGCGAAGTCTTGCCGGATAGCACCAGTTCGAGCCCAATGGCGTCGGGAAGTTGGGTACAGTGTAGGTCGAGCGGCAGCGCCGCGATCCTGGTGCGCAAATTTTCGAGCACTTTCTCAGCGGCTGCAGCGGCATCCTGCCCGGGCGGCTCAGATGGCACATAGGGCGTCAGAAGTCGTTGAAATTCGTCCGAGAAAAGCGTTTCGGCAATTGAACCCATGCGGCTTTTGGGGCCGTCCAAGGTTGCCATGATTTCTACGTTTTGGGTACGACCGCCGCGGCCGGGGATCAGCGCAGCGCTCGTTGCGTTGGCGGAGCCAAGATGGACATGAAGACGTGATCCCCGCTCCACCACGTAGGCCTTGGCATGAAGGCCCTCAAGATCGGCAGAATCTATCTCGTCACGATCTTCTTCCTCGTAACGAGTCGCTCGGTCATCGAGGGTCCGTATGTCAAAAAGCTCGCGAATCTCAGGCTTGATGCAATCCAGTTCCTCGGCCCGTGCCACGAGTTGACAGGCTGTCGGCTCCTCGTAGTCTTTGGCCAGGTGCGCGAGCGCGGCACTGCTTACGAAAGGTGAGAGAACGGCGAGGCGCTCGCCCTTTTGCGGAGACCAGGCGCCAGGTTTCAAACCATTCACTGCGAAGGTGACTTTGGTGGCGCCAGCGGGGAGATCATCCCAGAAGCAGTGCTCGAGATCGCGCGCGAGCGACGGAAGAAATTTGGGTGCCGGCGGGCGATTTGCCGAATTCGCCAATCCCGGAAGCGCGCGAAGAAGCTGCACGACAGGCTCGTTCGCATCGTTGATATTGTCGCCAACCTTCCCGTCGAGGCAAAGAGCCAGGTCCCAGGATCGATCATTCGTGAGGTTCCGTGACAAAATGGCGAGCCGCATGCGCGTGGGCTGTCCCTCTTGTTCCGGTTGGAAACGGATGCACCACAGCTTCGGATGGAATGCACCGCCCTCCGGCGCCGAAACCTCGATTATCGTCTTCTCGTAAAGCGCCATCAGCCGTGCTGCATTCGGGCGCGCCTCCTTGATGCGGCCCCGATCACAGTAGATGGCCATTCTGCCGGCCATCCGTTCGACGCTTTGCAGCAGGGCCAGCGGGCTCCGCAACATCTCGTCACGGTTCTCGGCGTCTCGAAAAACGATGGCGATTGGAATGGTGAGCGCCGTCTCGAAGTCAAGCGAGTAGGTTGTCGCTGCGGCATTGTCGAACCGATATTGATCGGGCGCGCGCACCAGAGACGTGTAGAGTTCGCGATTTTCAGGGTTGAACACGGGTTCAGCCGGCATTGGCGAGCTCCCCGAGGTAGCTTCTTGAAATACCCCATCTGAAATCGAGACGGGCGTCGCCAGAAGCACCTGACCATCTCTCTAGTGGCGCATCGTGCAGCAGCCGGGCCTTTAACCGCTTCAGGCCGTGTTCTCGGTGCTTTAGAAGCTCGATCGCTGCACTGTCTGTCTCCAATTGGACCGAGCCATCCCGCGCCATGGATGCCCAGCTGCGGATAAAATCACGAGACGACTTCGTCAAATTGTGGCTGGTCTTGCCAATAAGGCTAAAAAGATCGTCGAGATCCCACTCATTCAAGCTCAGATGCCTGAGCTCTGCCCTCCAGGCTTCAAGTCGCGACCGGTAATGCTCCACCAGGGCTGGAGCATCTGCATGCTTTTTGGCATTCGGTCGCGCAGCGGCGCGGAGCGCCAGCAGAAGATTGTAAAACAGACTGGCGCCATACATCACGCCCGAGAATCTTTCGGCGTGACGCAACATCGCACGATTGGATTTCGAGATGCTGCCTTCGTCCACCTGCCACGGCCAAGCCTGAGAATAAGTCTCACCCGTGCGCGCCAGTTCATTCAGCAGTGTTGGCTTTGCATTGCCGGCAATGCGATCTCGCAGGAAATCCGCTTCTTCTAGTGTCAGCGCAAACGTTGCCGAATCAAACAGATTGCCGGGCGCTTTAGGTAGGCTTGGCGCCCATAGTTTCAGATCGTGATCCTTCAGGCTTTCGGGACCATAGGAGAGGAAAGTCGCTTGGGACCCTGCCAGGGTGCGTATGCCAAGGGTGTTGAGACCTGCCCAATAGACGCTTGAGGCGAGCCGCTTGAGGTTTCGGCCGGCATCTCGGCCGATCACGCCGATCGTTTCCTCGCCCCGAAGCAGAGCTTCGCTCAACCGGAATTCCAGGTCCCGAGCAATATTCGTCCGCTCCGCTTGTGTCGCCTTGC